>DATGAD010000489.1:0-15235 GCA_035313725.1 Alloacidobacterium sp. | reverse complement strand
GCCGGCGATACAGATTCCCTCTATGAGAACCTCGGCGACGGCAGCTTTGAAGATGAGACATATCTTTCAGGCCTGGGCGTCAACACGCGCTATCTTGGCTGGGGCCTCGGCTTCCTCGATATGGACAACGATGGATGGCTGGACATCTTTGTAGCCAACGGCCATGTATATCCCGAAGTGAGCAGTTCGAAAACCGAAGCTCCCTACGCAGAGCACAAATACCTGTATCGCAATCTCCGCAACGGTCGATTCGAAGAGGTCACAGACAAAGCCGGTCCGGGAATCACCGCCGCCGTGCCCGCGCGCGGATGTGCCTTCGGCGATTACGATAACGACGGAGACATCGACATCGTCGTCAACTGCGTCAATTCCCTGCCGCAGCTGCTCCGCTGCGATTCCGAATGGAAGCGCAACTGGATCAAAATCAAAGCCATCGGCATAAAATCAAACCGCACCGGCATAGGCGCGCGTGTAAAAGTCATCGCAAAAACTGATCCCGCTTCCGCCAAGCCACTGCTGCTGATCGACGAGGTGCGCAGCGGAGGAAGTTATTACTCGCAAAGCGATCTGCGCCTTCACTTCGGACTCGATCAGGCGAAGATCGTCGATCTGCTGGAAATCCATTGGCCTTCTGGCCAGGTGGATACGTTCAAGAATCTCGAAGTGAACAGGCTTTATACGGTTGAGGAAGGCAGTAAATCACCGAAAGCGGAGCTTCTCACCGGACTGAAAAAACCTTGAGGATGATGAAAAGCTAAACGCGGCAGAGACCTTCTGTGCAGCCGATAGGAACAACGCACAGCCGGGCGGTAAGTATCACAAGCGAAATCCAAAGGATGTCAGCTCCGAGCAGATGCACGATCTGCATCCATGTTGGAGCCAGCAAGGCAATATCCGCAAAGCCCAGCGCATATTGCAGCGTAAGCAGCCCCACGACACCAATCGCCAATTTGCGATTTCTTCCACTCCACGCGCCGGTGAAGACAAGCCAACAGATAAAAGCACCCGCGATAAATCCCAAAGTCGGATGAATCCAGCGAATTCTCAACAGCCATGCGCTATTCGCCGAGAAGTCCTGCGCAAGCGCCGAGCGCAGAGATGTTGCGGGAAAAAGCGTATCGCCAAGCGCTGCGAGTGAGCCGCTGACTCCGACAAAGAGCGTAGCCAGCATGCCGACGGATGCGATGCCGAAAGAACGATACTCAACGCTCCCGCGCATAAATCCCATCGGACGCGACAGGAAATGCGCCGTAAGCGCAAGCGCAGCCAGCAATAGCAGCGTATTCGCCAGATGCAGCGACAGATAGACCGCGCGCGAGGCCGACTGGTCGTGCGCAACCTTACCCAGAAGCACGAGAAGCGCTCCAAGAAGCGCTTCGTTGAAGGTCAATATCGCGGCGGCAACAACTGAAACTCGAGCTATGTGTCGTTTTGTTGTTGCTGCGAAGGTCCACGCGAGTAAAGCCAGTATCGCGATGAGAGCCACGCCGCTGGTAGCGCGATGCGTCAGCTCAATGATCGTCTCGATGCGAGGTAAATGTTGGATGACCGTGCCGTTGCAAAGCGGCCAATGCTCTCCACACCCTGCGCCAGACCCTGTGGCGCGCACAATGGAACCCCAAAGAATGACAGCAACGTTATAGACAAGAACAGCCCAGGCAAAGCGTTGCACGCCCTTTGAGTGCCATGTCTCAGCCCGGAAAAGCGGTATTGCGCTTGTAGTCAAAGAAATACCCGCCTGACCACCATTCTAACCATTTCGCGACGACAACTCTTTTCCGGCCTCAGGAATCTCACCTTACGCGATGAAAATACAGCGTATGATCAAACATTTTGCTCCCCTGGCTTTAGCATCCACCCTAGTTTTCGGCATTTCCACCGCATCCTTTGCGCAATCAGATTCGACCGCTTCGCAGGATATGAAGACTGCTGGAACCGATACGAAGGATGCCGCGAAGAGCACTGGTAACGGTGTCAAGAAGGGCACAACGAAGGGCTACCACAAAACGAAGGAGGGCTCGACAACAGCCTACGACAAGACAAAGGAGGGCTCGACAAAGGCCTACGACAAGACGAAGGAAGGCACGCAAAAGGTCTTCGATCCAGACAAAGAACCTTCCACAAAAGTAAAGGATTCCAACAAGGAGACGACCCAAAGGGCACAGGACAAGAGCAAAGAAACCAAGCAAAAAGTAAATGACTCAGCTTCACCGCAATAAGGGTAGTAAACCTTTGTGGTGTCACTAAGAGTGGAAGCCTCTGCCCTTTTTCCAGTAAACTGATTACGCACCAAGAGCTTTATGGTTAACTCTTCCCTTTGGTGCAGCTCTTCGCCTTACACCTTTGGAGTTGGCAATAGGAGTACCCAGCGCAGCTCAAGGATAGGTTTCCGGTAGCGGGAAAATTACTTCTTGCTTGGTGAGTCGTACTTTTTTAAAGGTTAATGAATGCGGATTTTTGTCAATGAGTTCTGCGGGCACCCGTTTCAGATTCAACTGAGCCGCGAACTGGCAATCCGTGGTCATGAAGTAGAGCACGTCTATTTCTCCGGCAATACCTCTACCCCCAAAGGCGCCGTCAAGAACACCAATGTATTTGAAAATCTGAATATCTGCGGTCTCAATATCACAAGAGAGTTTGATAAACACTCGATCCGCAGTCGTCGCGCCGCTGATATTGAATATGGAAAAGTGGTCGCTGAAGCGCTGGGTCGTTTCAAACCCGATGTCGTTCTTTCGGCGAATATGCCGCTGGACGGACAGAAGATCTTGTTGAGAGCCACAAAAAAACAGAATGCAAAATTTATTTATTGGCTGCAGGACGTATACAGCATGGCTGTCCGCTTCGTTCTCGCGCGCCGGCAGAAAATCCTGGCAGACATTGGCGGCGCATACTATGAGTCGATGGAGAAGAAACTGCTTCAGCAGTCCGATTCAGTCGTTTGCATTTCAGATAGTTTCGTCGACTACGTAAAACATTGGGGGATTCAGGAAAACAAAATCCACTTGATCGAAAACTGGTCTCCGCTCGACGAAATCACGCCGATGTCAAAGGACAACGCATGGGCACGCGAAAATGGCGTGGCAGATAAGTTTTGCTTCATGTATTCAGGCACGCTTGGCATGAAGCATCGCCCCGAGTTGTTGTTGGAATTAGCGAAACATCTGGATGCAACGCGCGAGGCCATTCTCATTGTGAACGCGGCTGGCGCTGGGGCAGACTGGCTGCGCGAGCAAACGAAAAGTCTGAGCCGGGACGCATTTCGCCTGCAGCCATTTCAGCCATATGAGCGGCTCTCGGAGGTAATAGCAACCGCAGATGTTCTCATCGCGCTGCTTGATTCCGACGCGGGGAAGTTTGCTGTTCCATCGAAAACGCTTACGTATCTTTGCGCTGCCCGGCCAATCCTGATGGCCGCGCCGAATGTGAATCAGGCGGCGAAAGTCATACGAAATGCAAAGGCAGGGCTGGTGGTTTCACCCGACTCTCCGGAAGAATTTGTTGCCGCCGCAAAGGAATTCATGAATCAGCCAGATGAGCGAGCCGCATGCGCGCAATATGGGCGTGCCTATGCGGAGCGGCATTTCAACATCGGTTTCATCGCGGATCGCTTCCTGAACCTGATTCAGGCTTGAAATCGATGGATATAGCAAGCCAGCCCGGACTGCTTTCCTCCCTTTCGAATTGCCAACCGGCCTTCTCGATATATTTGGGAAGTAATCCGTGCTCATTGCAAATCTCACACCCCCGAAAAGGAACCGTAAGTGAAACAAATCGTCATCTTTGGCGGCACGGGCTTTATCGGCACTCACACAGCGCAGCGATTGCTGCAGGAGCCGGGCGTCGAGCAGGTTGTTCTTGTCGATATTGGCCCTCCGCGAACGGAGCAGTATACGGCCGCCTTGCAGGCCGCGCTGGCATCAGGCAAAGCGCGTTTTGTGCAGCATGATATTCGCCAGCCGGCACCGCTGGACAAGCTGCCTAAAGCCGATCTGATTTTCAATTTTGCCGCAGTCCATCGTGAACCGGGCCACCAGCCGCGCGAATACTACGAGACAAATCTCCAGGGCGCTACAAACGTCTGCGACTACGCAACTGCGGTTGATTGCCGCCATGTCGTCTTCACCAGTTCCATCTCGCCCTATGGCCCCTCAGAGGATGCCAAGCACGAAGGAACACTGCCCGTCCCGGAAACTCCCTACGGTGGCTCGAAGCTGGTCGCCGAGGAGATGCATAAGGCTTGGCAGAAGTCTGCGCCAGGAAATAAGCTTCTGATCGTTCGCCCCGGAGTAGTCTTCGGCCCCGGCGAAGGCGGCAACGTCACGCGTCTCGTGCGCAGTCTGGTAAAAGGCTACTTCGTCTACATGGGAAACAAAGACACGCGCAAAGCCGGCGGCTACGTAAAAGAATTAAGCAACGTCTTTCTCTTCGGCATCGACTATCAGAAAAAGAGCTGCGAAGGCGTGACCCTGCTGAACTTCTCAGTGCAGCCGACGCCGGCATTGAGCCAGTATGTGGATGCCATTCGCAAGGTTGGCGGCATCAAACGCGCCCCGCTTTCGATCCCCCGCAAATTACTTCTCGGAATCTCTTATCCCATTGACTTCATCGCCAGCATCTTCGGCATCAAGCAGCCAATCTCGCCCACGCGCATCCGCAAGCTCTACCGTTCCACGAACATCGAACCCCGTCGCTTGCAGGAGCTTGGATACGCGTACCAGTACACGCTCGAAGAGTCATTCGAGGACTGGAAAAAAGACAAGCCGGAAGACTTCCAGCGCTGACCTCAACCAGCCAGTTCCTTCGCACGCTGCGCCGCGCGCATCACGGCCTTGATCAACGTAACTCGCAGGCCGCCTTCTTCCAGTTCCAGAATGCCATCAATCGTGCAGCCCGCAGGAGTAGTAACCGCATCCTTGAGCAGCGCGGGATGATACCCCGTATCAAGCACCATCTTTGACGCGCCAAAGGTCATCTGCGCCGCCAGCAGCGTGGCCGTATCGCGTGGCAGTCCAACCTTCACACCCGCTTCCGCGAGCGATTCCAGAATGATGTAGATATATGCCGGACCCGACGCAGACAGCGCCGTCACGGCGTCCATATGCTTCTCGTCAACTATGACTGTCCGGCCAATCGTCTCGAAGATGCGCGAGGCCATCAGCATCTGCCCGTCGGTGACATATTTGCCGCGGCAAAGCGCCGTCATACCCACACCAAGCATCGAAGGCGTATTCGGCATGGAGCGGATCACTGGAATCGTAAGTCCCGAAGCCTCTTCCATCGTGCTCGTCTTCACCCCCGTCGCGAAGGAAATCAGCATTTTGTCAGCAGTCAGCGAAGGCTTAATCTGGCTCACCAGATCGGCCACCTGAAACGGTTTTACTCCGAGCAGAATCAGATCGGCACGCTTCGCCGCCTCCACGTTGTCCGTCGTGACTTCCACACCCCACTGCGCCGAGAGCACTTGCGCGCGCTCTTCATGTGCAACCGTGGCAGTTAGTTGGTCCTGTGTAAAAAGCTGCTGCTTCAGAAACGCCTGCAGAAGAATGCCACCCATTTTGCCGGCACCAAGAACGGCAACGCGAACTTGAGAAAGGTCTTCGTTCATCTTGCTCCCCGCACTAGTCTTCAGACTAGCCTACTTCCCTTTTTGCTGCGCAATCCATGTGGTGATGCGCTCGTCCAGCACATCCAGCGGCAGAGCCCCCGAATCCAGCACCTCATCGTGAAACGCCTTCAAATCAAACTTCGCGCCCAGTTCCTTCTGCGCGCGCGCCCTCAGCTCAAGAATCTTAAGCTGGCCCATCTTGTACCCCAGTGCCTGAGCAGGCCACGCGATGTAGCGGTCTACTTCAGCATTGATCGTCGCATCATCAAGTCCGGAATGCGCCTTGAAAAAGTCGACCATCTGGTCGCGCGTCCAGTGTTTGGAATGCACGCCGGTATCCACGACAAGACGAATAGCACGAAATATGTCCGCTTCGAGCCGCCCATAGTCAGAGTAGGGATCCTGATAAAAGCCAACATCCTTGCCCAGCCGCTCCGCATACAGCCCCCAGCCTTCGCCGTATGCCGTGTAATGCATGTACTTGCGGAACTCCGGCAATCCGGTCAGTTCCTGCGCGGTCGAAATTTGCAGGTGATGCCCCGGCAATCCTTCGTGATAAGCAATCGACTCGACATTCGCCAGAGAGCGATGCGCAAAATCATACGTGTTGACGTACACCGTCCCCGGACGCTTCCCATCCGGCGTTCCATGCTCGTAATACGCCGGAGCCTGATCTTTCTCGATGAAGGACGGCACCGCCTCGACGACCAGTGGCGCTTTGGGCAAGCGGCCAAAGAGGTCCGGCAGCTTCGTCTTCATCTGGTCGATGTCATGCCGATACAAATCCAACACTTGATCTTTGGTAGTCGCATGCAGTTTGGGATTGCCGGCAATCGACGCGCGCAGCGAAACAAGATCTTTGAATCCCAGCTTCTGCGCAATCACCAGCATCTCTGTTTCATCGCGCTTCACTTCATCGAGGCCGATTTGATGAATCTGGTCAGGCGTCAGATCGGTCGTCGTGCTTTGGCGAACGCGAAAGGCATAGTACTTATCGCCATCGGGCAGCGACCAGACACCGAACTCCGTGCGCCCCGCCGGAATATATTGGCCCTGCAGAAATTTCCCAAAGCGCGTGTATGCCGGCAGCACCTGCTTCTGAATCGCGTCCAGCATCTCTGCCTTAATACGCTCCTGATCAGCCGCCGGAACCGAAGCCGGAAACTTCTTCAAAGGCCGCGCAAACGGAGTATCTTCCGGTTTCTCCTGCGCAATCGTGTTCACCTGCACCAGCACTTTTTCCAGCAAATACTTCGGCGGCACGCGATGATCATCGATGCCCGTCATCATGTTGTCGCTGATCTGCTGAAAGGCCGTCGGAATTTTCTTCAGCCGCGCAATGTAATCGTCGTAATCCTTGACAGTCTCGAAACTGAGCTGAGAGACAAGCTGCGGCAGCTCCGACTGCAAGCCATTGAACTGGTCGACAGGCATCTCCCACGGCTTAAAATTAGCCGCCTCCTGCTCCTCAGCCAGCTGACGCGCCATCAGATCCTTGCTCAGCTGCTCCTGATCGCTCAACCCCGTTGTATCAATCGCCGCCAGACGCAGCAGATAATCGCGCCCGCGCGCCAGCCGGTCGTTATAGGCGGCCACCGAGTAATCAGTGAGCTGATCGTTCCATCGTTTGTCCCCAATCGAAGAAGCAAACTCAGGCGAGTGTTGCAGCCGGTCTTCCCACATTTCGGCAAAGAGCGCGCTGAGAGCCTTGCTTCGATCGGCAGCGCTCTGCTCGGCCTGTGCATGATGGAAAGTAGGAATAAGCAAAAAGGAGGCTAGAGCTAGGGAAAGCAGCTTTTTCATGGCAATGTGGCTTAGAACGCAGTGTATCAGGGGTGTGTGTGAGAGCCGGCCGCAACCCGTCGCCTTTCAACCTCCCATCTGGCTCAGCGCATCGAGAATTGGAGTCGGCGAGATCTTCAGTACTCCAGTGAATGGCGTATACATCTCCAGAATGAGGAAGATTGCAGAGGAAACCGCCATTGCTCCAAGGGCCAGTGCCACAACCACGGTGGTGTTGGGCGGCGCGAAAAGACCAAAGCTGACAAAGATGGCGGCCAGCCACGAGACCAGGACCAGCAAGAGTGGAGGCGGAACTGCGTTCTGCTCCGTCTTGAGAAACATGAGCCATTGAGTCTGCCGTAAGCCAATAACCAGGGTCATGATCTGGGCTTTGGTAGCGGCCTGTTTATCAGTTTTTGGCGCCATTAGCTCCAGCTTGTCGACAAGAATTTTACCGTGGTCCCCCGGTCTAAGCTCGAACTGCCGGGACGCCTGGCTTGGCCAGATGCGCTCGAGACCGACCTCCACCGTCTGGCGAAACTCGGCACGGATTTCCCCCGTCTCCGGGCCATACTGTCCCAGTAAGCGATCAATGAAGAGAATCTCCGAGGACATCTCCGCGACCTCGTTCTTGCGAGCATCGTAGGAAGATTTTGCGGAAGAGACCAGCATCCCGAGAACCAGCGCGGCCATCGTCGCAATGAGCCCAGTCGCGAGCCTTACGACTTCCTTCGCATCCGATCCGACGTGATCTTCGGGAACTGCCCGCCGAACAGCCATCCCGACGAGAGCCGCGGCAAAGACGGATGCGAAGATGATCGAGCTGACCAGGGTTGAATTCATCCGTGTCCCCCTTTCGATTACATATCTCGCCCATGGCAAAGCAGGTGAATCGTGCCCGTAGTATGAAAGCAAATTTTAGGGCGGATCGTCCTGCTGATTGCGGCCTCCGCCTTCTGTCAGAACCACTATAGGAGCGTGCGGCACCTAAGACAACGTTGCAAACACGCAAAACACTCAGATATGGCTTGCTCTCGCTCGAAACGCAGCTACTTTTGCACGATTCCCGCATCCTGTCGACGAACACCATCTTCTCCGGTGGCCTTTCGTGCGGTCGTAGAACCACATGACGCACGCCTTGCCTTCGCAATGCCGAACGAGGTCGAAGTCGCCATTCGCCAGCAGATCGGCGACCGCTTCCGCGACCGGAGCCAGGAATGCCTCGACCGTCTCTTTGCCGTAGACGCGAGTCACACGAATATTCCCCGCGTCATCAGTCGTAATCGCCGCCTGACTCGGCCCATTTCCCAGGAATCTATTGAGCGCAGCCAGCGAAGGTTTCTTCCCGGACTTTCGATCCTGAACAGCTGCCAGCGCAATCTCGCGAAGCTCTCTTGTCCTTTGCAGCAACACTCCATCGCTGAAAGCGAGTGCCCCTTTCGCGACCGGGACTTCGAGCCGCTTGAGCCACGCTTTCACGTCACTATCGCTCTGCAGAGTGTCCGTCAGTTGCCCTGCGACCATGCGACGAGTGTTGATGAGGTTGATCGCCAGATTGTCGCCCGCAAAGTCGAGATGGTTCTCGTTCGTCGTGTCTTTCAAAATGGTGCGCTTCATCGTCATCTCCAGTCGTAACCGCAGACTCCACGTTCACAAGTTACAGTGATTCTTCACAATTAAAAACGATTCAAGCAATGAAGGCGTGTCTCCAATATGGTTCGACATAACTCTTTTAGCGCTTCCTCCCAATCTGCTGACAAAATGGATGCGCAACACACCATAGGTATTTCTCGCATCATCGCCAAAAAGGGAAAGTGAACTCTTCAGATTACGGCGAAAGCAGTTGCGGATATGTAACTTTCTATGAATCGAATATCTGGTTACTTGAATCTCTTTTGATGTAGCGTGGACGAAGCAACACGCGTTGCGCGGCAGAACTCGCGGATGGCTTTTGGTTAGCAGTCATCCGCACACAAGGAATAGGAGTAATGTATGGCAAGTAATCAAAAGACGGTAATTGTGACGGGCGCCTCTCAAGGAATCGGCGCTGGAATCGTTAAAGCGTTCCTGGAACGCGGCTATAACGTAGTGGGCACTTCTCGCAACGCGACGAAGTCAGCTGAATTGAAGTCTTCCGACAAGCTTGTGTTAGTGGACGGAGACATCGGGGACGCCGCCACCGCACAGAAGGTGGTCGACGCCGCTGTTCAGAAGTTTGGCTCGATTGATGCGGTTGTCAACAATGCCGGTATCTTTATGGCGAAGCCCTTCGTTGATTACACCGCCGACGATTTTCATACGCTGGTCTCCACGAATATCGAAGGCTACATTTACATCACCCAGCTGGCGGTTAAGCAGATGCTTGCTCAGAAGTCGGGCGGCAGCGTCGTGGCCATCACAACCTCCCTGGTCAAAAATCCCGTCTATGGCGTCCCGGCATCGATACAGATGGTCACGAAGGGCGGTCTCGAGTCCATCACTGTCAGCCTGGCGTCGGAGTATGCGAAGGAGCACATCCGCTTCAACGCAGTGGCGCCCGGGCCTGTTGATACTCCCCTTCACAAAGACAACCCGAAGGATTTCCTGAAGACCCTGTCGCCGATGGGCACGATCTCCACTGTGGAGGATATTGCGAGCGCTGTAGTCTATCTTACTGAGGCGGGACAGATTACTGGAGAGGTGCTGCACGTGGACGGTGGTGCGCACAGCGGCAAATGGTAAGCCTGGGCAGTTTGCAGCCGGTCAGCGCGGAGCGTCGGCTGCAGGAACTCGGGATCGTGCTCCCCAAGACTCCGCATCCGCTTGGCGCATACGTCGAGGCCGTTCAGTCCGGTAGCCTGCTCTTCCTCAGCGGAATGCTGCCGATCAAGGATGGCAAGCCTCAATACGTCGGGCGCCTGGGCAAGGAACTCGATGCCGATGCCGGCCGTGATGCTTTGCGAACAGCGACCCTGAATGCTCTATCCGTTGCGAGGGATCATCTGGGATCGCTGGATCGCGTGACGAGGGTCGTTGGCGTGAGAGTCTACCTGGCTACATCTGGAGACGCGGAGGTTAACCAGCCTTTCGTCGCGGATGCGGCATCGGAGCTTCTTCGGGACGTATTTGGCGAAGGCAGGATGTCCGTGCGGTCTGTTATAGGAGTAACCAGCTTGCCTCTGGGCCTGCCGGTCATGCTTGAGCTGACGTTCGAAGTCAACAACTGAGAGAGCGGGAGTGAACTCCCGCTTTTTCTGCAGAACACGGGGGGATCACGATGGCAAATCAGGTGGGCTCAAAATCCTGGACAGAAAATCGACTGACTTCTCGCCTGGGACTGCAATACCCAATTATCCAAGGTCCGCTGGGAGGCTTGTCCTCGCAGCGGCTTACTGCGGCGGTTTCGAACTATGGCGGACTCGGCTCCTTCGGCGCTCATGGCCTCCAACCGGAGGCGATCCGCAAAGTCATTCGCGAGATCAAAGAACTCACGTCGAAGCCATTTGCGATGAACCTGTGGGTTTCCATGGAAGACGAAGGAGCCTTCACCTCGACGGAAGAGGCATTCCAGCGCAGCCTCGCTCCTCTGGCAAAACATATTGAGAGTGTCGGAGGAGTGTTGCCCTCCTACCACCCGTATGAACCGATTCGTTTCGAAGATCAGGTACAGGTTCTGCTGGACGAAGGGATTCCGGCGTTCAGCTTTATTTGCGGTATCCCCTCGAAGTCAATTCTGGATGAGTTCCGCCGCAAGGGAGTCGCGCTGATTGGAACCGCGACCACCGCGGACGAAGCGATTGCCCTGGAGCAGGCGGGTGTGGAGGTGATTGTGGCATCCGGCTTTGAGGCGGGCGGCCATCGCGGCTCCTTTCTGCAGTCGTCCGAAGATTCCTTGACAGGAACGATGGCACTGGTGCCACAGGTCGTCGATGCGGTGAGTCTCCCGGTCGTCGCCGCAGGCGCAATTGGAGATGCACGCGGAATCATGGCAGCCTTCGCTCTCGGAGCGGAGGGTGTGCAGATGGGAACGGCCTTTCTCGCGTGCGAGGAATCCGGCGCAAACCCATATCATCGCGCCGCTCTGCTCAGCGACCACGCAAAGCAGACTGCTCTGACTCGCGGGTTCACCGGAAGGCTTGCTCGCGGCATCCGGAACCGCTTGGTCGATGAACTCAACCAGAAAGATGCGGAGATCCTGCCTTATCCCCTGCAACGCGCGCTGGTGCGGCACCTGTCGATACCGGCGGAGAAGGCAGGGAGACCCGAATTGCTTCCTCTCTGGGCAGGACAGAGCGCCAGCCTATCTCGGTCCTCAGACGTGCACGCACTCCTGGACACGCTTGTTCATGAAGTGTCTGAGATTGGCAGTGCCGTACAGACTTGGAGCGCACATCGTCAGCCGACAAAGCAGTCAACACCTGCCCAGGAGAAGCAAACCGTCTGACCTCCTCAGCTCGAATTTTCAGGAGCCAAACCGAAAAAATCGCTCCGATGAAGTCTCTGTTGCTTCAGTTGCCGCCGAGAAGGATCAGTGCAAAGCTTGTCAAGACCCCTGATACGGGAAAAATCTCTCAACTTTAAGATTATAAAAGACTTACTCTCAAGAATTCGGCGACTGGAATTACCGCCAAATTTGCTAAAATAGAAAGAGAAACCAGAAGGCATGGCCGAAAACGGTCATGCCTTCTTCCGTGATGGGCTAACTCGCTGAAAATAAACGATCTCCGTAGAGATTTTCGCTCGTAAGCTATAGAAAACAAAGAATCTCCGTACAAAACAGGGGGAGGGGAGTCCCCGCTACGAAGCTAGGCTGTCGGAATCGAGCAATCGGTATAAAGTCGAGCGGCTGATGCCAAGAAGTTGCGCGGCGCGCAGCTTGTTCCCATCTGTTTTTAGAAGCACCTGGCGAATATGCCGCAGAATCATGCGATCAAGATTCGGGTCATCTTCGGAATCGACATCGCTTGTCATTTGTGCTGGTGATTGCGCGTTATTTAGAAGCGGCGGAATGTCAATCGGACGAATCCACTGCCCCGGACATTCCATGGCGGCATTGGTAAGGACGGTTTCCAGTTCCCGCACATTTCCCGGCCAGCTATGAGAAAGAAGACGCGCCAGCGATCCGGGCCCCAGGCCGCGCAGCGGTTTGCCGTGAGCTATGCCATGACGTGCGACGAACCAATCCGCCAAATGCGCAATGTCGTCGCGACGCTCGCGCAACGGCGGCAGCTCAAAACGAATTGCGGTGAGCCGGTAGGAAAGGTCGGCGCGCAGTTCACCGCTCGCCGACAGTTGACGCAGCGGCCTGCATGAACTGACAAAGAGTTGTCGAGGGAAAAAGCCCGGTGAATCGCGCCCGCTTCTGTGTTCCCACCATTCGAGGAAATCAACAAACCGCGATTGCTGATCGGGACTGAGCTCACTGAGCCGCGTAAGGAGAAGAGTGCCTCCGCGAACCTCCTCCAGCAGCAACTGCGTCTCACTCGAGATAAACCTCGACGCTGAACAAACGGCAAATGCTGAGCCCGATGCAGGCCCAAGGGAGTGCAGCGTACGCGCAGTGAGCGCCTTGCCGGTTCCCGCTTCGCCTTCAATTGTGACAATGCGGAGGTGAGGTGCAGCCTGCCGCAGACGCGCGAACAACCGCTGCATGATCAGGCTGCGCCCTACCATGTCGCCTAAACGCAACGGTTCGCCGGGTCGCGGCCCAGCGGCGATTGACTCCTCAGCGACAGTATTCCCAGTCCACTCTGTGAAACTCGCCACCACTGCTCCCCTGGTTCGTCGACATCGTCAGGCTCGCCGCCAAAGTGCAGCAGCCTACGGAGTCTCTATCGGCAGAAAATCTGAAACTGATAGACGAGGGGACAGCAAAAAAGGAGCGCCGGGATATGGCGCTCCTTTCAAAGATATAACGAAATAACTTATTAAGAATGAGCCTCTTCTCCCATTTTGCGGACGCGGGATGAAGGCTGATCCGAAAAGATTTTGCCGTCGCGAATCATCACCACGCGATGCGCATATTCGGCAATGTCCGGCTCGTGCGTAACCAGCACAATCGTGTTTCCCTTTGACTGCAATTCATCGAACAGGGCCATGATCTCATCGCCGGTCTTCGAATCGAGGTTGCCCGTCGGCTCGTCAGCCAGGATGATCGATGGCCGATTGATGAGCGCGCGAGCAATCGCGACACGCTGCCGTTGGCCGCCCGATAGTTCGTTCGGCTTGTGATGCATGCGGTCGCCCAAACCGACAGCCCGCAGGGCGGCCTCGGCGCGCTCGATACGCTCAGCGGCGTGCGTGCCGTTATAAATCAGTGGCAGTTCGACGTTATGCAAAGCCGTAGCGCGAGCCAACAGATTGAAGGTCTGAAAAACGAAGCCAATCTCCCGGTTGCGAATCCGGGCCAATTCGTCATCATTCAGGTCGCTAACCAAGTGCCCGTTGAGCCAATATTCGCCTTTACTGGGAGTATCGAGGCAGCCGATCAGATTCATCAGCGTCGATTTGCCCGATCCTGACGGCCCCATGATGGCAACGTATTCGTTCTGCTTGATGCGCACAGAGACGCCTTGCAGCGCGTGCACCTGCTGCTCGGAGCCCATGTCATAGGTCTTCCACAGATCGTGCACCACGATGATGTCACCCGGTCCAGGGCCGTTCGGTGACGAACTGCCTGCGCCGGTGATGAGTTGCTCTTCAGCTTCCATGGTTGTCTGGGTTGTCATTACCCGCTCCTGATTCTCGCATACCTACGACGACGAAGAAGAATCGCTATCGTCTTTGTTTACCGTCACAGGAGTCGTGTCTCGCTTGACGAGCGCGTTGTCCTTTAAATTACGCAAGACCCGATAGGTGCCCGTAACGATTTCATCGCCTTCCTTCAGCCCGCTGGTCACTTCAATGTCTGTCGTCCCCGTGATGCCGGTCGTCACCGGAACAAAGTGCACCCGCATCTTGCCGCTTTTATCGGTGCGTATCACGAAAACGCCCTGCTCCTTCTGAGCATCGGTCGCAGATCCGGAAGCAGCCGAAGCCGACGCATTCTGAAGATGCGGTTTGTCTTTTGGATCGTCGGGTGCGCGAAGCGTGAGCGCCTGTATGGGAATCGACAGGGTATTCGGCCTGCTTGCGGTCGTGATCTTGGTCGTGGCCGACAGACCGGGCTTCAGTAAGTCAGTTGCCTGATCGACCGTAACCACAACCTTGAAATCTTTCGCTTCTTCAGTTCCGCTGGTGGACTGGCTGGTAGCGACACCGGTCGACCGCAGCAGGGCCTGATCGCCAACCTCCGTGACATGTCCCTTGAAGACCTTGCCCGGCAGCGCGTCCACGGTCACATCCGCTTCCTGGCCGAGAGCGACGTTCACAATATCGGTCTCGTCTACCTTGACCTCTGCGGTGATGATCGACATATCGGCGAGCGTCATTAGCGTCGAGCCTTGCGCATTCTGGATGCCGACGACCACTGTCTCGCCTTCGCGCACAGGCAGGTTCGTCACCAGGGCATCAAATGGGGCAACACTGACCGTTTTGCTCAAAGCGTCTTCGTTGAAACGCAGCGTAGCGACCTGCATTCCCAGGTGTCCGCGAGCCGACTCCGTCTGGGCCTTTGCCTGCGCGAGAGCCGCATTGCTCTGGTTCAGGGTCGCCACATCGGTATCGTAAGCGGCCTTTTTGGCATCAAAATCGGCCTTGGAGACCAGTTTTTCCGCATATAACGCCGTATAACGATCGTAATCGAGCTTTTTCTGCTCAAGATCGGCCTTGGCATGCTCGACATTGGCCTCGGCTGTCTTTTCCGCTGCAATGTACGAGGCGATATCCGTTTTGGCAGCGTCGATCGTCGCTTTCTGCGCGTCGACA
>DATGAD010000488.1:0-2158 GCA_035313725.1 Alloacidobacterium sp. | reverse complement strand
GAATTGCGGGCCATGGAGCAGCAGGAGCGCCAAAAGCAGCTTGAGGCTGCCGCAGCCAAACCCGAGGCCGAAGCCGCCCAACTCCCCGCCGAAACTGTGGTAACGACCACGACAGCGCCCGAGCCTGCGACTCCGCAGCCGACGATCCAGCCGCCCAGCACTGGGGAGCCGGTAAGCGCCACCGAGTGGCCCTACAACAAGGACCTGCCGGTAGCGGAAATCGATCCCGGCTACCAGGAAGCCGTAATCAAAGAAGAGCAAGCCGCGCACGAAGCCGTAAACGGAACGGGCTCTGAAACTACCGAAAGCGAACAGGCCCCGATCCACCATGGTTGATCTCATAGACCGCGCCCGCGGCGCGATGTCAGAACGCGCAGAACTGCCCGGAATGAGCCTTCTCGAACACCTTGAGGAGCTCCGCCGCCGCATCGTGCACTCGGTCATCTACCTGGTCGCCGGATTTTTCGTCGCCTACGCGTTTCATGAAAAGCTCTACAGCTACATGGAGAGGCCGATACGGTACGCGCTGATCAAGCATCACCAGCCGCCGCTGTTGAACTACCACAACCCGATCGACGGCTTCAACCTGTACCTGAAGATCAGCTTCATGGCTGGCTGCATCATCGCTGCGCCCTTCGTGCTCTATCAGGTCTGGCTCTTTATCTCTCCAGGGCTCTACAAAACCGAAAAACGCTTCGTAACCCCCTTCATGATCGCCACGGTGAGCCTGTTTCTCGCTGGGGCCTTTTTCGGTTATCACTGGGTCTTCCCCGGCTCCCTGGATTTCCTGTTCACCTTCAATAAAGACTTCAACCCGCTCATCGAGATCAATGAATATACCGATCTCTTCCTGACTGTCATTCTCGGACTCGGCGTGACCTTCGAACTGCCGATCCTGGTGATGTTTTTGGCGCTTTTCGGCATCGTAAACGCGCGTTTTCTATGGAAAAACCTGCGTTATGCGATCCTTATCATCTTTATCATCGCGGCCATCATCACGCCCACGCCTGACATTCTCACCATGTGCGTCTTTGCCACCCCCATGCTTGTGCTCTACCTTGTCAGCATCGGCGTGGCCTTCATGGTGCATCCAAGCCGCCGCAGACGTAAGAAGGAAGAGGCCGCGTCCTGATGCGACGCTTTAAGCTGTGCTTCCTGCTTAGCTTTGCCCTGGCAACGATCACCCACGCAGCACCAACATCAGACACCTTCAACGGAGCAAGAGCGCTCGAATACACGCGACAGTTCGTCTCGATCGGTCCACGCTGGGTAGGCAGCCCCGGCCATGCCAAGGCCGAAGCCTTCCTGAAAAAGCAGTTCGCAAAGGACAACCTCGAAGTCGACACCTTCACGATGAACACCCCTGCCGGCCCCGAGGAGATGCACAACTTCATCGTCCGCTTCCCCGGCAAAAAAGATGGCGTGATCGTGCTGGCATCGCATTACGAAACAAACTACCCGTTGCGCAACATCAATTTCGTCGGCGCAAACGACGGCGGTTCTTCGACCGGTCTGCTGATCGAAATGGCGAATCACCTGCGCGGTCGTACGCTCGACGGATACAGCGTCTGGCTCGTCTTCTTCGACGGCGAAGAGGCGTTCAAGGAATGGTCTGATTCTGACAGCACCTATGGCAGCCGTCATCTCGCAGCAAAATGGCAGAACGATGGGACGTTGAAGGGCATCAAAGCTTTTATTATTCTCGACATGATCGGCGACAAGGATCTCGACATTCAACGCGACTCGAACTCAACGCAGTGGCTGCTTGATCTCGTCAAGCGCGCGGCGGCGAAGAATGGCGATCAGTCTTATTTCTTTCAGGAGCAGACGACCGACTCTGACGATCATCTTCCGTTTGTAAGACGCGGCGTTCCGTCCGCAGATATCATCGACCTCAACTACGGATATCAGAACGCATACTGGCACACGGCACAGGATACGATGGACAAAATCAGCGCAAAGAGCTTCACCATCGTCGGCAACACGATGCTTGAAACGATACGTTTGCTGAACCAGCGCTGATCATGATCGCCGGAGCGTCCATCTCATACTGGGTTGGATTTCACGTACTGGTGGCCGTCCTGCTAATTGTGGATCTCGCAGTCTTGCAGCGAGGCACCCACTCAACAAGACTGCGCAATGCGTGGGCATGGACCGT
>DATGAD010000487.1:0-7161 GCA_035313725.1 Alloacidobacterium sp. | reverse complement strand
TCAACGCTAAAGGCGAGATGTCGGGCGCAACGACGACTTCCGGGCAGGCGTGGAAGATTCCCGGCAGGCTGGGCGACTCGCCGATCATCGGAGCCGGTTGTTACACCGATCAGGATGTGGGCTCGGCGGGCGCTACCGGCTCGGGCGAGGAGAACATCAAGATTGCGGGCGCTCACACCATCGTCGATTGCATGCGGCAGGGTATGACGCCGAAGGAAGCCGGCCTCGAAGCGCTGCGGCGGATTGTTCGTAACTACAACGGTGACATGAACAAGATTCGTTACCTCGACATGATTTACTACATTGTTCGCAAGGACGGGGCTTATGCCGGGGTTTCGCTCTGGAGCACTACGGCCAGTGGCTCGCCCAAGGTCTTTTCGGTGCACGACGGCGAGAAGCGGGTTGAGAAGTGTGCCTGGCTGCTCAACGGGACTACTACGAACTGACGTTCGTTTTAATAGCTTCGAGTTGCTCCCCTGCCGAGGCGAAAAGCAGATCCTTCACTCCGTTCAGGATGACAAATTAGTAGAGTGGGAAGAGGAATTGGCGGCCATGAAACGGTTGTCTGTTACAAAGAAAAAGGCATGAAAAATCTCCTCCAGGGCTATCTACGGTTTCGCAAGGATGTCTTTCCGAAGTGGAAGGACCATTTTCATCTGCTGGCGGAGAGCCAGGCTCCCGATGTTCTGTTTATTACCTGTGCCGACTCGCGGATTGTTCCCGATCTGATTTTGCAGACTGAACCCGGGGATGTGTTCATCTGCCGCAATGCCGGGAATGTTGTTCCACCGTTTGGAGAAACTCCGGGCGGCGTTTCAGCGACGGTTGAATATGCGATCGAAGTCCTTAAGGTGCATCATGTCATTCTCTGCGGTCATTCTGACTGCGGAGCGGTAAAGGCCGTGCTTGACAAGAGGGATATGAGCCGGTTGCCGATTACCCATAAGTGGCTCAAATACGTTGAGGCTGCGTGGAAATACCGCGAGCCGGGGGATCCGATGGGGGATGAGCGGGCGCAGCATACAACGTTGATTCGTGCCAATGTCGTTGCCCAGTTGAGCAATCTCAAGACGCATCCTGAAGTTGCCGCCGGGCTGGCCAAGGGCACTTTGCAGGTTCATGGCTGGTACTACGACATCCTGACTGGTGCCATTGAGGCTTACGACCAGCAGACGCGAAAGTTCAGGCCGCTAGAAGACTTGATTCCCGAATAGCCAGGCTGCGCCGAAGCGTCAGGCTTCGAGCAGGCCGGCGCGGTAAACGAATCTCAGGTTTGGCTCCATGCTCTGTTCGAGTTCTTCGACCAGGATCTGCGGGAACTGGATTTTGATGGCTTCGAGCAGCGCGGCGCGGTCGCGGGTGCCGTCGAGCAGTTGCAGGCAGTGGCGACCGACCTCGTCGGTGAGATCGAGCTGGACGTGCCAGAGGGTTGAGGTGTAGTCGCGTGATCGGGCGTCGAGCCGGCTGGTTGCGGTGGCTCGTGGGCGCTCGGAGAGCTCCTTTGCCAGCGGAGGAGCCCAGAGGTGCAACTCGAGCATCTGGGCGGTGGCCAGTTGCAGCAGCAACATGGCTGTCTTGCCGGGATCGTTCAGACCGTGTTCCGCGAGGATGGACGCCAGTTCATTAAAGGTAACGGTGTGCGGCCACGCCGCAGTCAGTTTTTCCATCACGGCGATGGTGGGCGCCTGGACACAGCGCAGCTTCGATCCTGTGCTGAGCGTGTAAAAACGGGCCGAATCGTTCTCGGCGGCTTCGGAAACAACGGATGAGGCAAAAAGCACACGGTCGAAGGCGTCCGGAGGGAACTTACGCTTCAGCTGATGGTGCGAACGGCAGAGAAGGGTTTCGCGATAGGAGCGCATGCGAGCAAAATCGAGCATCTGCTCCTGTGCGATGAGATCAGTGGATGCCGCATGGATGACACGCTGGAACTCGGGCTTGAAGCAGGGATCGTTTGGGTTGGGAAGCTCGGATTCAGTGAGATATTGCAGTCCGTGACGGCTGGCGTGCTCGATGAACCGGGAAAAAAGGACGGGACGATAGGCGGCGCTAAAGTCGTCATGAAAAAGGACATGCGGCCTTTTCACACTTAATCTCTTCAACTGTTCTTCGAAAAGCGCGCGATTGACTTTGCCTTCCGGCTGAGTCTCTGCCACGGCGGCGATGAAATCGACTCCGGCCTTTATCCTCTCGTCGGGATCGGCGATTCCCCGCGTGCGAAAGAGCATCATTTCCCGGAGCATGAGGCGCAGATAGCTGCCTGGCAGGGCGTTGTAGCTGACGAATGCGACGCCGTTGGGCGTCAGCAGTTCTCCGCAAAGAGCGAGCAGGCGGTCGCTCACCGGCTCGGGAACCCAGGCGTACAGTCCGTGGGCAATGATGTAGTCGAACTCACCCAGTTCCGGGCCGACTTTCAGCAGATCGGCGGCGAAGAGGCGGATATTTTTGAGGCCCAGTTCGCTGATGCGCTGCTGCCCGCGGGCTACGCACTCAGGGGCAAGGTCGAAGCCTACGAATTCCGCTCCGGGGATGGCGTAGGCCATGGGGATAAGATTGGCTCCCTCGTTGCAGGCGATTTCGAGGACACGGCAGGTAGCGACGGGCGGCGGCTCGAGTCCATAGAGCAGGGCCATGACGGCAAGCTGATCGGGGTGGGTATGGGCGTAGGCGAAGCCGGGGTACTCGACGGCGTCGTAGACGAATTTCTCGGAAACGGGTTCTTCGGAATGGATTGAATCAGGAGCCATAGCGGTCTGTGCGGTTCGAATGAATAGTCGCCGGAGCGACCGGGACGTTTCGAGCGAGACTATGGTAAGCGAAATCAATGACTTAGAACAGAGGCAAAAGCTTGCATCCTGGGTATAATTCTCCGCATCAGATAAGTTGACAATACTTGACTCAAGTGCGAAGCTAATGTAGTTACATCAACGCTATAGCCAGCACAATGCGAGGCAGTGGGGCAGACGATTATGGCAAAGATTATTGGAATTGACCTGGGTACGACGAACTCCGTCGTAGCCGTAATGGAAGGCGGCGAGCCGAAGGTGATCGCCAACGAAGAGGGTGGGCGGACTACGCCATCCGTCGTGGGATTTACCAAGAGCGGCGAGCGCCTGGTGGGGCAGGTGGCGAAGCGCCAGGCTATCACCAATCCTGAGAACACGATTTACTCGATCAAGCGCTTCATGGGACGGCGCTTTAACGAAGTCAACGACGAAATGAAGATGGTCCCGTACAAGGTGAAGCAGCAGGGCGATCACATTGTGGTGGAGGCGCAGGGGAAAGACTATACCCCGCCTGAGGTTTCGGCGATGATCCTGCAGAAGCTGAAGAAGGCGGCTGAGGATTATCTTGGCACGCCGGTGACGGAAGCCGTCATCACCGTTCCTGCGTACTTTAATGATGCGCAGCGCCAGGCGACGAAAGATGCCGGACGCATTGCGGGCCTTGATGTAAAGCGCATTGTGAATGAGCCGACGGCTGCGGCTTTGGCTTACGGTCTCGACAAGAAGAAGGACGAGACAATTGCCGTTTACGACTTTGGCGGTGGAACCTTCGATATTTCGATATTGGAAGTAGGCGAAGGCGTAATCGAGGTGAAGTCGACGAATGGCGATACGCACCTGGGCGGCGACAACATCGACCAGAAGATTGTGGAATGGCTGATCGATGAATTCAAGAAGGACGAGGGTCTTGATCTGCGCGCGAAGGGCAACGAGATGGCCCTGCAGCGTCTGAAGGACGCAGGGGAACGCGCCAAGATTGAGCTTTCGACGGCGCTGGAGACGGAGATCAACCTGCCGTTCATCACAGCCGATGCAAGCGGACCGAAGCACCTAGTGAAGAAGCTGACGCGCGCCAAGTTGGAGCAGCTGGTCGAGGACCTGGTTCAGCGTTCGCTGGAGCCTTGCAAGAAGGCGATGGCCGATGCCGGCGTGGATGCGAGCAAGATCGATGAGGTCGTTCTTGTCGGTGGACAGACGCGCATGCCTCGCATTCAGCAGGTAGTGAAGGATCTCTTCGGCAAGGAACCGCACAAGGGCGTGAATCCGGACGAAGTGGTTGCGATTGGCGCTGCGGTGCAGGCCGGCGTTCTGTCGGGCGAAGTGAAGGACCTGCTGTTGCTCGATGTGACGCCGCTGACGCTGGCGATTGAAACGCTGGGTGGAGTGGCAACGCCGATGATTCCGCGCAACACGACGATTCCGACGAAAAAGACGGAGACGTTCTCGACGGCGGCGGATTCACAGACGGAAGTTGAAGTGCACGTGCTGCAGGGCGAGCGTCCGATGGCGGGACAGAACCGCACGCTGGGCAAGTTCAAGCTGGGCGGCCTTCCTCCGGCTCCGCGCGGCGTACCGCAGATCGAAGTTACTTTCGATATCGATGCAAACGGTATTTTGAACGTGACGGCGAAAGACAACGCCACAGGCAAGGACCAGAAGATTACGATTACGTCATCTTCGGGTCTGAGCAAAGAGGAAGTCGATCGCATGGCCAAGGACGCGGAAGCGCACTCGGCTGAGGACAAGACGAAGCGTGACGAGATTGAGGCGCGTAATGGGCTCGACAATCTTGTTTACAACATCGAAAAGATGCTGAAGGAGAACGGCGATAAGGTTTCCGGCAGCGACAAGACCGATGTGGAAAATGCACTTTCTGATGCGAAGAAGACACTCGAAGGCACTCCTTCTGCATCTGAGTTGAATGCAGCCCGGGAGAAACTGACCGCGGCATCGCACAAACTGGCCGAGGCCATGTACAAGGCCAACGCCGCAGGTGGAGCGGCTGGCGCTCCTCCGACGGACGGAGCACAGGCAGCGGCCGGCACGGCGGATGAGAAGAAGGACGAAGGCGTCATCGATGCTGAGTATGTAGATGTTGACGAGAAAAAGTGATCGAGCGCAATAAGTAAGACTTGAAAAGGGCGCGCTCAAACGAAACGTTAGCGCGCCCTTTGTGTTTATAGAAGTGAAGACTGGAGTACTTGTGATGACTGACACTCTTTGGAAATGCGAACAGTTGCGAGCCGGACAGGTTTACAACACGCTTATGTTCAATACGCGCGAAGAAGCTGAGAAATTCAGGGCGCAGTTGAACAGGATGGAGCCGGATATGTTTTGCCGGATCGAGGCGGTTCCAGTGCGGATGGTTTGGAATTAAAGCCATAGCTTTTTTCACCTCCCGCTGTGCGTTAAACGTGCTACGCTCAATCAGTGGTTCGCTCGTTCGCTGATAAGGAAACGGAACGCATTGCTCAACGTTTTCATAGCCGTCGATTCGCGGCTATAG
This sequence comes from Alloacidobacterium sp., assembly GCA_035313725.1. Taxonomy (GTDB): domain Bacteria; phylum Acidobacteriota; class Terriglobia; order Terriglobales; family Acidobacteriaceae; genus Alloacidobacterium. The sequence continues at coordinate 1,869 of DATGAD010000487.1, read as the reverse complement.
AACGAATCGCCTTTCGCAAGCTTCGGCAAATAGAAAATGTGATCCGCGTCGAAGAATTAGCGGAGCCTCCAGGAAATCGGCTGGAAAAGCTGCGCGGCGACCGCGAAGGACAATGGAGCATTCGCATCAACGATCAGTGGCGGATCTGTTTTGCGTGGAGAGATGGCGATGCCTACGAAGTCGAAATCGTTGACTACCACTAGGACGGGGACGCAGAAGATGCCCCCGCTGCACCCAGGCGAGATGCTCCGAGAGGAATTCATGAAGCCTCTCGGACTGTCAGCTAACGCGCTGGCACTAGCTCTTCGCGTTCCGGTCACGCGCATCTCGGAAATTGTTCACGAGCGCAGGAGCATTTCTGCCGACACCGCTTTACGGCTGGCTCGGTATTTCCGCATGTCACCGGAGTTCTGGATGCGCCTTCAGGCGCAATTCGACCTGGAATCTGCCCAGGATGCGCTCTCTGTCACAATTGAGCGTGAGGTCCGTCCGGTTCCCCGCAATCGGAAGACCGAGCCAACTACGCGGGCTATCGCGTAAGCTCAGTCAAGAAATATGCCCGAAGGAAATGAAATACATCGTTTCGCAGAACAGCATGCTGCGGCTTTTGCGGGTAAGCGCGTGCGGGTGGATTCGCCGAATAGCGGGTTTGCCGATGCTGAAGTTCTCGATGGACGTAAGTTGCTGCGTGTCGATGCTGTCGGCAAGCATCTTGGTTACAACTTTGGGCGCGATGTGATTCTGCATGTTCATCTGGGCATGTATGGAGATTTTCATCAGGGCAAGATGCCCTTCCCTCCTGTAAAAGGCGCGCTTCGGCTGCGTATCTACACGAAGTCAGACTGGATTGAGCTGCGCGGCGGGACTGATACTTCGATCTTCACGCAGGCGAAGTGGGAGTCGCTGCTTCGGCGGCTCGGGCCTGATCCTCTGATTGCCGGTTCTGATCCGAAGCCTGCATTTGTGAAGATTGCGAAGCGCAGCACTCCGATTGGCGCGCTGCTGATGGACCAATCGGTGATTGCGGGGATCGGCAACATCTATCGCGCGGAACTGCTGTACCGTGCGCGGATCCATCCGCTGCGGCCGGGCAAGGACGTCGACCTGGCAGCGCTCAAAGGCATCTGGAAGGACGCGAAGAAGCTGTTGGGTGCAGGTGTCAAAGACACACGTTATGTGACGACGCTTGCGAAGGATCGTCCGCACAAGAGCGGGCCTGTGCGTGACGATGAAGGGCATTACGTTTACCACAGGCATGGCAAGCCCTGCTTTGTGTGCGGCACGACGATTGAGCGCGCCGATCTGGCCGGACGAACTGCATATTGGTGCCCCACCTGCCAGAAGAAATAACGACTGCCAGTATCATTTCCCGTAGACTGATTTCTCTGAGGGAAATGTGTTGCGATACTTCTTGCTTTTGCCTGCTTTGGGCCTTCTCGCCGCTTCTGCTGCAATTCATGCGCAGGATGCAGATTTTCAAAGCCATTACAAAGGCACTCCCTATGAGGACAGCCGCTACAAGGGTGGAGCGCAGGCGATTCCGGGGCGCGTGCAATGCGCTTACTACGACCGGGGCGGACCGGGCGTGGCCTACTTCGATACGACGGAAAAAAATCTTGGCAGCGGCGGGTTGAATCCGGCGGACGGGACTTATCTGAATCAGTTCCGCATGGACGAGAGCGTCGATACCTCGTACACCAAGTTTCACGACCAGATCGACAACAATCCTTACAACAGGGTGAAGCCTCCGGAGAACCAGCTCTACGTGGGTTGGACGGAGCCGGGCGAGTGGTTCAATATCACGGTGAAAACGAAACGCGCCGGGACGTACAAAGCTGATCTGCTCTACACATCCAATCGCGGCGGAGT
>DATGAD010000486.1:0-8585 GCA_035313725.1 Alloacidobacterium sp. | reverse complement strand
AGTGCCCTGCGGCAGCGACCACGCGGCTGCCGCGGCCTGCTCGATGAGCACAGCTTCCTTCGTCTTATTCGTAATAACGGCAGAGCGACCAAGCACCCCGGTCTCAGGGTCAATCTGGTATTTCAGATCAACCATGACGTCACGCGAAATATCTTTGAGATGCACGGTGAGAGTATCGCCGTCGATTTTGTGGTCAACATAGTGGAGTACCAGGTCGCGATTCCCATCGGGGAAGGTGATCTTGAGCGCGGGCTCATAAAACAGGCCCGCTCCCCACCCTTGAAATTCCTGCGGAGTGGATCCTGATGACAGATCGAACGAGGCAGGGCCGCTGTAGACGTGCGCCGGTCCCGGATTGTCGTTTGCGCCGAGGCGTGCTCCCCAATAGAGAGGCTGCAATGCATTGTCCTCATTGATGCCGAATGCGTACGTCACGCTGTCACCGTCGATCCGAAATACGCGAGACTGCTGGTCGTATTGGATACGATTTGTTTGCGCGAATGTATACGTGTACATGGACTGCGCTAGAACTCCGAAAAGCAGAAACAACTTGCCGCATGACATCAGTGCACCACCCCAAAATTACGTCGTAGAAAACATATATGGAAACGCGGAAGAATGCTATGGCATGCGCGCTTGTCGGCTACCTGTGCAGATACCACGGGATATTGATCACGACGACATTTTCATTGCCTTTTACCAGCAGGATGAGCTTCAACATGTTGGCGCGTTGGTTGTGCAGCAGATTTTCGTACCAGTGCTTGACTACCAGCTCAGGCACAATCACGGCAATCTGCCGGTCGCCTGATTTTTTCTGTTCGGCCAGAACGTGCTCCACGATTGGCGTAATGAAGAAGCGATAGGGCGACTTGATGGTAGTCAGCCGTGGTTCGGGCAAGCCGGCGGCGCGAATCGGCGCAAGGACGGTGTCTCCCCATACGTTGCAGATGCTGTTGTCCTCATCCCCGCAATCGACGTGGACCGCCTCGACCTCCGGGGACATGGCCAGCGCAAAGCGTAAACCTTTTTCGCTGATGCGATTCCATTTGTCCATGGGGATAATCACGCGCGGAGGCTGCAGGTCGTCGACGCGTAGCGGCTCGGGATTCGCTGTTTCTTTCGCCGTGTGGTCGTAGTGTCGGCGGACCATGCTCATAATAATGATCAGCGCCGGGATCAGGATGGCCGTTACCCAGGCGCCGTCAAGGAATTTGGCCACGAGCACAACCAGCAGAGTCAGGCCAGTTGCGGCTGCGCCGATGCCGTTTACGATCATGCGGCCGACGGCGCGTCCCTCTTTATACCAATGCACCACCATGCCCGCCTGAGACAAAGTGAAGGCGAGGAAGGCGCCAATCGCATAGAGCGGAATGAGCCTGTCGGTGACGCCGCCAAAGAGAATCAGCAGCGCGCCAGTGAATATGACCAACGCGATAATGCCGTGCGAGTACAGCAGCCGGCGTCCGCGCAGGATAAAAACGTGTGGCAGGTAGTCCCGCAGAGCAATGGCACGCGTGAGGCGCGGGAAATCAGCGAAAGCAGTATTCGCAGAGAGTGAAAGGACGAGCAGGATCGATGCAATCGTGACGTAATAGAAGATGCCCTTGCCGGCCACGGCGGCCGTTAACTGAGAAAGGACGCTCTGGTAGCCCAGCGCGCCCGGATCGGTTGCGCCTATCCCATAAGCGCGGCAGAGGAGAGCGATTCCAGCCAGCAGGACGATGAGCAGTGCGATGATGATGGTGAGAGTCGTCTTCGCATTCTTCGTTGTCGGCTCCCGAAATGCCATGACGCCATTACTGACGGCTTCCACTCCGGTCATTGCCGTACAACCGCTTGAAAACACTTTGAGCAGAAGCCACCAGGTAAGCGCAGATGTTATGGGTGGCAGTGCTGGAGGCGTGACGATGGGAACCGGATGGCCTTTGTCCACCAGGACATGAAACAAGCCGAGGATGATGACGATGAGCAGCGTTCCCAGAAACAGATACGTCGGTACGAGAAATGCGACGCCGGTATCGCGCACGCCCCGCATATTGATCAGCGTGAGGATAATCAGAATCCCAAGACAGATTGCCAGCGTGTGTTGATGCAGGCTGGGAACGGCGGATATCAGCGCGCCAACGCCTGCTGAAATGCCGACCGCCGCGGTCAGGATGTAATCGATCATCAGCGCAGCCGCTGCCAGAAGGCCCGGGCCCTTGCCCAGATTCTCCGTTGCTACCGTGTACGAACCGCCGCCGTGCGGGTAGGCCTCGATGGTCTGCCTGTAAGAAAAATAGACGATGACCAGCAGGATGATGATTGCCGTGCTGATGGGCACAATGTAGTGCACACCCGCAAGTCCCAGAGGGATAAGCAGTGTGAGTGCGGCTTCCGGTCCATACGCGGCAGAACTGAGCGCATCGAGTCCGAAGATAGGAATGCCGGCTGATGGGCCAATCTGCTCTGCGCGTTCGTCTGACGTGGCCAAAGGACGGCCAAACAGGAGGTCAAGAGTTTTCATATTGCCTGTTCAGATGCACAGATGAAAATGGCACTGCTGAGCCAACATCCTACCCTGTTTTGACCGACGCTGTATGAAGATAGGAGAGATCAGCGCAGCGCGATCACCACAATGCGGCCGTCGGAGTGGAAGCTCCCACCGGTTGCGGTGACCGCGGTTTTGAGCGGGTTCGCAGGCGTAACATAGGCCGCCCCACTCATCACGCCTGCCGCAGCAAAGCCCTGCTCGATGAAGTCTCGCTCTTCATCGATATTGGGATCGATGTGATGCGTCACACTGCCGTTACGCTGGTCTTTCTCGAAACCGTTGTCGTGCGTGGCCGAACCTACCCATAGCGGTTTGCCGTCTACCGTTTCCGTTGACTTCCACACGCGGAGATGGTGCCGAATGGCTGCGACGGCGAGAGGATCGGCGCGAGCATACGACAAATCCTGTGGGCGGCTGAAGAGGTAGAGGATACTCATCGGCATCTCCGTATAGGCCTCGTGCGAGAGCGTCGCCAGCAGCCCGTGGACGACTGCATCCTGCGTTGTCTTATCGACTCCGGTCCAGCCTGCGGCCGTGAACGCTTTCTGTACCTGATCCTGCGTGCCGATGATAGCGAAGTTGACCATGTCTCCGGGATTGCCCTGCTGGTCCTGAACCCTCCGTGGGATAGTAGCGAACAAATCCGGAGACAACGAGGTGGCGAGGTTGACTGCTGCCGCAGGGGAGGCCGCAGCTTGCGACTTCGACAGCTTCATCGTGACCGAGTAGCTGCCGTCGCCGGTAAGGTCGCTGCTCAGGTTCACGTTGAGATAGAGCTTGCCGCTGGTGGCCACGTCTATTTGTTTGCCTGCACCGATCAGAAAGGGAACCGAGGCATTGCCATTGCTGACGCGTCCGATGAGTGCGCCGCTGTTGGCGCTGTTGAGAGGAAACTGGCGGATCAGATCCTTCCATCCCCGCGCGTTGCCATCGGGAGTGGATGAGTGGCCGTCAGAAATCGTAACTGTCCCGGTTGCAGTAAAGTCCAGCTGATCGCCGAGCGTCACGGTGACGCCGGTGTCGGTCCAGTCTCCGGCTGGAACTTTGAAGGTATAGGAGCCCTTGCGCGAGGACAGAACGCTCGTATCCGGTGCTTTTATTTCAATGAGCTGTACTCCGGGTCGTAATGCAGTGGCGGGCGCCGGCTGTTGCTGGCTGCAGGCGACTCCCGACAGAGCAAGGCAGGTACCTACGAAGCTCAGGACACTCTGGAACACGCTCAAATGGTTCATAAGTCTATGACGTTACAGCAGAACAAAAATAGCCTAAACACCCATCATCCGGCTTTTGCTGGTTCCCGCACAAGAGCAGCAAAGCGAAAGGCCTCGATCTATTTGATCGAGGCCTTCTGTCGAGCTTAACCGCGGGCTAAGTGCCTTCCGACCAACTGCCCAGGTACTCTTCCTGCTCTGACGACAGGCGGTCGATGCCGATGCTCATCGATTCGAGCTTCAACCGGGCAACGCGCTTGTCGAGTTCCTGCGGAACCGCGTAGACTTTCTTCTCCAGGCTGGCATGGTTTCTGATCATGTACTCGGCTGAAAGGGCCTGGTTGGCGAAGCTCATGTCCATCACCGACGCGGGATGTCCTTCAGCTGCTGCCAGGTTGATGAGGCGGCCCTCGCCGAGCAGGTAAATCTTGCGGCCATCGCGTAAAGCATATTCGTCGACAAATTCGCGGGTTGCGCGCTTGGACGAGGCAACGCGCTCAAGAGCCGGGATGTCGATTTCGACGTTGAAGTGACCGGAGTTGGCGATAATCGCGCCGTTTTTCATCACTTCAAAGTGTTCCTGGCGGATGACGTTCTTGTTGCCGGTCACGGTCACGAAAACGTCGCCCAGCTTGGCTGCTTCGATCATTGTCATCACGCGGTAGCCGTCCATGAGCGCTTCGAGCGCCTTGGTTGGGTCGATCTCGGTGACAATGACCTCCGCGCCCATGCCGCGTGCGCGCAACGCGAGCCCGCGTCCGCACCAGCCGTAGCCGGCGACGACGAACTTAGCTCCGGCCAGGAGCACATTGGTGCAGCGGATCACGCCATCGATTGTTGACTGGCCTGTCCCATAGCGGTTGTCGAAGAGGTGCTTGGTCAGTGCATCGTTGACGGCGATCACCGGGTAGCGGAGCACGCCATCCTTAGCCATGGCGCGCAGGCGGATTACGCCGGTCGTGGTCTCTTCCGTCCCGGCGATAACTCCTTCAAGCGCGTCCTGGCGCTTGGTGTGCAGAAGGTGCACGAGGTCGCAGCCATCGTCCATCGTCAGGTGGGGCTTGTGATCAATCGCCGCGAGAATGTGCGAGTAGTAGCTGTCGTTGTCCTCGCCCTTGATGGCGTAAGTCTGAATGTTGTAATCCCGGGCCAGCGATGCCGCAACGTCATCCTGCGTCGAAAGCGGATTCGATGCGCAGAGGGCAATGTCGGCGCCCCCATCGCGCAACGTGATCATCAGGTTCGCTGTCTCAGTGGTTACGTGCAGACATGCTGCGACGCGAATGCCCTTGAGAGGCTGATGCTTGATGAATTCCTTGCGAATGGTCTGCAAAACCGGCATCGACTGGTTTGCCCATTCAATACGCTTGCGCCCCTGATCGGCCAGGTCGAGATTCTTTACATGGTGCAGTGTTGCTGTCGTTGTCGCCATAGATTCTCCAAGGTCACCTGGTCAGAGAAAAAATCTCCTGGGGCAGGACCGCGCGGTATCCCCATAGAGCATACCATCGCGAACAGTCCGCTTCCGGGGCGTTTGACGATGGATGCGACGGTAAACTCCTGTAACATTTGGACATGGCCACGGGAAAAAGTAATCGGCTCTCGGCGCGTCAAATCACGCTGATTTCGCGTGCCCTTGCCGATCCTCGCCGCTTTCAGATTCTCAAGGAGATCAGCGCTTCCGGAAAGATGCTGCCCTGTGGCAGCCTGCGGGATTGCATGCCTATCACTGCCGCAACATTGTCTCACCACATCAAGGAGTTGGAGACGGCGGGCCTGATCACGATTGAGCGCGAAGGAAAGTTCGCAAATCTTTCTCTCAGCCGCGACGTGTGGCAAGCCTACCTCGATCAATTAGCCGCAATTTAACAAATAAGGTCTGCATCCATTTCTGGTCTGCCTCATCAATTAGACAGTCATCGAAATGTCGAAGTGATGACATTTCGAAACAGGAGTAATGAGATGGGCAAGCTTCAGGGTAAAGTCGCCGTTGTTACGGGCGCATCGAAGGGCATTGGCGCAGGAATCGCAAAGAGTCTGGCTGCCGAAGGCGCGTCTGTTGTTGTGAACTATTCTTCCAGCAAGGAAGGCGCGGACCGCGTCGTTAAGGAGATTACCAGCAAGGGCGGTAAGGCCGTTGCGGTGCAGGGAAGTGTCGCGAAGGCTGATGACGTTGAGCGTATTTTTGCCGAGACCAAGAAAGCTTTCGGCAAGCTCGATGTTCTGGTAAACAATGCTGGTGTTTATGAGTTCACGCCAATTGAAGATGTCACAGAAGAACAGTTTCATCGTCATTTCAATACCAACGTGCTCGGCCTGCTGCTGGCCACCAGGGAAGCAGTGAAGCACTTCAACGGCGAGGGCGGAAGCATCATCAACATCGGTTCCGTTGCTAGCCGGGTCACACCTCCTACTTCGTCTGTCTACAGCGCGACGAAAGGCGCGGTAGATGCAATCACTCAAACACTGTCAAAGGAACTGGGCCCGAAGAAGATCCGCGTGAACTCGATCAACCCCGGGATGGTAGAGACGGAAGGCGTTCATTCCGCTGGTTTCATTGGCAGCGAATTTCAGAAGCAGCATGAAGCACAGGTCCCGCTTGGCCGCATTGGTCAGCCGGAAGACATTGCGAATATCGCGGTTTTCCTGGCGTCGTCAGACTCGGGATGGCTGTCGGGCGAGCTTTTGCTGGCCACTGGTGGTCTACGGTAAAACTCAGAGGGCCGCTTTCGCGGCCCTTTTCAGTTGCTCACTGGAACGTTTTCGAGTTCCAGTAATTTCTTTTTTCGTTCGACTCCCCAGCGATATCCGGTTAATGTGCCGTCACTGCCGATGACACGGTGGCAGGGAACGACCACCGCCACGGGATTGGTCGCGCAGGCTCGCGCAACGGCGCGCACTGCTGTTGGCTGGCCGATTTCCTGTGCAATCTGCGAGTAGGTTCTGGTCTGGCCGCGGGGAATCTGTCGCAGCGCTTCCCATACACGGCGCTGGAAAGCAGTGGCGCGCACATCAATCGGCAATTCGAGTGCTACCGGGTGCTCGGTCATCTGCGCGAGTATCTGTTTCACCATCGCGCCCAGGTCGGCTTCATCGCGGCTCCGCTCAGAGGCGTGGAAGCGCGATGCCAGCTCGTCTTCGAGTTCGCTTTCGAGCGATCCAAAGGCCACGAAGCACAATCCGTTTTCAGTTGTGGCTACCAGCATCTTTCCTAAAGGCGAATCGGCAATCGTGTAGCGGATAGCTACGTCTTTGCCGCCACGACGATACTCGGTCGGCGTCATTCCGAGGTGTTCATTGGCTGATTCGTAGAGGCGGCTGCTGGAGGCGAAGCCTGCGTCGTACATGGCCGTGGTTACGCTCTCATTGGTGAGCAGGTTGTTGCGGAAGGATTCCATACGGCGGGCCTGCTGGTATTGGCGCGGAGAGATGCCGAGGTAGCGGCGGAAGAGTCTCTGCGTGTGGAAGGCGCTCAGGCCTACAATCTTGCCGAGTCTGTCCAGCTTGACGGTGTTGTCGATGTTGCGCTCGATGTAGTCGCATGCTTGGGTCAGCATGTGCGCCTGCGGATGCGCCTCACCAGGAGCGCAGCGTTTGCACGCCCTGTATCCGGCACGCTCCGCGAGTTCGCTGGTGGCAAAGAATTCGACCGACGAGCGCAGCGGCCTGCGGCTGGGGCAGGACGGACGGCAATAGATGCCTGTCGTGCGCACTGCGTAGACAAAAAGCATGTCGGCGACGGGCTTGCGCGTCTCGACCATCTGCCATGCCCGGTCCCAGACCTGATGCGAAACCTGAACAGCATTCATAACTTCCTCCTGATGCTGTTTCGATCTTCGCGCCTTCGGGCTGGCGGTCGCACTCCGCTTCTTGCTGTCAAATTTTGTTTTCATAACGCCAGACTGATACGCAGCGCCTCATCAATAAACGCCATAGTTTGTGGCGCTAGCGTGCCGTAGATGCCCCCAAATCTGCGCTGATCTACTGTTCGAATCTGATCGCAGAGAGCATAACTGTCCTTCGTTGTTCCTCCATCGCCCTTCTTGATGAGCACGTAAATAGGCGACGGTTTCTTGATATGGGCAGCATCCGTCAGCGGAACAACGATGGTGGTCGAGGAAAATCGATTGCCGATATCATTCTGGACAACAACGCAGGGCCGAGACCGTCCCTGATCGTGTCCAACCATCGGATCCAGGCTGACTTCGACAACCATCCCCCTGAAGGGCTTACTGATCATCAAAGCCCTCTCTGTCCACATGAGCGAATTCTTTGGCAAGGCTGAGGTTCATCGGAGCATTTGCTGCGTAGGCCGCTGCCAGCTCTGACTCGAACTTCTCTTTTTCCATGTCGTTTAGAAGCTGTTCTACAGCCGTGCGGATGAACTCGCTCCTGTTTTTCTCAAGCATGGCGGCCGCGCTGTCAGCACGCTGAAGCAGACTTACCGGGAATTCAATGAGTATCCGTTCTCGCCCGACACGTGCAGGCCCTCGCTTTGCCGGGGCAGCTTCTTTTGTTTTCTTGAGTGGCACAGCCATAGGTATACCTCTGTATTTAAATATATACATTTAACATATACTTGGATATATGGAACAGCTAATCCAGGCAAACTAAAGGGCAAGCCCGAAGGCTTGCCCTTTACGCTGACTTGCAGAGTTGCTATTTCGCGGCGGTTGCTGCAATCCCGGCTTGCTCACGCAGAGCGGCGGCCTTGTCGGTCGCTTCCCAGGTGAACTCCTTGTCGGAGCGGCCAAAGTGACCGTAGGCTGCTGTTTTCTTGTAGATTGGACGGCGCAGGTTCAGGCTCTCGATGATGCCTTTCGGCGTCAGGTTGAAGTTGG
>DATGAD010000485.1:0-2884 GCA_035313725.1 Alloacidobacterium sp. | reverse complement strand
CGTGCTGGAAGCTGCGAGCCACACGACGAGCGAAGCGCAGTTTCTGCCTGCCGATGCGCCTGAGACGGAGTTTCGCCTGATTGCGCCGCGCCGCGACAACATTGAGTACTACATAGACCATCGCAACGGGCTTTTCTTTATTCGCGTGAATGACATGGGTCGGAATTTCCGGCTGGTGACCGCTTCTGCAGAGAGCCCGGCAGACTGGACTGAGCGGATTCCGCATAGAGCGGATGTGATGCTTGAGGAAGTTGATTTATTTGCAGGATTTTACGTGACTTGCGAGCGGCGAGACGGACTTCAGCACCTGCGCTTAGCGCGTTTTGCGGGAGACAGCACGGAGACTTCATCTTCGCAGGAGATCGTCTTTCCTGAGCCGGTGTATAGCGCCCATCCGCACCAAAATCGCATGTTCGATACAACGACATACCGCTATGCCTACCAGTCGCTGGTTACACCGAGTTCGGTTTACGAATATGACGTGGTGTCGGGTGAGTCGAAGCTGCTTAAGCAGCTTGAGGTTCCGGGCGGCTTCGACCGAACGCTGTACGCTTCGGAGCGACTGTTCGCCACAGCACCGGATGGCGTGAAGGTTCCGGTCTCGCTCGTCTACCGCAAGGACAAGTTCGAGCGGCGCCAGAATCCGCTCTATGTTTATGGATACGGATCGTACGGCTATTCACTGCCGATCGGATTCAACAGCAATCGCCTGAGCCTGCTTGACCGCGGCTTTGTGATGGCTTATGCGCATATCCGCGGCGGCGGCGACCTTGGTAAGCCGTGGCATGATGCAGGGCGTCTGATGGAGAAACGCAACACCTTCACTGATTTCATTGCCATTGTCGAGCACCTGATTGCCAACGGATATGGCGATCCTCGGCGAGTGGCGATTGAGGGCGGCAGCGCAGGCGGTTTGCTGATGGGCGCGGTTGCGAATATGCGGCCTGATCTTTTCAGCGCTGTTCTTTCGCATGTTCCTTTCGTCGACGTGATGAACACGATGCTGGATGCTTCGCTGCCGCTCACTGTTCCTGAATATGAGGAGTGGGGCAATCCGAATGAGAAGGACGCATTTGAGTACATGCTGAGCTACTCGCCTTACGACAATCTGGAGGCTAAGGCTTATCCTGCGATGCTGGTGAGAACCTCGCTCTTCGACAGCCAGGTGATGTACTGGGAGCCGGCAAAGTACGTGGCGAAGCTGCGCACGCTCAAGACGGACGACAATTCCCTGCTGCTGCACACCAACATGACGGCTGGACACGGTGGAGCTTCGGGGCGCTATGACTATTTGAAAGAAATTGCAATGGACTACGCGTTCCTGCTGAAGGAATTGGGCGTAGCGGCTGAAAGACAGATCACAAGGCCGACGAACGTATCGGCTTTGTGATACTCTGCCGCGCATGCGGATGATTGCTCTTTGCTTCCTGCTGCTTCTTCCCGCATTCGCGCAAAAAGATTCTCCACAAAACAGCGCCAGTCCTATGCCTCCGACAGAGGCTTTTCGGTATGCTATGGCGCCTTATAACGATGCCCGCCAGCAGCCCGATGATCTTACTGATGCGGACCGATGGGCGTTGGGGATCAGCATTGCTCGGGCAGCAAACGAATGCGCAAAATATGTTCCGCTCGATCTGCCAAAAGAGGAGACCGAACTGCTGGCAATGGGGCGACTTTGCCTACTCGGACGCCAATACGAACAGGCCCGGGAAGCGCTGATCGAGTATCTGAAAAACCCGACTGCCCCTGAGCGCGCTGTCGGTTTCCTACTGCTGGCCCGCACATTTCTTGGCCTTGGATGGCTCACCTCCGCTGAGAGCCCGATAGATTCGTTGCTGAGCGAGTACCCATACGATGCCAATACGCATTTTGCTCTTGATCTGGTCGTGGATGCAGCGCGGGCACAGGATGCACAGGGCAATGAGGTTATACGACGACTCGATGAACAACAGTTGCCGATTTTATTGAAAATCCTGCATGGCAGTGGCTCACTGACCACGGCGGACAAGAGTGCTGTGGCTTCCACATCTGTTCTTTTTCGCGATGCGCTTCGCTGTGCCGCACAACTGCGCTCAAACGGAAGTGAAAAGGATGCAGAGGAATTAATCGCTGAGCTTTCCGTCATCGCAGCGGATGAGAAATATGCGCAGAGTGCAGACCTTCCCGCGATGCAATCAGCGCTTAAACGATATGCATTGGTTGGTCAAACGGCACCAGCGATGTCTTTGCGGGTAAAACGAGTCACTGCCAATGACACACTTCTGCCGCAAACAATCGCACTCCGCGGAGGAACAACCATACTCCTGCCGATAGCGCTGTGGGCTCCAGCATCTACTGGCGTTGTGGAGAAAGTAGCGACTAATCTCAAATCGGCGAATACAACCATCTACGCCATTACGTCGTTTGCCTCGAATACTGGAACGGATGACAAGCCTGATGCGCAGATTACGAAGACTTTAGGAGCGGTACGGCAGTCCCTGCCTGCAAACGTGGGCTTATTTCTTGTTCCGGATGAGGTATTGCAAAGCTTTGCGATTGACAGCTATCCCAGCGGCATTCTTATCGATAGCACTGGAACCATCCGTTTTCTCGAACCGCTTAGTGATGAAGGGGCAATTCGGGCCCTTCACAAAGCCCTGCGATAAGGTTTGTTCAAGCGCGGTCGTTGTGGCAGAAGAAGAGCGCCTGGTTAGCCACCGGTTCCGTTTTTACTTCGAGCACTGCCATCTGCGAGTTGCTGATCGGGGGTAGGATCGCGCTAAAGCGATGTTCTCTTCCAGCTATGCGACTGAATCGCAACCGACAATATGACACGGTGCTGACCGGATGCGAGAGCGTGTAGTGGAGCGCGTTACGCATGGTGATCGTGCCTGGACGTGGTGCA
>DATGAD010000484.1:0-7500 GCA_035313725.1 Alloacidobacterium sp. | reverse complement strand
TCTTCGATTGTCCCCGAAAATTTGCACCGATGGCGAACTCTGCTAGGGGACAAAAGCAAAGGAGGCCCGATTCGAACGTCCGGGCCTCCTCAGTCCTGCTTGTGTAATGCCAGGTCCTGTTTACGGAGCCAGCGCGGTTATCAGTCCGGGCGTCGGGCTGCCCCAACCGGTCACCAGATCATATCCGGTCACCGCAGAATAGCTGCCAGATGTACCGCTGGTGATGTCGTGGAAGTCTGAGCGATAGGGAGATGTGTAGATCGTTGGGTTGATGAATGTGATGGGCTTTTCTCCTTCGGAAGCCAACTTTTGATTCACCAGTGCAATAAAACCGGCCCACATAGGCGCGGCAAAGCTGGTGCCCCCATACTCATTCGCCAGGCATGTGGTCTGATCGGCACAGGTATAGAAGGTGAAGTTGGCATTTGCCGAGACGTCCGGCCCGTTGCGCAGGGTTGTCGAGCCTTTGTTGCTGGAGTTGATCACGCCAGAGATCTGCTGCCATGCGGGGATCGCGATCTTGTCCGGCGAGATGCCGCCGCCGCTGTCTGCCCAGGCTGTCTCCGACTTCCAGGCGCCGCCTGCGCTGGCGGTGACCAGATCTGTGCCGCCAACGGAGACGACATTCGCGTCGTCCGCTGGCCACGCTTCATTCCTCTTCGACCAGGTGGAACTATCGCCGGATGCCGCAAAGAAGTTCTGGCCCTGAGCCGCCATCTTCTTGAAGTATGGGTCAAGTGTGCTTGGATCCGCCGGCGTCCAACCCCACGAGCAGCCAATTGTAGTAGGCAAAGGATTGTGTGTCGTCATGGCGGAGATGATTGCGGTGTCGGTCGAGCCAACGTACATCACAAGACTAGCCAGCCCTGGAGCCATACCGAGGGCCTGCGTCATGTCGAGCGTCTGTTCCGTGTCGTCGCAGCGGCCGCCGGCCCGGCTGTCCACGCAGGAGGTACCGGTTCCGTCCGTGGAGAGCAGGGTGATGGGCACGGTGTTGGTCTGCTTCACATTCTTGTAGTAGGTATTCAGGTCGGCCAGGTCAGTGCCCAGATACTCAAACAAGCCGAGGTTCTGGCCGGCGCCTGTAAGCGTCGTTCCGGTGGCATAAGCTGCGCGCATGTCGCTGCCCAGGAAGGAAGCCGAGGGCCCTGAGCCGGTCGTCGCATGCGACACCACAGCTTCTGCGCTTATACCGTGGGCTTTCGCGTAGTCGCTCTTCTTCACCAGCATGGGGTGTGGAATGGAGTAGTTGTCCAGTCCGGAAACATGCCAGAGAGGAAACGACAGGCTTGTCGTCGGTTCGCGATCAGGCCCGTAAAAGACGCGGTTCTCAGTCGGATGCTGATACCGCATCATGCTCACGTGGAAAGCGGCTTCAATCGCGGAGACAGGACCCTTGATCAGCACGTTCATGCCATCGCGTGAGCCGCCAATCACGGTGAAGCCATTCGCTTTCACGAGACGCACTACCGCATCATAGTCTGCCTGCGTCGGGCCAAACCTTTCGGTGAACTCGGATACGGTGAGAAAGTGCCGGTAGGTCGGGCTGGCCGGGTTGTGGAGATCCTCCAGGAAAAGATCCAGTCCTGCCTGATCGCGCAGCGGCAGAACAACGTTCAGCGTCATGACCTGGTTCGCGGGCAGCCTTCCTATGGGTGCGGCCACATTGTCGCGAACGACATTTCGCACATGATGAGTCGAGAGGTACTGTGCCTGGGTTTTGGTTGTCAGGCCGAACACAATTGCGGCGACTGCAAGCAGGATCGAACACGGCTTGCGGACGAGAGATGCTGCACTTATAAGACATGCTCCATGCATAACGAATCTCCTTGTCAATTTTTTGGGGGGACCGTACTCATGCTTCCGGTGCACGTGGGTTGATTTTGGTTATGGCAAGAATCGAAGAGTACCCGCACCAGCGTCATCGGTAACCGAAAGTGTGAGCTACCTTAGCACCGAACACGGACGGTTGTAGCGAATAATTTTGCCGGAAGAGCTGGCGCGAAAACCATCGTCACCAGTCTTCGTTACTTAGGGACGATGCACCTAAGGTTGCCGAGACGAAAGGCGATAGCTTCCAAGTCGCCTACGACACGTCACCAAACAAACTTCTCCCCTTGACATTCGACCAAAAGATAACCTAGCCTTAGGTCGAATGACGACTAGAGAGACCGACGACCAACTCGACCTTCTGCAAGGCACCCTTGATTTGCTCATCCTGCAGACGCTCGCTTTCGGGCGCGCGCATGGGCATGCCATCGCCAAGACCATCGAACGCAGGTCGGATGAGGTGTTGCAGGTAGGTCATGGGTCGCTCTATCCGGCCCTGCAGCGGCTTATGAAACATGGCCTGATCGCTGCAGAGGACGGCATATCCGAAAACAATCGCAAGGCCAGGTTTTACCGGCTTACGGCGAAGGGACGGAAGAAGCTGTACCACGAAACATCGAGATGGCAGCGGTTCTCGGATGCGATTGCGCGCATTCTCACTCCCCCCGTTCAGGAAGGCGAGTAACAACAGTTCTCCGCGAAAGGCGCGTGTCATGACTTGGTGGAAAAGCCGTAGCGACCGTCTGGACGACGAAATCCAAACCCACATCGATCTTGAGACGCAGGAGAATATCGAGACTGGAATGTCGCCGGAACAAGCTCGCCACGCCGCGATGCGAAAGTTCGGCAATGTTCTGGTCGCCAAGGACAAGTCTCGTGACGTTTGGGGCTGGGTGTGGCTGGAGCGATTGTGGCAGGATATGCGTTACGCGCTGCGTGGCTTCAGAAAGAATCCCGGCTTTACTGCAGTAGCGCTGTTGTCGCTGATGCTGGGCATCGGGACGAGCATCGCTCTCTTCAGCGTTGTATACGGCGTTTTGATCGCACCTTATCCGTATGCAAAGCCCAATGAAATTTGGGCGCCGGCTGTGCTCGGGCCGAATGATCCGGTGCGCTTTTGGCATCCATATCCCCTGCGCGAAGTTGTCGAGATTGGAAAACTCCCCGCTGTCGCCGATGTCATGGCGACCAGCCCGAGATCCGTGATGCTAACCGGCGGCACTAATCCGGAAAGTCTCTATGGAGTGTATTTAACGGGTAACGCCTTCAACTTTCTCGGAGTAAAACCCGTGATTGGGAGGACGATTCAGCCATTCGATATTCATCCCGGGGGAGAGCCGGACGCGGTCGTTGTTCTGACTTATCAATTCTGGCAGCGCTTGTTCAGCGGAGACCCGCATGCGCTCGGGAAGAAGATCACGCTAAACGAAATTCCTTACACCATCATCGGCGTCATGCCGCCAAGATTTGGATGGTGGACCAGTGAGGCGTTCTGGCTACCTCTGTCTACAAATCTTGCCGACGACACTCCTATCCACGCGATTTTGCGCCTGCGGCCGGGCATCACCAAAGAAGTGGCTGAGCAGCAGCTGAACCAGTTGAATGTACGCCTGGCCGCTGAGCATCCGCAGGAGTTTCCCAAGGGCCAGCTGCGCACCGTGCTGTTGAATTACATGAACATCACAACAGCCAGTGGCGAGATGAGCTCAAGCCTGCACATGCTGCTCGCTGCCGTCGGTCTGTTGTTGTTGATTGCTTGTGTCAACGTAGCGAATCTGCAACTGGCCCGGACAACTACGAGAGCGCGCGAGATCGCAATGCGCCTGGCGATCGGAGCTGGCCGGGGAAGACTAGTGCGCCAGTTGCTGACGGAAAGCGTCATGCTATCTGTTCTTGGCGGTGTGCTGGGCGTGCTCTTCGCAATCGCAGCTACGCGCTTGATCGTAATTCTGATCCCGCCCGACTATGTGCCCAATGAGGCGCGCATCACGATCAACGGATACGTGCTGCTCTTCTCGCTTGCCGTATCCATGTTGACCGGCATTCTCTTCGGGCTTGCGCCCGCGCTGCGTTCATCGCGCCCCGACCTTGTGGAGACGCTGAAAGATGGCGGCAATGGCGCAACTGGTAGCTCGCGGGCACGGGCGATGCGCAGCTGGTTGGTTGTGGCAGAGATATCTCTGTCTGTAATGTTGTTGGCCGGAGCCAGCCTCGCTATCAGAAACTTTACGCAGCTTCTGAACGTGAATCTGGGATTCCAGCCGGAGCGAGTATTGCGCATGGGGTTCACGCTCCCGCCAAAACAATACACCACGTTTGAACAGCGCAATGTTTTCGATCGAAACTTGCTGGCAAGCGTCATGACGATTCCAGGGATAGAGGCGGCGGCACTGGGAAATGGAGGAATGCCTTACAGCAGTTGGGAATCTTCATACGCAATTGACGGTCGCAAGCCTCTCTCTGACGATCAAAAGATCGTTGGTTCCTTCATCAGCGAAAAGTACCCACAGACAATGGGGATTCCATTGAAGCGCGGGCGGGAGTTTACTGAATCTGAGATCGAAAATGTATCTCACGTTGCGCTCATCAATGAGAGCGCTGCTAAACTCTGGCCCGTAGGCGTTGACCCGATCGGCAGACACCTGAAGCTGGATGATCTCGATAAGCCCTTCAAGCCGCCTTTATTGGTGCCTCCGGGAAACAACTCCGAGCTGATGATTGTCGGCGTAATTGGCGACGCCAAAAACGGAGGCATGGCCGATGCGACGCTTCCCACAGTGTATTTGCCTTACACGATGATTGCGCCTCCCGACCGCCAAATCATCGTGCGGACTGTTGGGCCGCCGTTAGCAATGGTCAACGCCGTGCGTGAAAAAGTACGCGAGCTGGACAAGAGCGTGCCGCTCGGGCGACCTGTGACGCTCGATGAAGTGTTAGGCGAAGAAACGCAGCAGCCACGCTTCAACATGGCGCTCTTCAGCGGATTTGCAGCTCTGGGCCTCATGCTGGCCGCCATCGGAATCTATAGCGTCATCTCATACACGGTAACGCAGCGGGTGCATGAGATCGGCGTGCGTATGGCGCTAGGCGCGAAGCGGGGAGACATTCTGAAACTGGTCCTGCTGATGGTTGCAAAGGTTGCCGGACTCGGCCTGGTGATCGGCCTATGTGGAAGCATTCTGCTTGAACGGATTGTGCGGTTTGAGGTATTCGCAAAAACGTCGTTTGACTCTGCTTCTTTAGCTGCAGTGGTTCTCACGCTGTCCGCTGTCGCGTTGCTCGCTGCCTGGATGCCCGCATCCAGGGCTGGGAACCTTGATCCGGTAACGGCACTGCGGCACGAAGCGTAGCCAAAGATTTGCAAAATAAAATAGTGAGCGCTATCTGCAGTCCTGATCGCATTAGCAGGGAATCAGAAAATACCGGGCACCAGCCGTTTCGTGTTCCGGCTATATTCGGCGTACTCTTCGCCGAATGCCTCACGCAACGCCATCTCTTCAACATGAATGCGATAGAACAGCGCAAGAGTCGTGGGCGCTACGGCTAGAACCAGGCTGATCCAGTTGCGGGCATGCAGTCCGACAGCAAGAAATATCAGCACAAGGCCCGAGTAAGAAGGGTGCCGCACAAACCGATAGAGACCCGTCCGGTGCACCGTTTGCGATTCGCGAATGGCCACATTCGCGCTGAACGATTTTCCCAGAGTAAAAATCGCCGTCCACCGGATCGCAAGCCCGGCAACCAGAACAGCCAGGGCAGCCGCTCGCAGCCAGTGTGCTCCGCCAAACATAGTCGCAGGCACCGTGTACCGGGCCCACTCGCACGCCGTGATCGAAGCAAAGATCACGATCCAGAGAAGCAGCATTGATCCCCGGTCGCGGACATTCCCGCTGCCGCGGCGCGTGCGCGTTGCCACCGCGACCAGAACTTCCGATGCGACCCAGCCCCAGTAAAGCAACGTCCACAGCATCGAGATCATGTACTGCGCCTCAAGACTTTTCCGTCTCCAGCTTCGTATACGCAGGCATACCACTTTCGGTGGATGCGCAGCACAGCGGATTCCGCGAAACTGGGATAAGGTTACATTAGGCCGATTTATGAACGATTCGTGGCAGAACAACAGAATGAACGGCGGGCCATTTCACGCGGCCCATGCCGAACCGGAGATTCTGCCCCCCGATCCTGGCGTCGGAACATCAGAAGAACAGCGGCAGACATATTACTATCAGCCTCCACCACCGCAGCCTGTGCCGCCACAGCCGAGCCGCTCTCGCTGGGCCTACGCGCCCGCAACATACATTCTCGTCGGCATTAACTGCCTTGTCTTTCTGGGAATGGCTTTCAGCGGCGTCTCGATCGTTGCTCCCACTCCTGAGCAGCTTCTGAACTGGGGCGCCGACTACGGCCCGTATGTGCTCCTGCTCGGCGAGTGGTGGCGTTTGCTGACCGCGACCTTCGTGCATGTCGGCATCATTCATCTCGCCACGAACATGTGGTGCCTGTGGAATCTTGGCCTGCTGGGCGAACCCCTGATGGGCCCATTCGGCATGCTCGCCACTTATGTGCTGACAGGGATCGCCGGCAACCTGCTGAGCACCGCCGTACACCCCGGCGTAACGGGAGGATCGGGCGGCATCGTCGGCGCGGGAGCCTCGGGCGCGGTCTTTGGCCTCGCCGGAGCCCTGATCGTGCTGCTTAAATCGCCTCTGCTGCCCCTGCCCAAAGTCGAAGTCCAGCGCCTTCGCAAGAGCGTCATATGGTTTGCCGTGCTCAATTTCGTGATCGGCGCAGGCACTTGGATCGCGCGCACATCGCTGCAGGTCGACAACATGGCCCACTTGGGCGGCTTCCTCAGCGGGCTGGCATTTGCAGTGCCGCTGGTTCCGCGCATCGGTGCAAGGCGCGAAATCTTCCTGCGCCGTCGCTGGATCGCCGTTCTGGGAATGAGCTTCCTGCTGCTGCTCGTCGCCTTCGGCGTCCACTCGTTCTATTTAGGTAGCCGATAAAAAGACCAAACCCCGCCACATGCTCCTGTAGCGGGGCCTCGTCAACCTTAAGGGACCGGACGGGAAGATCGCCCAGTTGGATTTAGCGCACAGCCGTGGTCGCAAACTTCTTCACCATCGCGAGCAGCAACTTGCGGTCGCTGTCGTTCAGGCTGGAAGAGTAACGGCGTATTTGTGTCAGGAAGCGTAGCTCGTCGTCTGAAAGCTTCTGAGTGTTCAACTCGCGGCCGAGCGTATCCTCGGCGAAAAATTGTGAGAGCGGTAAATCCAACGCGCCAGCGATCTTGGAGAGAGTGTCAAGCGAGGGAACCGTATGACCGTTTTCCACTCTTGACAGGTAGCAGCGCAGCAGGCCAGTGCGCTTTTCTATATCACCCTGCGACAACCCTTTTTGCAACCGATAACCCCTAATAGTTATTCCAATTTTCATAGTTGTGGTCCTATGTCCACAGATTCCCCTTTTCTAAACTGCAAAAGGTGGTTTGTTATGGTGTTGGCTGCATAGTTAACATGTTGGTAGGTTCGAAGCAAGAACTTTTTTATTTATTTCGTAACAGTTACCGCTCGGGGAACCATTGCGGATTCTCGTGCCAAAGGGATTTACTTCAGGGGTTCAGTGTTTTCGGAGAAAATACCTGCATTCATTCCTGTGCCATCTCCATTC
>DATGAD010000483.1:0-6724 GCA_035313725.1 Alloacidobacterium sp. | reverse complement strand
ATGGCCAACGGCAACGGTCGCGTCAAGTTCCCAATCAACGAGCCCGCCGAAGGCCGCAGAAAATCGCAGATCGAAGAGTATCTCGAGTTCTACCACGGCCCCGGCGTGCAGCACATCGCGCTTGCAACGGGCAACATTCTGCACACCGTCGCCAAGCTGCAGCAACAGGGTATTGAATTCCTGAAAGTACCGCACAGCTACTACACGGAACTCGAAGCGCGCGTCGGCAAAATCGACGAGCCCATCCAGGAACTCGAACAGCTCGGCATCCTCGTCGATCGCGACGACGAAGGCTACATGCTGCAGATCTTCACTCGTCCTGTAGAAGACCGCCCCACGCTCTTCTACGAGATCATTCAACGCAAAGGCAGCCGCAGCTTCGGCAAAGGCAACTTCAAAGCATTGTTTGAAGCCATCGAGCGTGAACAGGCCGCACGCGGAAATTTATAGTCAGATAGTCAGAGGAGTGGCGGATACCAGTCCGCCACTCTCTAAAACTTCATTATCGCCGCTTTCTATGCGTCTCCCGCGCCAGATGGGAGAAGACCCAAACCAGAAACCACACGCTTCCTGCAATCAAAATAAGCAATAGGTAGAGCGCGATTGCATTTGCATTCACAATCTCCATTGAACGAGGCCATTCACAAAGGTGGCACAAAAAAGTTGTGATGGTTTTATAAGCATGTCCGAACAAATGCAGATAGAACCCGGCCTCCTGAGCGATGGCGAACTAAGCCTGGAGTTAGTCAGCTTCGCGCCGCACCGCACGCATCTGGTCCCCACCTATCATTTCCGAATCGTCCACTCGATAAGCGGAGAAGAAATGGGCCAGATCAACCTCCGCTCGCAGACAAATATCACGATCGAGCGTTACGCAGGACACATCGGGTACGGAGTGTATGAACCATTTCGCGGCCACCGCTATGCGGCCCGATCCGTCTCGCTGATTTTGCCTTTGGCAAGAAAGCTGGGCATCGATCCGTTATGGATCACCTGCGATCCCCAAAACACCGCCTCGCGTCGAAGCTGTGAAATCGCAGGAGCAGAGTTCATCGAAATCGTCGATCTCCCGCCCGACTATTCCGGCTACGCATTCGGCCAGCGTCAGAAGTGTCGCTATCGTCTTTGATCTCCAAAAATAAAAGCGGCCCCTCTGAAAAAGGGCCGCTTTGCTCGACCTGGCAAGTACGACAGTTTCTGGGGGATTTGCCGAGAATGCTCAGCGTCATCCTGTCATCTTTGCCAATTCGATCTCGTCAATCAACTACACGCTAACTACGATGCAACTCGAGTTCCATAAGTTGACTCTCGATATTCACTCGAATTTTCGGCCAATAGTGTCCGCGCACATTCGCGACTCGTTTCCCACAGTGAAAAAATCTACGTATTGCGAGCAGAATTTTCTCATTCCGCAGTCATCTCCGCACCCTTGGCCTCTCTTCCACAGGCAGTGACTATCGCCAAGTAAACCGCGCCAATCAACACCGTACACGCCAGCACCATGCCATAGCTCCCATAGTGTTCCGCAGCTTTCGCCTGCAACACCGCATTGCGCGACGCCAGCAAATTCCCCAGCTGATAAGCAAGCCCGGGAAACGTGGCGCGCACGGGACCAGGAGAAAGTTCCGTGAGATAAGCAGGCACCGCGCCCCACGCTCCCTGCACCATAAACTGCATCAGAAAAGCACCGGTCGCCAGCACATAGAGCGAGTGTCCAAATGCAAACAAGGGAATGATCGGCAGCGCCAGCAGCGTAGCGGCGATGATCGCTCGCTTGCGGCCAAAGCGCTCCGAGAGACTGCCGAAGAAAACCCCTCCGAGCAGCGCTCCAATGTTGTAGACAATCGCAACGCCTCCCGTAAGCGCAGGCGAAAAGCCGTGATCCTTTTCCAGAAATGTCGGATACAGATCCTGCGTCCCATGCGAAAACGAATTGAATCCAGTCATCAGCAGAATCACAAAAATGAAAGTCATCGCATATTGCCGGATGCCCTGCGCAGCCGACATCGCATGCTTCGCCCCTTTCCTGTGGCCTTCCTGCCAAACCGGAGACTCTTCAACCTTCAGCCCAATATAGAGAACTAGCAGCGCCGGAGCGGCGCCCACAACAAAGAGTCCACGCCAGCCCACAACGTGTCCCATCAGGACCAGATGCGTAAACGGCTTGTAGAGCGCCGCGTAGGCCGCAGCGGCTATCAGATAGCCGACCGCATAACCTTCCTGCAGCAACCCCGAAAAGAAACCTCGCCCCTCTCGCGGGAGCGTCTCAAAGGCCAGTGCCGCGCCTACGCCCCATTCCCCGCCCATCGCAATCCCGAATAGCGCGCGCAAAATCAGCAGCGCATGCAGCGACGGCGCAAACGCGCACGACAATTCAAAGATTGAATAGCAGGCGATATTCAGCATCAGCACCGGACGGCGCCCAAACTTGTCCGCCAGCGTGCCAAAGAGAAACGCCCCCACAGGACGAAAAGCGAGGGTGAGAAACAGAGCCTCGGCTACCGCCGAAGTCCGTGCATGAAAATCCGCGGCAATTGCCGAGACGCAAAACACCAGCAGAAAGAAGTCGAAGGCATCGAGCGACCACCCCAAAAAAGCGGCGGCAAACGCGTGCCGCTGCCGCGGAGTCAGCGACCGGAATTGAGAAAAGAAGCGAATCGGCATGCCATCAGGCCTGGAAATTGGAGCTTATCAGAGTAAGCGCTGTTAAATATTCTGTTTATATCGCAATTTATTTGTTGCAACGAATATATAGGGATATGTATCCAATAAATGCTGCTAACAGATTCACGGCACAAGCAGGAAAACAGGTTTTTGGAGAACGATTCTATGCAGGCACTACGCAAGTCCGCTATTTTCACTACACTTCTCACTCTTACAACAGTTGTCGCTTCGGCGCAGGTGTCGAAGTGGCAGATTGACCCCGCCCACAGCGAGGCCGATTTCACCGTCAGGCACATGGGTATCTCGAATGTGCATGGCCGCTTCGGCAACATCAACGGTGCCCTCACCCTCGACGAGAAGGACATCACCAAGTCCAGCGCGAACGCCATCGTCGATATCACAACTGTCGATACCGGCGTTGCGCAGCGCGACCAGGACCTCAAGAGCCCGAACTTCTTTGACTCGGCGAAGTATCCGCAGATGACCTTCGTCAGTAAAAGCCTCTCCAGCAGCAACGGACAGTTGCAGCTTACCGGCGATCTCACCATGCACGGCGTGACCAAGACAGTCACCCTCGCGCTTGAAGGACCGAGCAAGGAGCAAGCCGACCCCTGGGGCAAGACCCGTCGCGCATTCTCCGGAACGACTACGATTCACCGCCAGGACTTTGGGCTCGCCTGGAGCGGCAACCTGAAATCAGGCGATGCGGTTGTGGGCGACGACGTAAAAGTGGAATTGGACATCGAACTGGTCAAGCAGTAAAAGCAATCCATTATCATCTTGAAGGGTGCGCTCCATGCGGAACGCACCTGCTACTTTTTGCAAAGGCTCTCATGGTCAGCAAGCTACAGGAAGAAATCAAACAGACTCGTCCATTCGAAACGCTTGAGGAAGAAGCGCTGCTCAGCATCCGGCGCACCTCCGACCGCCTGCAGCATCACACCGTGCAGCTCTTCAAGCCGCACGGCATCACGCCGACGCAGTACAACGTGCTGCGCATTCTGCGCGGGGCAGGCGACACCGGCCTGCGATGTTCGGAGATTGGCGAACGCCTCGTCAGCAGTGATCCCGACATCACCCGCCTCCTCGGCCGTCTGCAGAAACAGAAGCTCATCAAGCGGAAGCGAGACCCGAAAGACAAGCGCGTCATCTATGCGACCATCACCGCCGAAGGCCAGCGGCTGCTCAAAGAAATGGACCCGATTGTAAGCGAAGGCATAAGGCACATACTCAAGCAGATGAGCAAAGAAAAGCTCACGACACTCGTCGCTTTACTGGAAGAAGTTCGCGAACAGCTTTCCGCTTGAGCGCGTCCGCATTTAGAGCTTTGCCGTCTCGCCGAGCGCAGCTTCGATACTAGCCCTCGCTTCAGCTTCGGTGCCTTTGGTGTGAATCTGGTGATGCAGGCAGTAAAGGGCCAACTCCAGCCTGTCTGAGACACCCAGCTTGTCATAGATTTTGCGCAGATAATTCTTGATGACCTGCTCGCTGGTGCCCAGATCAAAGGCAATCTCTTTATTCCGCTTGCCCTGGGTAATATGGTTGATGATCGCCAGCTCTTTAGGAGACAGCCGCGGCTGGTTCTTAGGACTCGCCAGCGCCGACGCCTGCGTCCGGTAGGCTTCGATAACCCAGGTAACCGACTGGTTGTCGATCCAGGTTTCGCCAGCCGCAATCTTGCGCACGCACTTCACCAGCAGATCCGGCGAAATGGACCGGGGAATCACCCCGCGGACACCGCGACGGTAGAGCTCTACCGTATGAGCCTCATCGGTAGAAGTAGCCTGCACGATAATCTTCAGCTCCGGCGCACGGTGCAGAATGTCCGCGACCAGGTTGGCCTTGCCGGAGAGCAGGTTCCCTTCCAGTACCAGCACATCAGCCGGATGCTGGGGCAGCGAAGCCTGCAGAGTCGTCAGGCTGTCGACCTGAGCGACAATCTGGATGTCCTCTTCCACGGCAAACACCTTGCGCATGCCTACGCGATAAATTGCCTGCGAGTCGGCCATAATCACGCGAATCAGCGGCTTGACGTGAGGAGCTACAGCTGCACCGTTTGGAGCCGGTACAGCGCCTTCAACCGTTTTTTGCTTTGCTTCCGACGTCATCATTTTTTGCCCACTTCGTCGCTCTATTGGAAGCGATACTCGTCAATCACCGCCGCCGCAAAATAGCTTGAACTTTCCCGATAGGTGCGAATCACTCGTCCAAGACAATGAACGGCAGCCGTGTTGTCACCGAACAACTCACCTGCGGGAATCTCCAGCAGGAACTCGATCTTCGTGTTCGCCGGAAGATGTTCTGTCAGGCGAAACAGCACTCCATTCGCCGAAATGTTCTCTGTTGTTCCCACAAACTCCCGGTCCCCTGACAGAATTAATACCGGTAATCGAAGAGGAAAACGAACAGAAAAACGTGACCCCTGTGCGTCGATTTCAAAGCGAGAGGAGTATTCAGACATGTTCATCCACTCCTATCGGATGCACAAAGGCGCCTCGTTTTAGGTTACCCGAACGTAATCCCTACCTCGAATTACCAAAGTTTACACCCTTCTATGGAAGCAGGGAGCAACAATGTTTGTCACTACTTTGTTTGTCGAATCCTGCCTGCAGGAACACGAATTGTAACGTTGGAGGCGGGTTAACACCCCAAGAAATCAATGGCCTGGCGCGGGATAGAAGGCCGCCGAACCGCCCACCCACTCCTTATCGCGGTTGTGATCGACTCCCATCATCTTTCCCCGGCCCAGCCGTACTAGCGACAAAACCGGCTCCAGATGCCCCCCATCCGGCCAAAGGTACAGTATCCGAATCTCAGGCTGGGTCATCCCATGCGGCGTATCGACCACAGATTCGAAATGGACCCGCTGCTGCAAAAGATATTCATGGCGCTGATTCTTGGGAATCGACGCCAGCGTTTCGTCCGACGGAGCAAACTCGATCCCCTTCCCCGCAAACGAGAAGAGCGGTTTCAGAATCCACTGCTCCCGATCGTGAGGCAGCCGATGCCGCCCCTTCCCGGCCATCCAGTCATCCAGGAACACCGCCGCAGGAACCGCCGGATGATCCAGATACGGGATCGAAAACTTGCTGATGTGGAAGTACCAGTTCGGATGCCCCGCCCATTCCACGTCGAACGACTCGCGGTAATCGAAGGGCAACTCGATGTGCTTGCGCATCAGCTCATCCACAATCGCCCGGTTGTAAATCCGGCGAATCGGAATAAGCTTCTTGCCCTTCCGGTAGCACAGGCGCGTCGGCTTTCCCGGCCTAACATCGGCGACCAACTCGGCAATATCCACAATCTCGATCCCGAGCCGCTCCGAAGTCACCAGAAAATCCGGCAGCGTCTTCTGCTTCCGCGGTTCTACCTCGGTCAGCACCACATTTTCCGGATGATGCCCGCGCAGAATAACGCGCTCCATCAGCTTCCAGAAACTCGTTTCGGTGTGACCGCCGAGCAGGTATCCAAGATCGCCATTCAGATTGAAGGCAGACCGATACACCTCATTGAGCACGAATTGATACGCCAAAACCGACGGAAACGCCTGCAATTCGACCAGTTTTGGCGCTAATTTGCCGTCTTTTTCACGTACCAGCCCAAAATCCGCCGTCATAAAGTGGGGATGCGGCGTCTCATCCGCCGCGCAATACTGCGCCGGAATCATCGCATGCGAAGCCTTCAGATACGCCCGGTCATCGACGAGCCGGTGCGTCAACTCCGCGCCAATCGCGGCCATTTCATCGAACATCGATTTGGGAAAGAAGCACGGCGTCTCGGCAACGCGAAACTCAACGTGCGTGCGCACGCACGCGTCGAGACTGTGCAGCATCTTGCGATACGCTTCCGGACGATAACGCTCGTTGAAGTCTCGACGCAGTGACTCGATCACAGAATCAACTCCGCCCAACAGATTAACGCAAATCGAGGCCGCTTGGCGCGGAGCAGAACTTCACTCAATCACAAGAACATTCCGGGCAAACTCCTCGCCCGCCAGGTGACGAACAGCCCTATCCAGCGTAGCCAGCACACCCTTCTCGTGGATAGAGAGCCCCAGCAG
>DATGAD010000482.1:0-7465 GCA_035313725.1 Alloacidobacterium sp. | reverse complement strand
TCGCATCGGCGCGGGACGGCTATCTTGCGCATGTGGAGCAGGAGGTAGTGCGGCTGGCATTGAGCATTGCTACCCGCATTCTGCATCGTGAAGCACAGATGGATGCATTGTTGCTGTCTGGCGCCGTTCGCGTTGCGCTGGGACAACTCTCTGATACCACCGAGGTCAGACTGCGGATCCCAGCCTCTCAGCATCAATTGTGGAGCGAGATGATTCACTTGATGCCAAATCTGCCACTGCGTCCGCAGCTTGTTGCCGATGACGCGCTGCAGGCTGGCGAGTGCGCGCTTGAGACGCATCTGGGAAGCGTCGATCTAGGAGTGAAGGCGCAGCTGGCGGAGATCGAGCGCGGCTTCTTTGATCTTCTGGAACACAGGGAGCCTGTGCGGCGCGACGAGTACAAAACCGGAACCAAACTGGAAGAAGTCTGAAGGCATGGAGCTGCTGGCGACATACTTCTCGCGTCTGAGGCAGCGCTCTACATGGCGCTGGCAGGGCCGCGTCCTTGAAGCAGTGGGCCAGACGATTGAGTCCTCTGGGCCGTTATGTTCGGTGGGCGAGTGTTGCGAGATTCTGGATGGAAATGGGCAGCCGCATCTGGCGGAGGTGATCGGCTTCCGCGGCAGCAATGTGCTTTCGATGCCGCTTGAAAGCACCGAAGGCATTCGCTTTGGGGATAGAGTATCGGCTCTGGGCACGCTTCCTTATCTCGAAGCGGGCGAGGGTTTGATTGGACGCGTGCTGAACGCCTCAGGTCAGCCGATCGATGATGGGCCGCGACCGGTGACGCGCGTGGCCGTTTCGCTCGATCGCAGTGTTCCCAATCCTCTGGAGCGAGTGCCGATCCGGCAGCCGCTGGGAACAGGCATTCGCGCGATTGACGGGATGTTGACGGTGGGTCGCGGACAGCGCATCGGGATCTTCGGCGGCTCGGGCGTGGGGAAGAGCACGCTGATCGGAATGATGACGCGCAACAGCGAGGCGGACATCATCGTGGTTGGATTGGTGGGCGAGCGCGGGCGCGAAGTGGGCGAGTTTCTTGAAGACAGTCTTGGGCCGGAAGGACGTAAGCGGTCGGTAGTGCTGGTATCGACTTCCGACCAGTCTCCATTGCTGCGGCTGCGGGCGGCGCTCTCGGCGACGGCGGTGGCAGAATACTTTGCGCATCAGGGCAAGCATGTGCTCCTTGTGCTCGATTCGCTGACCAGGTTTGCTATGGCTGCGCGCGAGATTGGTTTGGCGGCGGGTGAGCCTCCCACGGCAAAGGGTTACACACCGTCGGTTTTCAGCCGTCTGGCGCGGCTGGTGGAGCGGGCCGGACAGTTTCGCAAGGGAAGCATCACTGCTTTCTACACTGTGCTGATGGAAGGGGACGATCAGCAGGAGCCGATCGTAGATGCGGCGCGCTCGTTTCTTGATGGGCACATTTTTCTATCGCGCGATCTGGCCGCCGAGGGGTGGTATCCACCGATCCAGATATTGGATTCAGTCAGCCGCCTCATGCCGGCGATTATCAGCGACGAGCACAAGTCGGCCGCTGCGCTGATGCGGCGGCTGCTTGCTGTGTATGCGAAATCGGAAGACCTGATCCGCATTGGCGCGTATAAACCGGGAGCGGACGGCGATCTTGATCGGGCAATTCGGTCACGATCCTTGTTGCGCGAATTTCTCGTACAACAGGCGCATGAAGATGTTCGCTTCGAGCAGGCATGTAAGGCGATGCAGGTGCTTGCGGCCAGTGTATGACGATGAAGCATCCTTTAACCCGTCTGCTACGCCTGCGATCGCTTCTTGAAGATGTCAGCCGCGTAGAGTTGGAGGCGCGGTTGCAAGAGCTGGCGCAAATCGAGCGTGCGCTGACGCGTTCGCAGGACTTTACCAGAGCGATGCGTCGGCAAAGCTTCTTCGGTATAGCCCAGTCGCAGAGCGCAGACTGGCTGGAAGCGGAAGCCGTGGGTGAGTGGGTGGCTTCGGAAGAGAAGATATTCGAAAAAGCAAGCCAGAGTAAGACCGCTGAGGTGAACGCCGCCAAGGCGGCATATCTCGAGCGTCGCAAGGAGCGCCATCAGGTGGGCAGCGTGATCGAAGCCAGGGCAGCCGCGGACGCGATCGAGCGGGGACGCCGGGAGCAGCGGGAACTGGATGACTGGTTTAATCAGCAAGGCCGGTCGGGTCATGGCGCAGGGATCAAATCAGCCTGAGATTTCTCTAACCCTGGTGTACTGCATTCTGGCAAGCCATCTGCAAGTACATGCGCAGGAGGCTGAATCGTGCAAGTTCCTGCAAGCGCAACAACGGCCGGCGCAGAGAGTGCTGCAGCCGGCACTTCCTCCAGTTTGTTTGGAGCACTGGCTGGAGCCTCTTCGGCAAAGAAAGGGCAACTGCCGCCGTTTGCCGCCATCCTCTCGGAGCAATCCTTCGATACGGATGCCGGAAAGGACATTGGTGACCTGGTGAGCGCGGCGGGGGATGGAGGCGCGAATGAGCCCCCTGGAGCAGCTTCGTCCTTGACAGCTCAAGCGGGCCCCAAAGCTCTGTTCAATCCGCTTCCAGTGGAAGTAGCGAATTCTGATGGCGGGCAAAATAAGACGCAATCACTTGCTTCTGCATCATCGAAAAATGAAATAAAGCCGATGCGGCACCGGACCTTGAGCGACAGTCTTTCCGGCGCATCCGGAAAGAAACAAAGCCCGGCTGTGCCTGAATTGGCTCCGTCATCTGCAGCGGTAGTTTCTGCATATCTGATCACGGCTCAGGCGATGCCAGCCATTGCTTCCGCGAAAGCATCCCACTCAATTCTCGATGCATCCTTGCCATCGGCGACCGCTCCGTTGCCGCAGCATTCTTCCATTGCCCAAAGCCAAAGTGAGAACTTGGCGGTAACAGTAAACTCGGACTCCGCAAAACCTGAAGTGACTCCCACGCTCGCAGCCGATTCCATCACGCATGATTTGCAGTCGCAGGTGATCTCATCTGCGAAAACGCAGTTCACACAATCTCCATTGGTCGCTGAAGCGGCGGCGGCCATAGTTTCGATTCCCGACAGTGTCGCGGCGAGGCGGCAAGTGTCCTCTGCTGTAGATATTGTGCCCGTCTCTGGTACACCTGATGGACTGAACAATGCGTTAGCGCCGTTTGCTGGACCGGTAGTACGGGGAGCAAACTCGCAGGCCACCGTGGCCCCATTATCAAAATCAAAGACGCAGGAAAAAACAAACAGCGATATAGTGCGCGGGCTGTCAGCCTCTGTCGCTGCGTCGGGAGCTTCGTCGACGGACACGACTCCGTCGCATAGCGTTGCCTTGATGGTCCCATCTGCGCGCGGAGCCGATGCTGCCGATTCAAGCCCAAAGCAAGGACCTTCAGTACCCGACGCGAATGCCTTTCAGCGTCTCGACTCGGGCGGAACTCCGGCCACGCTGCTCCACAGCAGCGCACACCAGATCGCCGTAGGCGTGCACGATCCTTCGCTGGGCTGGCTTGAGGTGCAGACGCAATCTTCGGCAGGGCATATCAGTGCGACGCTTACGGCTGCTTCGACGGAAGCTCATGCGAGTCTTGCCGCGCAGGCTCCGGCGATTACGCAGTATCTTGCCGACCGCAACGTCTCCGTGCATAGCGTAAATGTGCACACGCAGGCGGACGCACAGGGCGGGGCTTCGAGCGGAGGAGGACAACCGCAATCGGACACGGAAAACGCCCGTCATGAGGTTTCCGAGCATGGAGGTGTGGGAATGGAAGAAAGCCGATCGTCGTCATTCAGCCAAACAGGAAACGAGCCCATGCCGCAGACAAGAAGTTCGTCCTATATCAGCATCCACGCATAAGGACAGCGTGAAAGGAAAAGGAAAAATGATACAGCCTTTACACCATCCGACCATGTCGCCTATTACCGCGCTCGATAGTTCGTCGGGAACGAGCGGTACCTCGGGTTCATCGAGCAGCGATGACGGCGATACCACAATCACAGCCAATGACTTTCTCACGCTTTTAGTGGCGGAGATGAAAAACCAGGATCCCACCGCCGATACCGACCCCAATGCCTACATTGACCAGTTGGTCCAGGTGAACAGTCTCCAGCAGTTGATTCAGATCAATCAGGATCTGGGCAGCTCAAGTTCCACGTCGGGTTCTGGTTCAAGTTCAAGCGATGCGAGTTCAAGTGCTTCGTCGCACGCGATCAATGCTGCGAGCCGGCTCGCCACCTCGCTTGCCGAAAAACATACACAAGCGGCAACGACAGATGTAAACGCTGCGGCGGGACGCGATCCGAACGCGGCCTCGCAAGCGGCTCAGGCTTTCAAGTCAGCAATTCATCAATCGTAACGCTACACAAGGATGCGGAGGATACATGCCATCGTTTTTTATTCCACTCTCTGGTCTTGAGGCTGATAACACGGCGCTCAACACTATTGCCAACAACCTTTCCAACATGAATACCGTGGCTTATAAGAGCCAGGACGTGCAGTTCAGCGATCTGTTCTACCAGCAGGTCGGAGAAAGCGGCTCGGGCGATCCCGAACAGGTGGGCGCGGGTACGCAGGTTGGAGCCATCACAACTGATTTCAGCACTGGCACCGCGAGCCCGGCTTCAGGCGAGTCGCAGGATGTCGCGCTGAACGGGGACGGCTTCTTTGTCGTTCAAGACGGCAACGTGCAGGAGTACACACGTGCCGGCAATTTTGTTCTCAGCTCTGACGGTCATCTGTTGACCCAGGGTGGGCAACAGGTGATGGGCTATCCGGCGGTGAATGGCGTCGCGAATACAAATGCGCCCCTGGTTCCGATCCAGATTCCTGTGGGGCAGGTCGAACAGCCGCAGGCAACCAGCAACATGTCTCTCACTGCGAACCTCGACGCATCGGCTGCGGTTGGGACCACTGCGCAGGGGCAGATCACTCTCTATGATTCGCTCGGCGAGTCGCATGTCGCCACGGTCGATTTCCAGAAGACCGGCACCAATACCTGGAGCTACAACATGTCGCTGCCCGCAGGCGATTCCACCGGCAGCAGCGCCAACACCGTGGGTACGCTGACATTTAATTCCAGCGGCAATCTCATTGCCCCGGCCGGGAACATCTCGAACATTCAATTTACGGGACTCTCGGACGGGGCCGCGAATATGAATTTCAACTGGAACCTGTATGACGCCAACAACAATCCGACCATCGACCAGGTCGCTGCCGGTTCCGGCGTGGCCAGTTCGAACCAGGACGGGTATGCCAGCGGGCAGTATCAGAGCTTTACCGTGGATTCAAATGGCGTGGTCTCGGCGTCATATAGCAATAATCAGACGCAGGTTGTTGGCCAGCTGGCGGTAGCGAGCATCACCAATGAGCAGGGACTGACGCGGCTGGGCGATAACAACTACCAGACGACTCTGGCATCGGGTGAGGCAACGATCGGTACGGCTGGCTCAAATGGCCGCGGTACTATCCAGGATCAGGCGATCGAGGGGTCGAATGTCGATATCTCGACGCAGTTCTCAGACCTGATCGTTGCCCAGCGCGCCTTTGAAGCCAACTCGAAGGCGATCACCACCTTCGATACGGTGACGCAGGAAACCATCAACATGATTCACTAAATGAGAGAGGCCGGAGTGACGAGGAGTTTCACTCCGGCCTTCTCGCTCTAAGATTTTTTTAATCTTTCTGTCCCAAATCCGGTCATCCATCTGCACCTTCTTCTGGCATGACGCCGGAATCCCCGACATCCTCTGAAGTCAAGGAATCGCCCCAGCAGGCTGCGCGAGAAGTGAGCCCTGTTCTCGCTGTCTCGCAAGAGGCAGAAACCCTTACCCCGCCTGAGCCTGCCCGAGTCGCGCTTTCAACGCTTGCCGCCAAGCTGCCACTACAGCTGGACCTGCTGGTGCCGCTCCCATCCTTCCGCGTGCAGAATCTCCTCTCGCTTGAAAAGGGTCAAGTGATAGAGACGGCATGGCCGCATACAGAAGACCTTCCCTTGTGGTCGGGTGGAGTGCATCTGGTGTGGACTGAGTTCGAAGTGGTGGACCAGAAGCTCGCAGTGCGCGTGACGCGGTTGGTGTAGGGGTATGCGAATGGAAGTGACAATGCATGGCGAGAGAGAACAGAGCGCAAGACCAGCCCGGTTTGCGGAGCGGTGCGCGCGCGCATTTTCCGCGATCGGAGGCTTTATTGCGGAACGTTTCTTGAGAAGCGCTCATGCGGGTGAGGAAAAAGCGCTCCAGATCGAAGAGAAGCTCTCGCTTGGCCCCAAAAAGATGCTGTATCTGGTGAGCTGCCGCGAAAAGGAGTTTCTAATTGCCGCGGGTGCTGACTCGATTGTGTCGGTATTGGAGATTTCGTCCATAGGGCCCGTGCAGGCAGCAAGTCCGAAGAAGGCATCTGTGTCTCGAATGCAGAAACGCGAGCGCATTCCATGATGCTTGCTTTCTATTTCGCGAAGACGCCGAAGCTGCTGCCGCTGCCGGGTCCTTTGCCCGGTCTGAACCAGCACCTGATGAACAACAACGGTGTGCCCTGGACGATCGTTTTTTCGCTGACTCTGATCACCTTGCTGCCGGCCATCGTGCTCTCGATGACACCCATGGTTCGTCTGTTGGTGGTCTTTCACTTTCTGCGCCAGGCGTTAGGCACACAGACTGCGCCCAGCAATCAGGTGTTGATGGGGCTTGGCCTGATGATGACGTGGTTTCTGATGCAGCCGGTATTGATGGCGGTTGACCAGCAGGCAGTCGAGCCTTTCCGTCAGGGCCAGATTTCAGGGGTTGAGGCGATTGAGCGCGGTGTCGATCCGCCAAAACATTTCATGTTGAAGTATGCGCGCGAGAAAGACCTCGCACTGTTTAGTTCAGCGTCGATGATTGCACGCCCGAAGACGCCGGACGATCTTCCCCTGCGCGTGATTGTGCCTGCTTACATGCTCTCGGAGTTGAAGGCGGGTTTTGTGATTGGCGCCGTGCTCTTTCTGCCATTCCTGCTGGTGGACATGGTAATTGCCTCGATCACGACTTCGATCGGTATGTTTCAGCTGCCTCCCGTTGTGGTGTCAACGCCACTCAAGATTCTGCTTTTCGTCATGGTGGACGGCTGGCACTTGCTGGCTGGATCGCTGCTCAAGAGTTTTTGAAGGGTGATAGGAGAGACGCGGTGGGCCCGGATCAGGTAGCGGAGTTGATGCGACATCTTTTGAAAGAAGCGCTCATCGTCAGTGCTCCGATTCTGCTGCTTGCGGCGGTGACGAGCTTTCTTCTGAGTCTCTTTCAAACCCTTACATCGCTGCAGGACCAGACGTTGAGCACCGTTCCGCGGCTGCTGATTGTTTCGCTAGTCATGCTTGCCGGGCTGCCGTGGTTTCTGCGCCGCATGATTTTCTTCACCGTAACGCTTTTGAACGATTTTCACCGATACATCGGCTGAGCGATGGAAGAGATTTTCACACGCGGCAATCTGGATTGGAGCCATTACCTCTCGGCGCTGGTGCT
>DATGAD010000481.1:0-16233 GCA_035313725.1 Alloacidobacterium sp. | reverse complement strand
CAATTGGCAATCCGCACTTCGTTATTTTTGTCGATGATCCGGAATTCACGTTTCAAGCGAGGAACTGGCGGGAGGTTGGGCGCGAGATTTGCTTTCATCCTGATTTTCCGGAACAGACGAATGTGGAATTTGTGCGCGTGACAGGCACAAATGAGATTGAGATTCGCATCTTTGAGCGGGGCGTCGGGCCGACGACCTCTTCCGGAACGGGAACTTGTGCGACGGCGGTTGCGACAATGGTCCATCGCGGTGGTTCAGATCATCTGCTGGTGCGCGCCCCGGGCGGCGAACAGCAGGTTGAATGGCTGGGAGGCGAGAGCGAGATATTGCTCACTGGACCGGCTGAGCTGATTGCCACGGGTGAGGCATTGGATGCTGAAGCCGCCTGCGGTTGAGCCGGATGCGCGGGTTGCGGTCATTGCTCCCGCCAGTTCGTCGAAGCCTGAGCGGCTCGCTCGCGGCATCGAGGCATTGCGCGCTCGGGGTTATGATGCGGAGTTCGGCAAGTATGCGCAGGGACGGCACGCACCTTATTTCGCGGGAACGGCGGAGCAGCGGCTCGCCGATCTGCATGCGGCGTTCGCCGATCCGGAGGTGCGGGCGATATTTTGTACCCGTGGCGGTTACGGATCGAATTACCTGCTGGAAGATATCGATCTTGACCTGATTCGCGACAATCCGAAGCCGCTCTTTGGCTACAGTGACATTACAGCGGTCCAGACCTGGCTTCTCGACGAACTTGGACTGATTTCCTTTCATGGACCGATGGTGGCTGCCGATTTCGCTGTAGACGATGGAGTGCATGACGCGAGTTTTGATGCGGCGCTCGACGGTGATGCAGTTACAGTTGGCGTTGCCGAGGGGTTGAGGGTTCTCAGGCCGGGGCGCACGCAGGGCGTGATGTATGGCGGATGCCTCAGCATTCTGACTGCGTCGCTTGGAACTCGATTTGCGCCGCAGACGGAAGGAAAGCTGTTATTTCTGGAAGATGTGGGCGCGAAGCCTTATCAGATCGACAGGATGTTACGGCAGATGGTGCTCGGAGGGAAGTTTGATGGTGTGAGCGGGTTTGTCTTTGGCGAAATGCTGGAATGCGCATCGCCGGGGACTGGGCCGGAGTTGCTGGAGCAGGTGATTCTGCGTGTGCTGGACTGGTTTGACGGGCCAATTGCCATTGGACTGAGGTCGGGGCATGTCTCGCGCAGCAATGTGACGCTGCCGCTGGGGATTGAGGCGGAATTGATTCTGGAAGAGGAGCCGGTGCTGCGGTATCTGGAACCGGCGGTGCAGGTAGATTGATGATGCAGACGAAACATATCCACTTGATTGGGATTTGCGGGACGGCGATGGCATCGCTGGCCGGGCTTTTGCAGTTGAATGGGCACCGTGTGACCGGCTCGGATCAGGCGGCATATCCGCCTATGTCCGATTTGCTACGCAGTTTGAAGATTCATGTTGCTGAGCCGTTTTCGGCTGAGAATCTAAAACCGCATCCTGATCTTGTCATCATTGGCAATGCGATGTCGCGCGGTAACGTGGAACTCGAATATGTGCTCGATCAGCGCATTCCGTTTACGTCGCTGGCGGAATTGATCCATGCGGAGTTTCTGACTGGGCGCGAATCGCTTATCGTGGCTGGAACGCATGGGAAGACAACGACTACAAGCATGCTGGCATGGATATTCGAAGTTGCCTCGCGTACGCGACCGGAGCTTGCGCCGTCGTTTCTGATAGGCGGCGTTGCCGAAAACTTCAAGACGAGCTTTCAGCTGCGAGAAACGAGGCCGTTCATTCTTGAGGGAGACGAGTATGACACGGCATTTTTCGACAAAGGGCCGAAGTTCATGCATTACTTTCCGGACGCCCTGATTTTGACGCATGTGGAGTTCGATCATGCGGACATCTATCGCGATCTCGATCAGGTGAAGACAGCGTTTAAGCGGCTGGTGAATCTGGTTCCGCAGCGTGGGCGTGTGGTTGCCTTTGATGGAGCGGCGAATGTTTCAGAATGCGTGAGCAAGGCATTTTGTAATGTCGAGCGTTACGGGTTTGCTCCCGACTCTGATTGGCGGGTTGCCGACCTGCAATTCCATGGCGGACGCAGTTTGTGGAGGGTCTTTCGAAAGGGCGGATTCTGGGCTGAATTGCAGCTTCCGATGGCGGGCGAGCACAATGCGTTGAATGCCACGGCTGCCGCGGCGTTGGCGGCGGGTCAGGGTGTGGAGACGGAGGCGATCCGTGAAGCGCTGGCCACATTTGAGAGCGTGAAGCGCAGGCTAGAGGTGCGGGCGGTCGTGGATGGCGTCACGATCATCGATGACTTCGCACACCATCCGACGGCGATTCGAGAGACGCTAAAAGCGCTGCGCGGAGCGTATCCCGATGCGCGTTTGTGGGCTGTGTTGGAACCGCGCTCGAACACGTTGCGGCGAAATGTCTTTGAGCGGGAACTGATCGAGAGCCTTTCGATTGCGGATCGTATTGTGATGGCTGGCGTCTTTAAGCAGGAGAGTATTCCGGAGAATGAGCGCCTGCATCCTGAGACGGTCGTAAAGGGGTTGAAGCAGTCTGGCAAAGATGCGGCGCTTCTGCCTAACGCCGATGCTATTGTCGATGCTGTCGCGCCGGAGTTGCGCCCGGGCGATGTGGTCGCGATCCTGTCGAATGGCGGGTTCGATGGAATCTACGAAAAACTGCCGCAGCGACTGGAGCAGAGGACGCTGGTGCGTTCGTAAGTCATGCTCTCGACAATTGCGATTGTTTTGTTCTACCTGATTATGGGTTTTCCGGCGGCCTTGATTGGGCTGCCGTGGACGCTGCTGCGCCGCGATATTTCATTTCTTTACCGATGGGCGTTGTGGATTACGAATACCGGACTAAAGATCGGCGGGATTCGCATTGATGTGAGGGGGCGTGAGCAGCTTGATCCTAAACAGGGCTATATTTTCATGTCGAACCACGTTTCGAACCTCGATCCGCCAGTGCTGCTGCCGCTGCTTCCGGGGCGCACGTCTGTTTTTCTGAAACGGTCGTTGATGAAGATCCCAGTGCTGGGGTATGCGATGCTGCTTGGAGATTTTGTTGCGGTTGATCGCGATGGGCGCGTGGAGAGCGCAAAGCAGAGTGTTGAGAAGGCCAGGCAGGTGATGGAGTCCGGGCTGCACATCACTTCGTTTGTGGAGGGTACACGCTCGCGGGATGGACGGCTGCTGCCATTCAAGAAAGGGCCGTTTTATCTGGCGATGGAGACGGGAAATCCCGTAGTCCCGATCTCAATCTGGGGCACTGAGAGCATGATGAAGAAGGGCAGCGTACGCATCACTCCGGGGACGGCGCATATTGTTTTTCACACGCCACTCTGGCCTCGCGATTACGCGACGCGCGAAGACCTGATGGCTGCTGTACGGCAGTCGATTGTTTCGAGTTTGCCGGAGTGGATGCGGGGCGATGACCCTACGGCTTGAGAATCGCGTTGTAGCCGTCGCCCAGGAGCTTTGCGCGCATGACCTTCGCATCGTCGCGCGTGACGAAGGGGCCTACCTGAACATGCAGCAGCTGATCCTGCGATTCGCTGCGGACTATAACGGTGTATCCGCGCTGGCGTAAAGCGGACGCTAAAGCATTTGCGTCTTCTGAACGCGTTACAGCCGCAATCTGCACCATGAATGTCCCGCCACTGACCGCCGCAGGCAGCGACACTGGCTTAGCCTCGAGTGCAGCAGCTGAAGGCTTTGACGCAGGGGCCTGTGTAAGTGCGGTTTGCTTTACAGCGGGAGCGACCGGCTGACTGGGGGTGGTGTCGGGAGTTGTGTCCTGATCCAGGGATTCCGTGACCTCAGTTGGATTCGGCTTGCTAGTGGTGGCTGCCTGCAGGCTCTCCATTGCGGAGGGCTTGGGCGTGTGCGATGCAGCCGGCTCTGTGTTCGGCGACGGCGCGGCGGTAGTAGGCGTATTGGCGTTCGCGGCATCGCTTCCGTGTCGGCCGGTGGAGTAGCCGAAGCCGAAAAAGACACCGCAGACAAGCACCAGGCCGAAAAAGATCCCGAGCAGCGTGGTGGCGCTGAGGGTGATTTCTGAATCAACTTCTTCGTGTTCGCGTTCGATTGCGGTTCTCATTGCCGTTCCTCAGGCTTGGGCGCAGGGGCTGCGGCGGCTCCGAGCTTCTGCAGGAGGGAAAGTAGTTCCATAGGCAGAGGGAAGATGATGGTTGTGTTCTTCTCTGTGCCTATGTCTGTGAGTGTCTGCAGATATTTTAACTGAAGGGTGATGGGCTGTTGCGCCAGCAAATTGGCGGCATCTACCAGCCGTTGCGCGGCGCTGAATTCACCATCGGCATTGATGATTTTCGACCGCTTTTCGCGTTCGGCCTCGGCCTGTTTCGCCATGGCGCGCAGCATCTGCTCGGGCAGGTCAACCTGCTTCACTTCAACGCTTACGACCTTCACCCCCCAAGGTTCCGTGCGCTGGTCGATGATGGCCTGGATGCGCTGGTTGAGGGCGTCGCGGTGCGAGAGCAGGCCGTCGAGTTCCACCTCGCCGAGCACAGAGCGCAGGGTGGTTTGCGCAAATTGCGATGTCTGGTAGACGTAGTTGGCCACTTCAATGACGGCCTTACCGGGGTCGAGCACGCGCAGCGTAATAACGGCATTGACCTTGATGGTCACGTTGTCCCGCGTGATCACATCCTGTGGCGGCACTTCCAGCACTTCCTGGCGCAGTGAGACACGAACCATCTGGTCAAATGGCCGGAAGACGAGGATGATGCCGGGGCCTTTGGGCTGAGGCAGCGCCCGTCCGAGACGAAAGATGACGCCCCGTTCGTACTCGCGCAGGATCTTAATGGAGTTCAGCAGATAAAGAACAATTACAGCAATAACAATTAGCCCTGGGATTCCCATAAATACGCCTCACTGAGGTGCGATTGTACCGCAACGGTATTCCTGAAAGCCTGCTTAAACGGTGGGCGCCGGGCTGTCGGGAATCCGCTCTACTAATAGAGTGAGATTGCGGACGGCACGAACGCGCACATGTTCTCCGGCCGAGACGGGCGCGGGTGATTCGGCAAACCACAACTCGCCGTGCACCATGACCTGGCCGCGCGGGTCAAGCGGCTGCTGCGCGATGGCAATTGAGCCGACGAGGGCCTCGGGGCCGGTGAGGACTTTGTTTCGCCTGGCGCGGAAAGCGATGCGGACGAGGAATGTCGTAATGGCGCCGAAAGCGATACCGGTACCTACGGCGGTTGCGATGCTGACTCGCAACTCCGGAATAGGTCCGGCGACCAGCGTGAGGGTTCCGAAGACGAGGCAGACAATGCCGGCGGCGGCAAGAACGCCGTGACTGGCGAACTTTGCTTCGAGGATCATCAGCGCAAAGGCCGCGAGCAACAACATCAGGGAAGTGTAGCGGATGGGGAGAAGGTTCAGTGCGAAGAGCGCGAGCAAAACCAGGAGAGTTCCCAGCGCGCCGGGAATGATGGTGCCCGGTGTATTGAATTCAAGATAGATGAGCAGGCCACCCACGACGAGGATGAGCACTGCGAGATTCGGGTCCATGAGGCGATCGAGGATGTTTTCGCGCAGGGTTGTTTCAACGGGAACGATATGGGCGTTGCGCGTGCGCAACGTGACGGTTGAACCGTCGAAGCGTGTGACGCTGCGGCCATCGATCGCGTCAAGGAGCGCGGTATTGCTGGGTGCGATGACGTCGATAAGCTTCAGCTTCTCGGCTTCGCTTTCGGTGTAGGACTTTGAGTTGAGGACGGCATCCTGGGATGCGTCGACGTTGCGATTGCGGCGCGATACATAGGAGCGCAGAAAGGCCGTTGCGTCATTTTCGAGTTTTTGCTTCATCACCGCATCGACGTCGGTACCCATAACGACTGGGTGCGCGGCGCCGGCATTCGTTCCGGGAGCCATGGCCGCGATGTCGGCTGATTCGAGAATGAAGAAGCCTGCGGAGCCAGCGCGGCTTCCTGATGGTGCTACATAGACGATCACGGGAGAAGGCGATGCGAGAATGTCGTGAACAATGTCGCGGGTAGAGTCGAGCAGGCCGCCGGGCGTGTCTAACTCGATGAGCACGGCGTCGGCATGGATGTCGGCCGCGCGCGCCAGGCCGCGGCTGATGTACTGCTCGCTGATGGGCTGGATGGTGTCATGCACGCGCAGCAAAACAACTTGCGACGGCTGCTGAGAGGCGGCGTGCGACACGCTGACAAGAAGCAATACAATGGCACAGACGAGAAGGAAGATCGCGCTGCGCGGCAAGCTTCTCATTGGACCTTTTGTCCTCGCTGTTCGAGAGCCTGCTTCATGCCGAGAGCATTCGCATTGGCTGGCTCAAGCTGGAGAGCCTGGCTCACTTCGCCCGCTGCAGAGGTCAACTGGTTTGCCTGCAGGTCCATGCGCGCCAGTACCAGGTGCGCGGCCACGTTGGGGTGCAACTGGAGAGACGTCTGCGATTCCTGGCGGGCCGCGTCGAGATCGTTACTGCGCTCCCGCACCTGGGCAAGCCCGGCATGGGCCGCAGCAGAAGAGGGATCGGCGGCGAGGGCCGCCTGAAATTCGCGCTCGGCCTCGAGAATGAGGCCGCGATTGAAGAACTGCGTGCCTTCTTTGGTGAGCGCCGCCGCGCGTTCGGCTGGTGGCAGCGCACTCAGCCGCATCGTTTGTATCTGCTCCATCTCAAAGGCAGCCTGACGGAAACTGGCTTCGTTGTAGTTGCGCTTGATGCGTTCGAGCGGGCCGTTGCTGACATTCGCCTGCGCGCTGTTTTGGGTCGTGTTCAGGGAGGCGTCGACTTTCGCAGCGGCGGGGTTCTGCTGTTCGATGTGCAGGGTTGCGGCAAGGCTTGCGGCTTCAGTATCGCGGGGCCGCAGTTTTAGGGCCAGGTCAATTTCGCGAATGGCTCCGGCGATATCATGCCGGCGCCGGAGTGCTAATGCGAGGTTGAAATGGTAGTCGGCGTCCTTGGGATCGGCTGTGACTGCTTGGAGAAATAGCGCGCCCGCGTCTTTGCCGCGACGGGCCGCAGCGACCCCCTGATTGTTAACCACCTCAGGCAGCGGCAGGCGGGTTGAGTCGAAGGCAAAAGCGTCTTCGGCATCGAGGTATTTGCCGGTGTAGAAGAACGACAGTCCGCGATAGAAATCCGCTTCGAGAGCGTTGGGGTCGTCCTTGGTCAGATGACCGAGGGTCGAGGCGGCGAGGTCGAAATTCTGATCGGCAAAGTAGGCCTTGCCCAATGCCAGCCATGCGGGATAGAAGCGCGGGTTGAGCCGGACGGCTTCACGAAGATGACGGATGCGCTCGCTGTTGGAATCCTCGGTCAATCCGCGCACGTAATTTTCAAAGGCGTCGAGACGCAGGTCGGAATCGGCGGCGATGAAGGTTTGCTCGGCGACTGCGTATGTGGGATCCAGCTGCCTCGTCACCTGCCAGGCAAGACCGTTCAATGTTTCGAGCAGGCGGGGTAGTTCGGCTTGACTGTTCAGCTGAGCGCCAAGCTTGAGATCAATGACGTCGAGGATCTGAGCGTTCGTGTTCAGCGTAGTTCCGGTCGTGGTGTAGGAGCCAAAGGCCACATAATCGGCGTCAAGCGTCTGCGCGAGACGAATGGCGCTGGCGCGCGACGGCTGGAAGGTGGCAGGCAACCCGAGGTGATCGAAGGCGTAGACGAGATCGGTGCGGCTGATGGGCAGAAACCCTGCGGAGGCAAGCCGGCGGTTAAGTATCTCGGGGAAGGACTGACCGATCCAGTCGAGGCTTGCCTGACCGGTGTGGTTTTCAAACGGAAGCACGAGCACGAGGCGTCCGTGCGCGATGGCTTGGGTGGAGGCTGAGACGGGTGTCTCGGGCTGAGGTCGCGCTGCCGTGGTCGCTGGTGGTTGCTGCGCGAATACGAGCGGAGTTGCTGCAAGCAGCAGGCCGCCAATGATGAGGCGTAATGGAATGAGGGACCGCACTTCAAGGCTGATTATAGTGAAGCGGAAGGCGCTCGTGCTCGATTTGCATGGCTTCTTGCGGACGATCAAAGTGCAGCACGGCCGCCCATTGTCCCTGCCTCTCTGCATGCCAGACGACCTTGCCGCCGAGCAGACGTGCGATCATCTCGGGCGGGAGGTCGCGGTGGAAGTCGAAAAAGCGGGTGTCGAGGGCCTCGTTTTGTTGCCCCAGGCTGAAGGGAAGATGCGGCGGGTCGTATTTCGTCGAGAAGATCAAGCCGACGGTATATGGGTCGATCAGTTGCGCCGCTTTTTCGATTTGCGGCATTGAGAAATTGTCGATGGTTGCGACCTGTAGCGGTTTGGTGACGTAGCCTAGCTCCGGCTTGCTCAACTCGTCGGTTACAGGCCATGCGCTTAAAACCGTTGCATCGGGATAATGCGCTTCTATCTGTTGGATGGCTGCTTCGTGAAGCAGGATCACGTCGCGATAGGCGAGATTGTCTTCAGGCGCGAAGCGGTAGGGTGGATTGATAAAGAGTCCCGCGAGAAAGGCTACAACACTTAGGGCAACAAGGTACGGCCACTGTCGCAACCGTCGGTAGAAAGTATTGACGCAGAGCAGCAACATTAATGGGTACAGCGGCAGAAGATACCGCGTAAGCAGCGCCCCGCCCAGAACAGAGAAGAAAAGCAGGTTCGCGAGAATAATGACGTAGAACCTCAACTGGTCGCTGAAGGAAATGCGTTCTCTGTCCTCGACCGGCTGGAGCATCATACAAGCCAGCATCAAGAGCACCGGCACGAACAGATTCATGTGCGCGGTGATGTGCAGTACGCGATGCGCGAAGGCGAGCAGCACCCGAAGCGGCGTGAGTGTAGC
Organism: Alloacidobacterium sp.; assembly: GCA_035313725.1. Taxonomy (GTDB): domain Bacteria; phylum Acidobacteriota; class Terriglobia; order Terriglobales; family Acidobacteriaceae; genus Alloacidobacterium. Next base: position 7,405 of record DATGAD010000481.1, on the reverse strand, counting down.
CGTCGCGTTGTAGCGCAGGTATTCCGGGTTGCCGAAGACGAAGCCGGTTCGATGCCAGTGGTACAGATACCAGCCGGCTAGCGGCGCGATCGGCAGCAAGAGGAAGGCGATCTTTGCGACATTCGACGATCTTGAGATCCTGCTGGGAGGGTTCCACCTTTTCGGTGCGAAGGACAGCCACGTTTGCCAGGCTGCGAGCCCGAGTGGTGTGACAATGGCCGTTTCCTTTGATAGCGCGGCGAGTGAAAAGCACAGCGCGGTAAGCCACAGCCGATCTTCAAGAAAGAGGACGAGCGCCCACAAAGTAGCTGCTGCGGCAAACATATCTGCTTGCGCAAGAGAGCTTTGCGCGAACCAGACGGGATAGATTGCAGTGAGAGCAACGGTTGCAATCGCGACTTTCGGTTTTCTTGCAGTGACGATTGCCAGTTGATACACGGCTAACAGTGCAAAAGAAGACGCTGCACACATGGCGAGGCGCGTGACCCACGGGACGAAGGTCAAAATCTTCCACCACAAGCCAAGATACATGGACGGCAGTGGCGGGTGCGCGTTCGAGAGCGTCGAAAAGGGAATCAACGAGCCGGTTCGAAAAAAGTCGTACGCCGCTGGGATGTAATATCCGGCTTCGTCCCAGTAATACGGCAGTCGAAGCAGCGGCAGGTGCGCCACCAGAACTGCTGCGAAGATCGCCGGAAAGACGAGCCAGAGCGAAAGCTGCACGTCTTCTTGTTGTGGTGATGACACGCGGCTGGATAGCAAGTTCTAGTGGACCGGTCCCTGAGGAACGGGCAGCGGATGGTGTGGTTCGAGTGCGATGGCGCCGAAGGCCTGTTCGTATTGGGAGATGTTCTGGCCCAGGATATTCCAGAGCGCCTTGGCCTGTTGCGGGCTGAGATAGATGCCCTGTGAGTTCTCGATGGTCACAGAATCCGGCGCATCCTGATGCACGATGCCGAAGGCGAGGAAGAAATCCCACACGCTCACGCGTACCTGCACGCTGTTGGCGTAGTTTTCTCGATAGTCGGGCGATTGAGTGAGATTGATCTTAGGCTGAGGCTGTTGCGAGGAATTCATGATGCTTTCAGAGTATCGCGTTCCAAGGAAGGATGAGAGATGGTGCGAAAGGGGGGACTTGAACCCCCACGGGGATTACCCGCCAGATCCTAAGTCTGGTGCGTCTGCCAATTCCGCCACTTTCGCATGTTTTATTTTCAACAACTTGCAACATCACCGCTTTCTGCTATTCCTGCAAGTCACCGATTTAGTCACCAGCTGCTCTGACGGAGACACCAGCCGATCCACTGCCATCTGTGCATGTTCCGGAGCTAAATGAGCGTAGCGCATCGTCATTTGTATTGTACTGTGGCCCATGAGTTGGGCGACAGTCCGAATATCGACCCCAGCCATGACTAGGCGTGACGCGAACGTTTGGCGATTGCAGTGCCACGTATAGTTCTTCAATCCTGCTTTCTCTACCGCTGGTTCGAACCAATCACGCGCCGAACGGAGCTGTTGACGTTCTGTATTGAGGAACACAGGTCCATGGGAGTGCTGATTCGTATGCAGCGCCTTAATGGCAGCAAGTGCAATCGCATTGATTGGAATGTGGCGGGTCTTTCCGCCCTTTGTCTTGTGCAGCGTAATGATTCTCCTTGCCAGAGATACGGACGTCCACTGTAAGCCGAATTGCTCACCTGCACGCATTCCGGTGTGAACCGAGATCAGAAAAACCGGCAGATAATGAGGCCAGTTCTCGCGAATGGCCGCCGTGAGCTTCTTTTCCTCTACATCGCTGAGGAATCGTATGCGGTCATTGTGTTCAGCTTTTCGTTTAATTCGAGCAGCCGGATTGACGGTGAGCTTTTCATTATCAACTGCTACGCGGAACACCAGAGAGAAGGCCGCCTGGTAACGATTGCGGGTTGCGGGTGACCATTTTCGCTCGTCTGTCTGATCCATCAGCCAGTTCTGAATGTCCTGCTTGGTAATTCCGTCGGCGGGTCGACTATCAAATTCTTGTGCAATAATCGCGAGTTTTAGTGCCAACTCAGCTGTGGAGCGCTCACCATTTTCCTCACGGGAGTGCGCCAAGGTGTCTTTGGACAGATCGCCGAATGTAACCACCGAGCCTTGTAGCCGTTCCGGGAGTTTCTTGCGCAATAGCTTTTCATGTCTGCGTTTGGCAAGCAGGGAAATTGCGTCACTACGACGGCCGGCTTTTTCAAGGTGGCGTTTGCCGAGATGATCGGTCCATCGGATCCACCAGACACCTGAGCCAGGAACACGCTCTACCAGACCTTGCACTTTACCGGACCATTTGCACGATATCACAACAAACTAAGGCATTTACCCAGTCTGGTGCGCACATATGGGAATTCTGAACCTATTTAGGGTATGGGCGTTGTAGGTGAGTGTCGCAAGAAACCGGATGCTAAGCCTTGAGACTTTGCTTTGGTTCATTTGAAGTTGGTGGATTACCTCTCCTATGCCGACATTTCAGGACTGCTTGTTCCTCGATGAGCGAGTTGGCGATTTCGGCATCAATTGAGAATTGTTCCGAGGGGATGGGACATCCAAATCAGTCGGCGGGTGAGGAGACGGGACCGTTGGCTAAGTTTCGGCCATGGCTCGAAATAGTGCGGCTCTCCGGTTTTATCTCTCGCGATTCACTTAGCCTAGACCTCACGCAAAAATTCCTAAGGCACGCTATTGAACTGCGCAGCGAGTTCTTTCATTGCGGCATTTTCGAGGATAACTTCGCCGGCCTCGCGACTGTGCAAGGCGATCTCCGCGGCGATTGAGCGACCGAGAATTTGCTGATCGATATTGCCGAACGGCCCAGGCACGAGGCGTCCCAAGAAACCGACCCAGGCCGGGGTATGAGCGTTGCCTACAATGATGCCGGGGCGAAAGATGGCGAGGCAGGTAAAACCGATGTTGCGCACGGCGTCTTCCTTCATGCCCATTACGCGGACATAGCGAAACCGGCTGCGGGGTGTGCTTCCTACCGCGGAAAGCAGGCAAAACTGGGCGATTCCGGCGTCATGGCAGCCACGCGCAAAGGCACCGACGACGCCGAGTTCAAGTCGTTTCAATTCTTCTTCGCTCCAGCGCATCGATCCCGAACCGACACCCACACAGCTCACGGCGCTGACGGGACCTTGGCTTAAAACTTCGCGAGCAAGGGCGGCAGTGCGCTCGGCAAAATCAGCAGCGCCGGTATCAAGAACGACGTTGCGCACCCGCGATCGCGCCGCAATGGGCTTTCTGGTGACCATCACCACTTCCCGGCATTCCGGAATTGCCAGCAGCTCCGTGACCGCTGCACCACCAACTTGCCCAGTACCACCGAGGATCATTGCGGCGAAATTCTGATTCATAAAGAGGACCTCTACTTACGGGAAGGATGCGACAGCCTCGTTCATCCCAAGAGGGAAGCATACTTGGTACGGGTTCCTTTTCTAAACGAAGTACCCACGGTCCTGAGTCGCTAAGAGCCAGAGAGAAATATTTTTGTACTCGCCGCCGAAGATCCCAGTGAGAGTGTGGTTCCACACGCCTGTCCGTGTGGTGACCTCTATTTCTTATTCGTCCTCGCTGCTTTAATGTCTGTTCAACAAAGCGCAGCGACGCAGCTGAATAACCAGCCTCGCAGTGAGACTAGCCGTTCCGTGACGATCAACCGCGAATTAATTTTGTCGCATCAGTTGCGGCGTCTTTACCAAAAACTGCGAACAATTCGATTTCGAGGAAATCCCGTCTCGAATTACATCTTGAGGAGTTTTGTAATGAAAGCGCAGTTTGCAATGGGTCGCGCATCGGCGACACATCTTTTGACCACGATCGTTGAGCCCCTGGTTCGGTTAGCGAAAGTGCTTCTGCTGTTCCTAATGATTGCTTACTGTAGCACTTCTTTCGCGCAGACCAAGTTCTACTCCGTCACTGACATCGACCTGAGCTCTTACGCGAATGGAGCGCTGATACGATCGGAGCCCATCGACGGCGCACCAGATGGCGCAACCGCTTACCGCGTTCTCTACAAATCGGAGGGACTGCAGGGCGAGCCTATCGCCATCTCGGGTGTCGTGATCGTTCCCGCCGGACCCGCTCCGGCAAACGGCCGTCCCATCGTCGCGTGGGCGCACCCAACCACAGGCGTCGTTCCGAAATGCGCGCCCTCTCTGGCGCGCGTGCTCTTCCAGTCGATCCAGGGCCTGCGTGAAATGCTGCAGCGAGGCTACGTGGTCGCGGCGACTGACTATCCCGGTCTCGGCACTGCGGGACCACATCCATACTTGGTGGGGATAAGCGAAGGCCGTGCGGTGCTCGATTCGGTGCGAGTGGCGCGATCGATGCCCGGCGCGGGCGGCGGACACACATTCGCCGTGTGGGGCCATTCGCAGGGCGGACAGGCTGCACTCTACACAGGAATTCTCACCCAGAGCTACGCTCCGGAACTGCAGCTTGTCGGCGTCGCGGCAGCCGCACCTGCTACCGAACTCGGAACGCTTCTGACCAACGATATGGATACCGCAGGAGGCAAGAACATCACGGCGATGACTCTGTGGTCCTGGTCGCGTGTCTATGGAGCGCCGATTTCCAATGTCGTAACTCCGCAGGCAATGTCCGCAGTCGACCAGCTAGCCAATGAATGCATCGAGAGATTCTTCGATGTGATCGAACGCCGTGGTCCTTCCAGGGAGCTCAGTCAGAGCTTCCTGACCGTGAACAATATCTCCGATCTAGAACCATGGCGCGGTCTGCTTGCGAGCAACACGCCGGGAACGCTTCCGCCATCCATTCCGGTCTTTCTCGCGCAGGGCATGAAGGATACTCTGGTGCGGCCCGCAATAACGGAGAACTACATGCAGGGTCTTTGCAAAAGCGGAAGCGCTGTGCAATGGCATCCCGTCCCGGAAGTCGGTCACCTCTTCGTAGCGCGCGATAGCGCAGGCGCTGCCATCGACTGGATCGCGGAACGCTTCGCCGGATTACCCGCTCCTAACGACTGCAACGCCCAACTGAATTAAATTAACTCACATACCGAGCGAGGCATTACGATCATCCTGCAATCGCCCGAGATTGCAGCGATCTGTGGAGGGCTGGGTTGCGGATGTGCGTGGACCTACTGCATCGTAACCACAATGCGTGGTTTTCCACGTGATCAAGGTCTCTCGGAATACACCGTTCTATGAGCCAGGAACACCTGTGGTCAGGAAACAAACTTTCATGAGAGTCGTCGCTCCGGCTAACAATAAGCGGCAACAGCCTGGACTGAAAAAGATATCGTCGAGCAGTCTGGTTTGCTTGCTGTTGTTTATGCCGTTCCTTGCCTCAGGCAGGCCAGGCCAAAGCGGCTCAACATTCGGGTCGACGTGTGCAGGCGCGCAAGCAGACTGGCCGATGGTCGGTCATGACCCGGGAGGGTGGAGGTATTCGAACCTGACCCAGATCACGCCAACAAACGTCCGTGACTTGAAGATTGCCTGGGTTTATCACATGAAACCTGCTGCGAAGGCAGATGCAGCTCATGCGGACATCAATCATTCTTACAGCGGAGCAGGCTTCCATCAGTCTGAAGATCAACCCCTGGTGATCGGTCAGACTATGTATGTGGTCACGCCCTACAGCCGTGTGGTTGCTTTGGATTCATCCACGGGCCAGGAGAAATGGGTCTTCGAGATCCCGGATGGCGATAACGCTTCCTTGCGTGGCGCAGCATACTGGCCTGGAGAAGGTGATGCCGCGTCGGCGGCGATTATCTTCGGCACGCGCCGCGGAAGAATGTATTCAATCAGCGCAGCAACCGGCCGTCTGAATCCGAACTTCGGCGTTAATGGAATGGTTGACCTGAAAACGCCGGAGGTGATGAGGACCGGCATGGACAAGAGTTATATTCTGCCGTCACCGCCTACCGTCTACAAGAACCTGATCATAACTGGCGCGGGCCCCGGCGAAGGACCAGGCGGTAAGGGTGGGGGCTTAGGCCCAGCAGGCGACACGCGCGCCTGGGATGCGAAGACCGGCAAACTCGTCTGGACCTTTCACTCCGTGCCTCTTCCCGGAGAGAAAGGACATGAGACCTGGGCAGGAGATAGCTGGAAGAATCGTTCGGGCGTAAACGTCTGGGGTTACATGACTGTCGATGTGGCGCGCGGAATCCTCTACATGCCCTTCGGCGCTCCGAACAATGACCGCGTCGGCGTGGATCGCCCCGGCGATAATTTGTTCGGTTCTTCTCTCGTGGCTGTCAGTGCTGACACTGGCAAGTTGCTGTGGTACTTCCAGGTGGTTCACCACGACATCTGGGACATGGACACGGAATCACCACCAACCCTGTTCAGCGTAAGACACGGCAGCGAGATCATTCCGGCTGTCGCCACAGTCAACAAGAATGGATTGATGTTCATTCTCAATCGTGTCACCGGAAAGCCAATCTACGATGTCATAGAACGACCAGTTCCAAAGAGCAACGTGCCCGGTGAGCAGACGTCACCTACCCAACCAGTCCCGGTTCTGCCGGAACCACTCTCTCAGGTCACGCTAAGTCGGTCGAATCTCTACAAAGACACTCCGGAGCACAAGGCATGGTGCGAGAAGTACGTCGACGACAACGACATGCTGCTGGGCGAGGTTGAATACACACCTACCCAACTCGATCGTTACACCGTCCCCATGCCCGGCACCCAGGGAGGCGTCAATTACTACGGCGGAGCCTTCGATCCGCAGTCCGGCCTCTTCATCGTCAACGTCAACAATCTTGCGCAGCCGATGCGGATCATTCGTAATCCGGACGGGAGCTACATCAACTCCGGGCCACTCGCTGGTCTCCAACGCTTCTGGAATCCTGCCAACCACCTGCCCTGCACGCCGACTCCGTGGGGACAATTGGTTGCAGTGAACGTCGACACCGGGAAGATCGCCTGGAGGTCCACACTCGGAGTGACCGACAGTTTGCCTGAAGGCAAGCAAAATACGGGCCGGCCCGGTCTGGGCGGAGCAATCGTTACGGCGAGCGGACTCATCTTCATCGGCGCCACAGACGACGCTCGCTTCCGTGCCTTCGATGAAGCAACCGGCAAAGAAATCTGGACGGTAAAGCTTCCGGCCGCGGCTGAGTCCACACCAATCACTTATGCAGACGCACATGGGAATCAGTACGTGGCTGTCGTTGCAACTGGAGGCGGGCTGATTGGTGCCCCGCTCCTTAGCGACGCGGTGATCGCCTATTCACTATCAGGATCAAACAGCCTCTCCTCTGTTTTGGAGAGCCAGGTACCGGCGCAGTCAGAGCCAGCTGCCTCTGCGGTTTCCGGCAAGCCTTATGTCTCCGTTGGACCGGATTCCACCCATGCAACTCTCTTTCCTCCCGGTCCAGGACGGGAGGAAATGCTCAGGGTTT
>DATGAD010000480.1:0-6660 GCA_035313725.1 Alloacidobacterium sp. | reverse complement strand
CACGAACCCTGGGGATTTCTTCATTTTGAGCTGGACCAGAAGGCCATTCGCAACGGCAGCGCTGTTGTGCTGCATGCCTCGGGCGTCTTTCCCGACGGGCTGACGTTTGAGCTGCCGAATTCTGACCCGCCCCCGGCGGCGCGCAATCTGACCGAGGTCTTCCCATCCACGGATGCGGTGCTTCCTCTTTATCTCGCAGTTCCGGCGCGCAAGGACAATGGCTTCGACTGCGACTTGAACACTACCGCCAACGGCACGCGCTATGCGCGGATGCAGCGCGTTCTGCGAGACGAAACCAACGGCATTGACGAGCGCGAAATCGAACTGGGCCAGAAAAACATCCGCGTTGTTACGGAAGCCGAGCTGACTCCCGAGATGCAGTCGATCCCGATGGCTCACGTATTGCGCGATGGACGCGGCCACCTCGTCTACGACGAGGAATTTATTCCTACATGCCTGCGCGCCAGCGCCAGCGAGCAGCTGATGCTGCTCTTCAAGCGGTTGATCGACACGATCGGCGAGAAGAGTGCGACGATTGCTCGCAGTGCTCGGCGTCACGGACGCTTTGAAGCTGGAACTTCGGCGCTCGATGTTGCCAACTACTGGTTTCTGCATGCGCTGCACAATGCGATTCCCCCGTTGCAGCACATGAGCGCAACCAAGCATGCACATCCTGAAGAGTTGTTTGTCGAGTTGTCGCGTCTTGCCGGAGCGCTGTGCACTTTCGCCGTTGACTCTGATCCGCGCACGCTGCCCTCATACAATCATCGCGATCCCGGGCCGGCGTTCCGTGCTCTGGATGCGCATATCAGACGGCATCTTGAAATTGTTGTCCCTTCGAACACGGTGACGCTGAACTTCCATCCCATCGAGCCATACATTCAGGAAGCGGATGTTTTGGACGAGCGCTGCCTGCGACGCGCCCGCTGGGTGCTCGGCGTACGTTCGAGCCTGGGCGAGTCCGCTCTTCTTACCATGGTGCCGCGACTGGTGAAGGTGTGCTCGTCGCGCTTTGTGCCGGAGCTGGTAAGGCGCGCGCTGCCGGGAATGACACTGACTCATCTTCCCGTTCCTCCGACTGCGATTCGCGCGGAAGTGGACATGCAATATTTCGTAATCGAAACCTCCGGGCCATGCTGGGAGCATATTCTTCAGACCCGCAAGGTTGGCGTATATATTCCGGGTGAAATTTCACAGCCGGAATTCGACCTTACCGTGATTGTGGAGGCGTCCTGATGAGCAGTGCTCGTGTCAACAGCCTGACGTTTTCGTTTCAAGAGGTTCTCACCGCCATTCTGCGCGTGCGTTTTCAGCGCCAGCAGGTACAGGACTCGGAGAGCTTTCGCGCGCAGATGCGCCGCTCGCTGCAGGCCGCCATGCAGGAGGCCAAATCGATCGGCTACACAAGCGACACCGTGCAGCTGGGCGTCTTTGCCGCGGTGGCCTATCTTGATGAAAGCGTCCTCAACCTGCAGAGCCCTGTCTTTGCCGACTGGGCCCGCCGGCCTTTGCAGGAAGAGCTTTTCGGCGATCATCGCGCAGGAGAAACATTCTTTCGCCATCTAAGCACGCTGCTTACGCAACCGGATTCGGCGGAGGTTGCCGATGCGCTGGAGATGCATTGCCTTGTAATGCAGATGGGGTTTCGCGGGCGATTTGCTCTAGGCGACGCGGGTGAGATGCATCAACTTCTCCGGCAGGCGCGCGAGAAGATCCTGCGCATCCGGGGGCAATCGCATCTGCTTCCCCCGATGCCGGTGCCTGAAGTGAAGCCCACACGCGCCAAAGACGTGTGGAGCCGTAGTTTGTTGATTACCGCCTGCGTGCTGGCTGGATTGACGGTGCTCGCCTTCGGCGGATTTGAAATTGTTCTTGGTTCCGGTGTTTCGCAGGTTCAGAACACCAGTCTCAGTGCTCGCTAGGAGTCTGTTGTGGTTTCGATTCTGATTTCAGTTCTTATTTTTCTGCTCTCGCTCGTGCTCGCATGGATGGCTGGGCCCGTTCTCCATGTTGAGGGCACGGCGCTAGTGATCCTGCGAGTCGTTTTTGTTCTTTTGGGCGTCGCGGCAGCGACCATCATTCTTGTGCTGTATTTCCGCAAGCGGAAGCGCGAAGGATCGACGAAGAGCATCCAGGGCAATACGGAACTCGATACGCTTCTGCGCGACGCGGAAAAGAAACTCGCCTCCGCGCAGCGCACCGGCGCCAAGACGCTCGATTCCCTGCCGCTGCTCTACATGCTTGGCGAAGCGAACTCAGCAAAGACAACGACCGTGAACAAATCCGGACTCGATCCTGAACTGCTGGCCGGGCAGATGTATCGCGATCAGGATATTGTAGCTACGCCGGTTGCAAATCTCTGGTACACGCAGCAGTGCGTCATCGTTGAGGCGGGTGATGCCGTGCGCAGGAATCCGGGACTGTGGGCAAAGCTGATTCGCAGGACGCGCCCGAAGGCGTATCGCTCGGCGATGGGGTCGCAAGCTCCGATTCGTGCCGCTGTCGTCTGCATGAGCTGCGAACATTTCCTCGGCACCACTGCAACCGAAGCGGTGACCGCGTCAGCACGCAATACGAATCAGATGCTGCGCGACCTGGCTCAGCAGCTGGGGACAGAAGTTCCGGTTTACGTGATTCTCACCAAGCTCGACCGCGTTCCCGGCTTCACGGAATACGTCCGCAATCTTACCAATGAAGAGGCATCGCAGGCGCTGGGTATCCCTGCGGCGCGGAGCGGCGTTTCGAGCGGGCTCTACGCGGAACAAGCAACTCGCGAAGTTACAAATGCGCTGGACCAGCTGATTTTCTCGCTCGGCGAGTATCGGCTTGAGTTGCTGGGTCGCGAAAACGATCAGCGCAATGTCGATCCTCTTTATGAATTTCCCCGGGAAATCCGCAAGCTGCGCAACAATCTTTCCTCCTATCTGGTTGAGCTTGCGCGGCCGAGCCATCTGAACGCGAATCCTTATCTGCGTGGCTTCTATTTCACCGGCGTGCGGGCACACATGGTCGAGCAGATGGTGAGCGCTCCGGCTGCGGTGCAGCAGTCCGCCCCGGCGGATGCCGGCGCGACGCGCATGTTCTCTGTGCAGCAGATGCAGGCGGCCGCGGCACCTCCTACGCCGCAAGTTGTATCGCAGAAGATCGCGCAGTGGACTTTCCTGCCGAAGCTCTTCCCTATCGTGATTCTGCAGGACCGCAGCGCGCTTTCGAGCACCAGCAACAGCGGGCGCACGCATACTTTCCGGCGCATCGTCTTCGGTACCGTTTCTGCTCTGCTGCTGATCTATTTGCTGTTCCTCGTCATTTCTTACGGCAACAATTCTCGGCTGGAGCATCAGATTGCCTCGGCAGCCGAAGCGCTGCCGGTTCGGACTGTTCCAGCAACGATGCTTGCTTCTCAGCAGGAGCTGGCTTCACTCGATCAGCTCCGTGGCGCTCTGCTGCAGCTTGAGGGCTACCAGCAGAACGGGCCGCCGCTGATGTATCGCTGGGGCCTGTATCACGGCAACGATCTGTTGGATGCGGCCCGGCGGATCTACTTCGACCGCTTCCAGCGGCTGCTGCTGACCAATACGCAGGTCAACATGGTTGCCATGCTGGGTGCGCTGCCAGCCGATTCGAAGGGCGGCGGCGAATATGGCGCAGCCTACAATCCACTGAAGGCCTACCTGATTACGACCTCCAATGCGGACAAGAGCACGGCTGATTTCCTGACGCCTGTCCTTATGCAGTATTGGCTGAACGGCAAGTCGCCGGAAACCGACGAGCAGAAGCAGCTGGCTCAGGTGCAGTTCGATTTTTACGCGAATGAATTACGGCGCGGCAATCCTTACTCCATTGCTACAGCGATGCCGGTGGTGACGCATGCGCGCGCTTACCTCAACAGCTTTGGCGGATACGACCGCATTTACCAGAGCATGCTGGCGGCAGCGAGCAAGGCCAATCCTCCTATTGATTTCAATAAGACCTATCCAGGGTCTTCCGCGGTTGTTGGTGAACCTCATGTTGTTCAGGGAGCGTTCTCGCGCAACGGCTTTACGTTTATGCAGGATGCGATTCAGCATCCCGACCGCTACTTCAGCGGCGATGCGTGGGTGCTGGGCGATCAGGCTGCTGCCGCACTCGATCCCATCAAGGCGAAGCAGGAGCTGAACAGCCTTTATCAGGCTGATTTCCTGAAGGAGTGGCAAACTTTCCTGAGGCAGGCTTCTGTTGTTAAATATCGAGACCTGCAGGATGCGAGCGGAAAGCTGCAAACACTCTCAAGCCCGAGTTCTGCGCTCCTTCAGCTCATCTTCACCACTTCGCACAATACTGCTGTCCCAAATCCTGATTTTTCAAAACCGTTTCAGCCAACTCAAGCGTTTGTTCCACCCGACAGCACCGACAGACTCATCTCGGACAAGAACACTCCATACATCAACAGCCTGATTTCATTGCAAGGCTCGATTGGGCAGGTACTTCCTCAACTCAGCGATCCAGCGGCAGCGAAGAATCCGCTGACGATGACGCCCATTCTGACTGCTGCAGGTGCGGCGCACCAAACCGTCCAGCAGGCAGCGCAGGGGTTCGATCCCGGCCCTGTTGAAGGGATCGTCACTGCGTTGTTGCACGCACCCATTACATCGACGGAAGATGCGGCGAATCGTGTTGCCGGCGCTGCCGCGGGGGGCGATGCTAAGAGGCTGTGCGACACCGTCCAGGGGTTGATGACAAAATTCCCATTCTCGCCAACCTCCACCAATGAGGCCACCGTCTCGGATGTCGCTGCCATTTTCCAACCGCAGACAGGCGCTCTCTGGACGACTTATCAGAGCAGCCTGAAGCAGTTGCTGATCCAGCAAGGGGCGACGTATGTGGCGGCGCCTGGTTCGAAACTGTCTCCATCGTTCGTGCACTTCTTCAACCAGGCGGCGGCGGTGTCGGCTGCGTTCTATCCCCCCGGGGCGACTTCGCCCAGTCTGAACTTTACCGGAACCATCGTGCCATCGAAGGGGATCCAGAGCGTGACACTGGCCATCGATGCGCAGCGGCTATCAGGCGCGGCAATCTCGAAGCAGTTCAACTGGTCTGCGCAGACGGCGCAGACGGCAAACCTCACGGCCAACTACGCATCCGGCAGCATACCGCTCCTCCAGTTCAACGGCACCTGGGCGCTCTTCCACCTGATTGACAAGGGCAAAGTTGATCAACCGGGCAATCCGGTGCGGCTGGCCTATCCTCTGGAGGTGTCAAATACGCCGATCGTTGTCGAAGGCACGCCGCTGGTGGTGCGGATCGAACTGTCAGGCCCGAATGCCGGCTTGCTGGCTCCGGGTGGATTGGCGATGCGCTGCGGTCCGAACATCGGAAAGTAGGCCCCCCTACGTTTTTGTAAATTCGTCCAATGAAAGGTACTTGGGCGTACTGCGTTTTCCCTTGTCTGCTTCCGGACACGCTTGCCTAGCTGATTATGTGAGGAGGTTCTTCCCATGAAACATGCCGAAGATCCCCGCCTGTCACAACTCGCGTCTATCTGCCTTGCCCTGCCTGAGAGTACGCGAACGGATATGGGGCGGCATGCGGCGTTTGCTGTTCGGAAAAAGAAGTTCGTCTACTTTCTCAATGACCATCATGGTGATGGGATCGTTTCTGTTTGCACGAAAGCGCTGCCCGGCGAGAATACCGCTCTCATTGCCGCCCATCCGCGCAAGTTTTACCTGCCTGCTTACATCGGCCCCAGAGGCTGGATCGGGCTTCGGCTCGACCGGGGGAAGATCGATTGGGATGAGGTTCGGGATCTCGTTGCGGCAAGCTATCTTCAGGCCGCGCCAAAGCGACTTGCTTCTCAGGTCGAGGGTGCTTTACTTAAGTAGGTGATGCCCCCTCCCCCCTATATTTTCGTAAATTCGTCCAAAGAAAGGTACTTGGCTGCAGGCCAGTTCTTCGCTCCCGTCGTTGAGTTCCCTTCCTGAAATAGAAAAGCCCGCTGCGGTCAGCGGGCTTCTGTACTCCTACTTTCAGGATACCAAATTTGGGCGTAATTCCACGCCAATGGTTGTTGGCACGATTAATTTTTTATTCAAACTTGTTCCCATTCTGGAACTGGGTCGAACTCTTGATTTTTGGCAGCCACCGCGGAACGGAAGTTCTATAGGAGCGGTAGCTGGCGCCAAAACTTTTCTCCAGCTTTGGCTCTTCGATGTAGACCACCACCAGATGAATGAGCAGGGTTAACAGGAGCCATGCCAGGAGCATCGATGGTGAACGGTTGACCAAGCTCCAGCCCAGCGTTGCCAGAATTGCACCGATCGACATCGGGTTGCGGACGTAGCGGAAGGGGCCAGTCGCAATGAATTCCGTGGGGAAGAGTCTGTGTCCGGGTGTTCCAAAGCCACAGGTGCTTAAGAGAATGCCGCATAGTGCGATCAGGAAGAGGCCGATTCCAAATATAAAGAAGCCGGCGATTCGGAACCAGCCCGGAAGCCCAAATCCAAATTTGGGATCAAACCTCCGGAGCAGCGTGGCGCACCATCCGACGAATAGAACGGCGAAAAGGACTTTTGTGATTGTCCAGAGGGCGTTGCGGGCTTGCTGCGAGATCATGTCTCAATATCAGGCTGATTTATACCGCACGCCACGCACACTGCGGAACTCTTTCCTGGCGACGGTGGGCAC
>DATGAD010000479.1:0-8295 GCA_035313725.1 Alloacidobacterium sp. | reverse complement strand
AGCAGCGCAGAAAAGAACGCCCCCGCCTCAAAAGACGCAGGCTCATTTGAAGACTGGGTCTCCTCGGCTTCGAGCAACTCCGGCAATTCCTCCCAGAAGAATTCCCGGCGGTCGACAATCTTTCCGCCGCGCATGTGAAAGAGATTCACCGCGAGTATGCCATTCTCAAAGTGATAGCCAAAGACATCGGCATCATCGTTCTCAGTTGAGGCAATGCGCTGCTTCTCCTGTAAATCGGAAACAGTTCGAAGCAAATCGCGGTAACGCGCCGCCAACTCAAACCGCTCGCCAGCCGCAGCTACTTGCATCCGCTCTTCCAGTGATTTACCCAGTTCAGCGCTGCGGCCTTCGAGAAACATCTGCGTATCGCGCACCGCTTCGCGATACGCCTCCGGAGTCGTCAACCCCTCAACGCAAGGGCCAAGGCAGCGTTTGATGTAGTACTGCAAACACGGACGAAGGTGATAGCGCGAAAGATCGACCTTGCAGCTTGGAATCAGAAAGCTCCGATGAATCAGGTCCACAATCCGATGTGCCAGATTCCCCGGAAAATAAGGCCCATAGTAAGCGCTGCCGTCCCTGCGCAGACGCCGCGTGACAAAGACCTTTGGGTAGCGGTCGCCCAATGTGAGCTTGACGTATGGATAAGTCTTGTCATCTCTCAACAAGATGTTGAAGCGTGGCTTGCGCTGCTTGATCAGGTTGTTCTCAAGCGCCAGCGCCTCATGTTCGTTGTCGACCAGGATGTAATCCAGATCGACAGCCTCGCGCATCAGCGATCCGGTCTTGGCGTTCGCCTGCGATGCTTCCAGCAGGTACGACCGAACGCGCGAGCGCAGGCTTTTCGCCTTGCCGACGTAGATGACTTCGCCATCGGCGTTCTTGTACAGGTACACGCCGGGCCGCGTCGGTAACGCGCGAATTTTCTCCTCAAGATCCATGCAGTGGCCTATGGTCTAGTTTACCGTTTCTTCGCCAGCAGCTCTGTTCGGTTGTTGCCACCCTGATTTTCATAAATCGCGTAAAAGCTACCTACTACCAGGCCACTCAATGAACACGATTCGCACACGCGCAACCTCTTTTAAATGGCTCAATCAAAAGCTACTTGAAGTTTTTGTTAACGGTTTGGCAATAAGTTTGCACTCATCTGCATCGTAAGAGGGAAAAGCATGCTTTCCTGAGTCCCAGGAATCTGCTTAACGAAATGGAGTGAACGTGATGACTCGTATTGGCAGGACATCTTTGCAAACAGTTTCGGCGCTTGGAGCGCTGTCGCTGCTCTTGGCTAGTGGATGCTCGACAAAAAACTACGTGCGCAGCCAAACCACACCGGTTATCCAAAAGACGAATGAACTTGATGACGCGACCGCCACGAACAATCGCAACATACACGATGTAGATCAGCGCGCACAGCAGGGCATCACGCAGGCACAGAACAGTGCGAACCAGGCGAACCAGGCTGCTCAGAGTGCCGGAACCGCTGCCTCGCAGGCGAATCAATCGGCACAGGAAGCGGTCAACCGCGCTGACTCGCTCGCCAGCGTAGTCGGCAACCTGGACAACTACAAGCAGATCGCCGATGCCCAGGTAAACTTCGCATTCGACAAAGCAGAGATCACCCGCGCCGATAAGCAAAAGCTTGACGACTTCGCTTCTCAGCTGAACTCTCAGAAGAGCTACATCCTTGCCATCACAGGCGGCACCGACTCAACGGGCCCGGCCGACTACAACTATGACCTCAGCCAGCGTCGTGCCCAGGCCGTAGTGCAGTATATTGCCTCGAAATACAGTGTTCCGCCGCACCGCTTTTATCTCATCGGAATCGGAAAAGACAAGGCTGTAGCTTCGAACAATTCTGCAGCAGGTCGCGCGCAGAACCGCCGCGTAGAGATTCAGATGTTGACGAACATGACGGCTCAAAATGGAACGCAGACTACCGCGCAGGCGACGGGAACGGTCAAGCTTCCGCAAGAAGGACAGGTCAACTCCCCACAACAGCGATAACGCCGCAGAATAATGATCACCCGCGAATGGGTTTCACCCTGTTCGCGGGTTTTTATTTAGAGTGCCATTTGCCGCACATGCGCGGCGCGCACATCGTTTGCGGTATAAAGAGCAAAGAATGGAACACCCTGCGCCGCCGCTTCTACCGCCGGACGACCGTTTGCTTCTTCGCGCTCGACCAGGCAGGCCACGGCAATGACCTTCATTCCTGCCTCGCGCGCTGCCTCAATTGCCGTGATGGTAGATGCGCCGGTGGTGCAGACATCATCCACAATCAAAGCCGGAGCGTCCTTCTCGAAGAAGCCTTCAATACGCCGTCCCGTGCCATGCGTTTTTTCAGCTTTACGGACCAGGAAACCATGAATCAGCGGAGCGCCGTGGTGTTCCTGTGCATACCACGCACTGGCTGTTGCCACATTAGAGACAATCGGATCCGCGCCCAGCGTCAGTCCGCCTACGGCAGCTGGCTTAATCTTCTTCTCGCGGAGTAATTCCAGAATCGCAAGACCTGTAAGGCGTCCGCCCTCAGCATGCAGCGTCGTAGTGCGGCAGTCGATGTAGTAGTCACTTGTGGCGCCGGAGGACAGCGTGAAATTTCCCAGCTTAAACGAAATTCGAGAAAGCAGGTGAAGCAGGGCGTCGCGATAGTTGGTAGCCATACGTGTTACAGCGATTCTAGCTGTTCAGGCGCTCCAGGTGTCTGAAGCCATCTGTCTGAAGCAGTAAACCAGCGAAGAGCGTGAAGTTATAGGCTGCATGGACTACTGTGCTCGCGGCAACCGACTTCAGCCGCAGACGAACTACGCACAGCGCAACGCTGACCAGTCCGATGAGCAGAATCGGAGCCCACGCATGCGAAACCTGCGTTGCGTGCAGCAGGGCAAAGGGGATCGTAGTCAACACTACCGATACTGGAATTGTGGTCCACGCAAGCGCGTCGGAGGAAAGAATCTCGCGCTGCATAAGCCAGCGCAGGGCATGAATCAGTCCAGGCAGCAGAAAGCCCCGAAAGGCCAGTTCTTCAAGCAAAGGCGCGCAGGTAACACCGAAAATCAGCATCATCCACGCTCCCAATTGCGACGCCATCATGTCCTGCATAATCGGTGGATCTTTTGGCATGGGCAGGTAATTGCCCAGCAGGGTAATGCCGAATCCCAGCCCGAGCCCTACACCCAGCAACCAAAGAAAGCGCGTTCTCGCCGCGCCTAGATTCCAATGAACACCTTGCGAAAATGGCTGACGCCACAGAATCGGAAAGATAGCAACGGCCGTCAATGCGGTCAGCAGATAGGTTATGGCTTGTGCTGGAATCGCAAGACGGGCATCCGTTGCCATCAGATCGAAAATCGCATGGTAGCTCTTGTCGCCGAAAAGATGTGATTGTTTTGCCAGGAAGAGGCTCAATGCCTCGCCAATAAGAAGCATCGGAATCGTCAGCACAAAAAAGAGAACAGCATGGCTGAGATGGGGCAGGTCTGATGTCGGAGGCTCAGTCGCAGCGACATTCGAGTATAGATCTTCTGGTGCCTGAACTTCAGGTTCCAGTTGGGGAGGCACTGGCGTCAGCGAGACGGGGTCGAGCGTCACTGGATCGTCTCCTTTTTCGCTGATCGCCGCTTCTTTGGCGCTCTGCTGCTGCCATTCGGACTCAGTTCCAGCTCAATCGGATGATCCGCATAATATTTCCGCAGAAATTCTCCTGTGTACGAGCCTACGATGCGCGAAACCTTTTCCGGCGTGCCTTCGGCAACAATCTGTCCACCATCTTCGCCGCCTTCCGGTCCGAGGTCAATGATCCAGTCGGCATTGCGAATCACGTCCAGATTATGTTCGATGATCACAATTGTGTTGCCCAGATCGGTGAGCCGATGCAACACCTCCAGAAGCTTGCGCACATCATCGAAATGCAGCCCCGTTGTAGGCTCGTCGAGCAGATAGAGCGTGCGTCCCGTTTGCCGCTTCGACAGCTCGCGAGCCAGCTTCATACGCTGCGCCTCGCCGCCGCTCAGCGTCGTCGCCGCCTGTCCGAGATGAATATAGCCGAGTCCTACATCGACCAGCGTCTGCAGCTTCTGTCGTACCTGCGGAATATCAGTCAGCACCGGTAACGCGTCTTCAATTGCGAGTTCGAGCACGTCGGCAATCGAGTATCCGTTGAACTTCACCGCCAGCGTTTCCTGATTGTAACGGCGACCGTTACATACTTCGCACTGCACATAGACGTCAGGAAGAAAATTCATTTCTATGCGACGCTGGCCTTCGCCCTGGCAGGCCTCGCAGCGGCCTCCCGCTACATTGAATGAGAAACGGCCGGCCTTATACCCGCGCTCTCGCGACTCCGGCAGCATGGCAAAGAGATCGCGTATTCCGGAAAATACGCCGGTATATGTTGCGGGGTTGGAACGGGGTGTGCGTCCAATTGGCGACTGGTCGATGCGGATCACCTTGTCGATATTTTCGAAGCCTGTGATGCGGCCGTGCTCGCCAGGCTCTTCGCGCGAACCGTAGAGTTGCTTTGCCAGCGCTCGATACAGAATGTCGTTGACCAGCGTGCTCTTGCCTGAGCCAGAAACACCTGTAACCACGGTCATCACGCCTAGCGGAAACTTTGCCGTAACATTGCGCAGGTTGTGACTCCGTGCCCCTTCAATGACCACCCATTTACCATTCACCGGCCGTGGTTCGAACCGGTGCAGTATCTTGACTTCGCCTGCAAGATAGCGCCCGGTCAGCGATGCAGGCGTTTGCATAATATCCTGCGGCGTGCCTTCCGCAACCACATGTCCACCCAGCTTGCCGGCTCCGGGACCGAGATCGAGCACATAGTCGGCATGCCGGATCGTATCCTCGTCGTGCTCGACTACGAGGATCGTGTTTCCCAGATTTCGCAACGCCTCCAGCGCATTGATCAGCCGCTGGTTGTCGCGCTGATGCAGTCCAATCGAAGGCTCATCCAGCACATACAGCACACCACGTAGACGAGACCCGATCTGCGTTGCCAGGCGGATTCGCTGGCCCTCGCCTCCGGAAAGAGTTGCCGCGCTGCGGTCAAGCGCAAGGTAGCCCAGCCCGACTGCATTCAGAAACTCAAGCCGTTCCACTACTTCACGGCGCAGCCGTTCAGCAATCAGCGCTTCACGTTGGGAAAACTGCAGGTTGCGAGCTGCGTCGACTGCGCGGCGCAGCGGCAGCGCGGTGAAATCGGCAATGGACAGCCCCCCAACGTTGACCGCCAGCGACTCAGGACGCAGACGCCTGCCTTTGCACACCGGACAGGTCGAAGCTGACATGTAGTTCAGCATCCACTCTCGATAGGCATCGGATTTCGATTCCTCAACCGCGTCACGCAGGTAGGAAAGGATGCCGTGAAATCCGGTGCGAGGTGCCTCACCTTTGCCAGGGCCGTAGAGCAGGATTTCCTGTTGTTTCTGCGAAAGCTGCTCAAAGGGTTTCTTCAGGTCGATTTTGTAGCGTTGTGCGGCGATTTGAATCAGC
The DNA here is from genome assembly GCA_035313725.1 of Alloacidobacterium sp. Classification (GTDB taxonomy): domain Bacteria; phylum Acidobacteriota; class Terriglobia; order Terriglobales; family Acidobacteriaceae; genus Alloacidobacterium. The sequence continues at coordinate 2,796 of DATGAD010000479.1, read as the reverse complement.
TTCAGCAGGTATTGTGAGCCTGAGCCGGGTCCAAGCGCTCCATCGAGAAGCGGCTTTGACCAGTCCGTGATGATCTTGGCTGGATCGAAATCGTAGATACTTCCCAGCCCATGGCATTCGGGACAGGCGCCATACGTGCTGTTGAATGAAAAGCTGCGCGGCTCAAGCTTCGGCACGTCGAGGCCGCAGTCCGGACAAGCCATCGACGACGAGTAAAGCTGTTCGCTGCCGCCAGAGACGGCGACCAGCACCAGCCCGTTTGCCATCTGCAGCGCGCGCACAACGGCCTCCTGCAGGCGTTTCTCCACGCCGGGCTTGACGACTACGCGATCGATGACGGCCTCAATGGTGTGGTTTTTGCGTTTTTCCAGATTGACTGATTCGGCCAGATCGCGCAGCTCGCCATCGATGCGAGCGCGGAAGCCCTGCTGGTCCAGCTCGTCGAGCAGGTCTTTGAATTCGCCCTTGCGTCCGCGAACAACCGGCGCGTAGATCGTCACGCGTTCGCCGGGCGCCAGCGAAAGGATGCGCTCCACAATTTGTTCATGCGTCTGGCGCGAAATTGGCCGTCCGCAATTCGGACAGTGGGGCACACCGACCGAGGCGTAGAGCAATCGCAGGTAGTCGTAAATCTCGGTGATAGTGCCAACCGTGGACCGTGGGCTGCGGCTCGTCGTCTTTTGCTCGATGGAAATGGCTGGGCTCAGGCCCTCGATCGAATCCACATCTGGCCGTTCGATTTGATCTAAGAATTGTCGGGCGTATGCCGATAAGGTCTCTACATAGCGGCGCTGGCCCTCGGCATAGATCGTGTCAAAGGCCAGAGACGACTTGCCGGAGCCGGAAAGCCCGGTTACAACAGTAAGCGTATTGCGAGGAATCTGAACGGAGATGTCGCGCAGATTGTGCTGGCGCGCACCGCGCACGGTAATGTGTGTGATCGACATGAAGAGTGAAAATTTGGACAAAATCTGCAGATGCGGAGAGCCACAGCCCTTGCAAATGCGTCGGCGGCCATTCAGAATTGGAACAAGAATCCTATAGGTATCTTAGTTGGCAACAGAAAACCGGGTCAATGTGTGCCTGATTTCTGCGAGAATGAGCATCGTAGTAGATACAAGCTACGACCTAAAGTTGTAAGGCAACACGCGGGGCCGGAAATCGAGAAGCGGTTGCCAGGAAAGAAATTAAGGATGCAGGACGCACTCAATCTGGTGATGTTGGTTTGCGCGGCAGTGGCGGCGCTCGCTTTTGGGGTGTTGGCGGCCTATGTGATTTGTCGGGCTGCATTTGTAGCCCTGAAGATGCACGCGCGCTCGTATTCCGTGCAGGCTCCGCAGCCCAAGCCTGAAATTGCACGTCCCTGATAGTTCTGGTTTAGCCGAAACATCGGAATTGCAATAGGCCGTTCTCACCAAAGTCGCTCTACGGAGCGGCTTTTTTATTGTGGGGTTACCTGCTGCTGTTGTTGCATTTGCTGCTGGCGCATCTGCTGTAGTTCCTGCAACATCTGCTGCGGTGTCTTTATTTGGCCCGGCTGGCCTGGGTTGGCAGGAGGCTGTTGTTGCTCTGGCGGCTGGTTCGCCTCAGGGGGATTCGGCTCTGGTCTTGGAGGCTGAGGCGGCTCCTGCTGTTCCGGAGCCGAGTCGTCGTCATCATCGCCGTTATTGCTGTTCTGCCTCGGCGTTGACATCGAGCGGTTGCCCGTTACAGCTCCCGCGCTTGTCCGAGTTGTGATTGTCAATGCTCGCGGAGCGCCATTGTCGAGAACGCCCACCATCATCACGTTATAGCCGAGACCATCCAGCAACGCCGACAATACCTCGCGGGGCGCGGCTGGCCCATAGCTGCCAAAAATGCGCTGATCTCGTGAGAGCCCATCGACAGTCATTCCTGTTTTTGCGGAAATATCGTGGAGAATCCCCGAGAGGGTTGAATTGTCCGCGTTCACCGAGAGTCTTCCCGCATTCAGCTGTACCTGCGCGGGCTTGGCGGGCTGATCAAGCAACGACGATGCGACTTGAGGCGCTTCCGGAGATGGCGTTATCGACTGCTGGGCAATGCCTGCGGGTGGCTTCGCAGCAGTTGCATTTTCATGAAGTTGCTGCCGTTGCCGGGGCTGTTGGGGAGCGGTCGCGTTCTGCGCCTCTGTTATGGTTGCAGTAACAACAGCAAAGAGAATGAACCCGGCCTGTGCCCTTAACCGCATCAAAAACCTTATTGTTTGTGCGCTTGTCTTTCTGCTCGCAAACTTCTATGTACTAGACTAGCAGTGGTTTGGATTTGCTCACTAAAAATTGTTCATCAAAGTGTATGAATCGCTGGCGCTCATTACCCTTGCTTGCTGCTCTGCTGACTGGCCAAACAGCCATCGCCGTCACCTGTACCACCCAATCGCAGATGACGGATGCACAGCGGGCGGTATACGTGCAGGCAGTGCAGGGATTAGCTGCTCAGATCCAGTCAGGAAATGTCTCTGCGGTCAAGGCAAACACTATTGCCAGCGTTGCTGCGCAATTTGACTCTATTGCCAACACGATTCAGTCAGTTTCGCCCATCATTCTGGGATCGGTTCTGACTACTCAGTCGATCTACAGCCTGCATGCCACAGATCTCAAATCTCCGCAGGACACCCAGTTTTTCTGCAGCGTCCCTGGATCACAGTTGCTCATCAACATCTCAATTCCGCAACTTCCTCCCGGAGAGTATGCATTTGTTGTGGTGCATGCAACGGGCGGCAAGCAGCCGCAGCAGATTTCCATGATTCTTGCGAACGATCCTGCGGGTAGCGCGCAA
>DATGAD010000478.1:0-11582 GCA_035313725.1 Alloacidobacterium sp. | reverse complement strand
CAGATTCGCAAGCTGGGGTCGTTGCAGAGCATTATGAAGATGCTTCCTTCTGTTGGGCCGCTGGCTGGGATGCAGCAAATGGCGGATCAGGTGGATGAGAAGCAGTTTGTCCGCGTTGAGGCGATTATCAACTCAATGACGTCGAAGGAGCGGAATCATCATGAGATCATCTCCGGAAGCCGGCGGAAGCGGATTGCGAATGGTTCCGGGACTTCTGTGCAGGAAGTGAATCAGCTTTTGCGCCAGTATGCGCAGATGCGAAAGATGTTTAAGAACGTTGGTAAGGGTGGGATGCTCCAGCGGCGCGCTATGGGGATGCTTGGCGGTATGCGCGGGCGGTAATTGGAACCGGGGCTAAAGCCCCTTTCTGTTGCGCCTCATTCACCGGCCTAAAGGCCGGTGCTTCTACCCAAAATCATTGTGATTGGTTACAAATTTTGGCTTTTGATGCCGATTTAGGGTCGGGTTTTTGGCTTCTATGATTGACCTTGATCACCGATTGCAGGATCAGCTCGACGAGATTACTGCCAACACTCGCAACCTGGTGCAGCCGGAGCGGCTGGCGATCAGCGAGCAGGCGGTGGCGGATCTGTTTGCGAGCGGTGTCGAGGAACGGATTCTTCCGGTGGGTGCACGGTCTCCGGAGTTTGTGCTGCCGGATGCTTCGGGGCGGCTGGTTCGGTCCTCCGATTTGCTGGCGCTAGGGCCGCTGGTGATCAACTTCTTTCGCGGGCGGTGGTGTCCTTACTGCATGACGGAGCTGGAGGCCTGGCGGGATCTACATTCCGTGGTTCGGGAGCGCGGGGCGCTCCTAGTCGGGATTTCTCCGCAGTTGGCGCGGCAGAGCGACTTTACCGCCGGGCAGCACCGGATTCCCTTCCCCTTGCTGCACGACGCGCATTGCGATGTCGCACAGTTGTTCGGGCTGGCTTACAAGGTTCCTCCGTTCCACCAGAACTATTATCGGAGCATCCTGGTGAATATTCCCTTCATGAACGGGGACGAGAGCTGGATGCTTCCCCTCCCTGCTACCTATGTGATCGCGCAGGATGGGACGGTTCTCTTTGCCGAGGCCTATGCTGATTTCCGGGTTCGTCCTGAGCCTGGGGAAGTGCTGAAGCATCTGCCTCGGCGGTAGCCCCCCCTCCCCCTATATTTCTGGTAAATTCGTCCAAATAAATACACTTACCGTATTTCCAGATGTGGCTTTGTCCCTCAAATGCAGATGCCCGCTACTTGAGCGGGCATTTCTTTGTGCAGAAAAGCTTCTGTATCTATGATAGCAACTTTCGCGGAATAGTACGCCAAGGTTCGGCTGTTTATATTCTGTTTATTATCAATTGTTTAGCTTGTAGATTCCCCACTCGGGGCTTGACACGGCTGGCGGTTCGTTTGGCTGAGCGTGAAGACCCTTGCTGCGCTGCGAGTTCACGGCCTGAATGTCGGAGATCCTGCTTTCCCCACCCTTTGCTTCGCAAAGGATGGGGCACCCGTTTTCGTACTTCTGCCAGCGAGAGATTGTCCGGTCGCGGACAGTAGAAGTTGATTTCCGGACAGTGTGCTCCGACGTGTGTTACCGCATGTAACAGAAAACATTAGAGGGGTCGTGCTGTCGTTCGTGGACGGCCGCGTGCTTGCCGTGATGGCGTGGGGTATCGTGTGTTTTTCCAGCCCCGGAGTTACGAACGGAGTCATCATGATTGCGAATCTGGTTCACGATATTCGGTATGCGCTGCGGCAGTTGCGCAAGTCACCTGCTTTCACCGTTACCGCTGTGCTGACGCTGGCGCTGGGTATTGGGGCGAATGCCGCGATTTTTACGCTGGTGAATGCTGTCCTGTTGAAGAACCTGCCGGTGGCCGATCCCAAGACGCTGGTGCGCCTGGGCGACAACGACGACTGCTGCGTGAATTATGGTGCGCACGATGACGGCGACTATTCGATGTTCTCTACGAATACATACGAGCAGTTGAAGAAGAACGTGCCGGAATTTGAAGAGCTGGCGGCAATCCAGGCGGGCTTCACTTTCCGGCCTGTGACTGCGCGGCGTAACGGGAATGGAGAGCTGGCGCGTTCGGTGATTGGCGAGTTTGTCTCAGGTAATTATTTCCGGACATTTGGCCTGAATCCGTATGCGGGCAGGCTCTTTACCGATGCCGACAACGTTCAAGGCGCGCCAATGGTCGCGGTGATGAGCTACGAGAAGTGGAAGAACGATTATTCGGGCGATCCTGCGATTGTCGGCAGCACGTTCTACATCAATACGAAACCAGTGACGATTGCCGGGATTGCACCTGCGGGATACTTCGGCGACCGGCTGGTGAGCACGCCGCCGGATTTCTATCTGCCGATTGAGACGATGCCGGTGTTGGCGAATGTTGCCTACGTGCATGAGCCGAATCAAAACTGGCTCTATCTCGTGGGCCGGGTGAAGCCGGGTGTGCAGCTGGCTCCGCTGCAGGCGAAGCTGAGCGGGCTGCTGCGTCAGATCTTTGCGCCGAGCGAGCCGTTTTCGGGTCCACATCATGACGAACTGATTGCGAAAGCACACCTTGTGCTGACGCCGGCCGGCGGAGGGATTCAGTGGATGCAGGAAGAATATGCTTCGCACCTGCATCTGTTGACGTGGATAGCAGGAGCAGTGCTGCTGATTGCGTGCGCGAATATTGCCAATCTGCTGTTGGTGCGCGGCATGGCGCGGAAAGCCGAGATGTGCGTGCGGACGGCTTTGGGCGCGGCCCGAGGCAGGATTATTCGGCAACTGCTGACGGAGAGCGTGGTGCTGGCGGTGTTGAGCGGGCTTGTGGGGCTGCTGGTGGCGTATGCGGGGACGCAGATGCTGCTGAAGCTGGCGTTTCCCGGGGACCAGAATGTTCCGATCCATGCGAGCCCGTCGCTGGAGGTGCTGGGGTTTGCGTTTGGGTTGTCGCTGGTGACAGGAGTGCTGTTCGGCGTGGCTCCGGCATGGATTGCGGCCCAGAGTGATCCGGTGGAAGCGCTGAGAAGCGGGACGCGGACGACGAGTTCGGGAGCTTCATTGCTGCAGCGCGCGCTGGTGGTGGGGCAGGCTGCGCTGTCGCTGGTGCTGCTGGTGGGAGCGGGATTGTTTTCGCAGAGCCTGAACAAGCTCCAGAGCATGGACATGAGGCTGGACGCGAAGAATCGCTATATCGTCCACTTCAATCCGCAGGCCGCAGGCTATGCGCAGACGCAGGTAGAGGCGCTGTACCGGACGATGGAGGACCGGTTCCATGCGATTCCGGGCGTGAAGAAAGTCGGCATCACGTCATATACGCCGATGGAGGACAACAACAACGGCTGGGGCGTGGCAGTGGAGGGCAAGCCGCATGTGGATGGGACGTGGGCCTCATACATCAAGGCGAATGCCGATTATTTCGATTCGGTGGGAACGCGTCTGGTGATGGGGCGCGGGATCAGCCCGCAGGACACTTCGGCTACGCGGCCGGTGGCGGTGGTGAACCAGACGTTTGTACGCAAGCTGTTCGCGCCGGGCGAGAATCCGATCGGGCAGCACTTTGGGGGAGGCTCAGAGTCTACCGGCGAGTACGAGATTGTGGGCGTGGTGGAGGATACGGCCTACACGGATGTTCGCTGGAAGGATCACCTGATGTACTTCGTTCCGTTGGGGCAGAGGCCGCTGGGAACGAAGCAGCCGATCGATAAGGACGAGAACATGTATGCGGGTGCGATTGTGCTTGAGACCGCGCAGCCGATGAGCAATATGGAAGCGCTGGCGCGGCAGACGATGGCGGCGATCAATCCAAACCTGACGGTGGTGAAGTTTCAAACTTTTGACGCGCAGATTGGCGACCGGTTTACCGAGGAACGGTTGCTGGCCCGGTTGACGATGCTGTTTGGCGCGCTGGCGCTGCTGCTGGCGACAGTCGGACTCTACGGCGTGACGGCTTATACAGTTGCACGGCGAACGAGCGAGATTGGGATTCGCATGGCGCTGGGCGCGGAGCGCGGTGGAGTAATTGTCATGATCATGCGCGCGGCGGTGATCCAGACGGCGCTCGGGCTGGCGATTGGGGTTCCGGTGGCGCTGGTGTGCGTGCGGTTCGTAAAATCTCAGCTTTATGAGATCACGAGCGTGGATGCGAGGGTGCTCGCCGGGGCAGTGCTTACGCTGGCTCTGGCGGCGTGTCTTGCTGGGCTGATTCCGGCGCGACGGGCGGCTTCGACGGATCCGGCGCAGGCTCTGCGAACGGAGTAGAAGTTTTCATTTATTCGAGGGCGTAGAGATTGCCGTCGGCTGTGCCTATGTAGACGACATTGCCGGAGATTACGGGCGAGGACAGGATCGTTCCCACAGTGTGGAGTTTGCCGATGCCTACCAGCATGTCGTCGTAGAAATTCGAGGTGAAGGCGACTTCGTAGTTGGGGGCGCCATCGGTCTTTGTGAGTGTGGGGAGGTTCTGGCGCGAGGCTTCGGACTGGAAGACTGCGACGGGTTTTCTGGTGGTGAGGTCGATGGCGATGAGCTTGCCGTCCTGTCCGGTGAGGTAGAGAGTATTGCCGGCGATGGCTGGCGAGCCGAAGATCGGCCAGTGGAATTTGAGCTGATCGATGGGCGCTCCGGTCTGCGCGTCGAGGATGTGCAGGAGCGCGGTGTCGGATGTGGCGAAGTAGACTTTGCCTTCCTTGACGACGGGCGAAGTGATGACCCACGATCCTTTGTTGTCGAAGCTCCAGCGCTTCTGGCCTGTGGCAGCATCGACGGCGTAGAACTTTGAGTCGCGGCAGCCGAAGTAGACGGTTCCGTTGGCCACAGTGGCGGAGGACTGGATGCCGACCTGGTTGTGGATGTCGGGGTCTTCTCCGGTTTTGAAGCGCCAGAGCTCTTTTCCGGTGGCGGCGTCGAGGGCATAGAAGTAGCTGTCCCAACTGCCGATGTAGAGTTTGCCATCGACGATGGCGGGCGAGGCGTGGACTACGTCGCCGGTTTTGAATTTCCATTTGAGCGCGCCAGTCGCGGCGTCGAGTGCGTAGATATTGCCGTCGCCGCTGCCGATGTAGACGGCTCCATTCCAGATGGCGGGCGAGGAGAGGTAGACGTCGAAGGGGTCGGGCATGGTCTCGCCTTCGGGGACGGAGCCGTGCAGGTGCGTTGCGGCGTAGCGGCGTTCGCCTGCGTTGCGGAATTTCCAGCGCTGCTTTCCGGTGGTGGTGTCGACGGCGTAGAAGTTGCCGTCGTAGCTGCTGAAGTAGACGAGACTATCAGCGACGGCGGGCGATGAGGGGATACGGGCTGCTGTGGGAAACTTCCACTTTTGCGTGCCGCTCTGCTGGTCGATGGCGTAGAGGCTGCCGTCGTTGCTGCCCACATAGACGACACCGCTGACGATGGCGGGCGAAGAGATGACTTCGCCGTGGGTGTGGAAGGTCCATTTGACGCCTTTGAGGCTGGGCGCTCCGGCGGAGGCGTAGATGCCGGAGTGGGCGAGATCATTGCGGAACATTGTGGTGTCCTGCGCGTGGGCGAATGTGCAGGAGACCAGGATCGGCAGGAATATGCGGACTTGCTGGCTTGCGTTTTTCATCGTCAATGGCTGAATTCAATCAAGAGAAGCTGAGTGTAGAGGGTGGCGCTGGAATATGCGAGGCGGTTGGGATGAGCTGCGGTGTAGGGGTGACGGGCGGATTTACGGGACTTTGTCTGAAATGCAAAACGCCTGTGGAAGTTATTCCACAGGCGTTGGCAATTCAGTAGCCCTCCCCCAAGTGCTACTCAATGATTGAACTTTACATCCGGCTGAAGCGGCCTGCTATCCCATATTGGTTTCAATGGAGTGCTATTTCGTAATCGACCGTGGAGATTACCTGGTTGTCCAACTGGCCTCCAATTTTCGGATCAGGGGATGAAGTAGAAGGGGTTCGGCAGCTTTACGGAGTGCTCTGCCTGCGGATTGCCATTCAGATCGCTCAATTGATCGCCTACGTTCAGAATGATGCGGTAGCCCTGCGCTACGACTTTTCCTCGCTCGCCGGATTTGTAGTCGGTTACGGTCTGGGTCTTGGGGTGGTCGTCCGCACGAAATGCCAGGCCATCCCAGGCGCCATAGCCGGCCGCCTTGAGGTTCGTTTCGGTATCCTCGCGCTGGCTCTCTGGCCGTCCGGTGATGAAGAAAACGGCTACTTTGGAATTTTTTGCCTCGTGATAGAGGCGAAGAGTGCCATCAATGGCTGGGGCTGAGTGCTGGTGAATCCAGTCGTTCCAGTCTTTGGCGATATAGCCGTAGTCGTCCTGACTTTCTTCGGTCCAGTTCGAGAGCGAGGTTTCGTCGATGTCTAGGACCAGGGCCAGCTTGTCGCCCGGTTTGGCCTTTGCAACTTCACGTTTGAGGATGGCGATTGCCTTGTCACTCTGACTTTCGATCTGCGGGACGTAGCAGGTGGCTTCCTTGCAACTGTAGTAGGTGGTTAGCCGGGTTTTGAGCTGCCCCAGATTCGGTTGCGGCTCTTTCGTTTTGATGACACTGTGCTGCGCCTGCGCCGACAGGGCGCACAGCAAGATGGCAATCGCTACTCTTCGCATGGTTCCTCCCCCAGAAAATACAGCCAAACTACTATTTCCCTGCGATCTTACTCCGAGATTCAGTGTCCGATTATGAACGCGCATGTCACGAAAATGGGCGTTCCCCGGCTTAGGCCGTGAGTCCGAAATGCAGGTATCCTGTTCATTCTGCGTTGTTCGTGATTGGGAGACGATTGGCATGCCAGTTGCCCATTCCGGACAAGAGGTTCTTTCTATGCAATCGTTCCTGCAGGATCTTCGTTATGCGGTGCGGCAGTTGCGCAAGTCGCCGGGGTTTGGCGCGACGGTGATCGCGACGCTGGCTTTGAGTATCGGGATTACGGCGGCTGTTTTCAGCGTGCTGTACGCAATGCTGATCCGGCCTTTGCCGTACGGGCAGCCGGAGCGGATTGTCGCGCTGGAGACGCGGTCGCCGGAGGGGTATACGCAGCCGGCTTCTTACCCCGAATACGTAGACTGGCGGCGATTGAGCCATGGATTTTCGGCACTGGCCGGGTATAGCGACTTTTCGAGCGTGAACTTTGAGGGGCCTGCCGGCCCGATCGCGCTGCATGCCGTGAGGGGGACGGACAACTTCTTCGACGTGTTTGGGGTGAGCCCGATTCTGGGACGTACCTTTGCCGCGGACGAAGACCAGGATGGGAAGAATGACGTTGTCGTTTTGAGCTATGAGGTGTGGCAGCAGCTTTTTGGCGGAGAGACGAGCGCAGTCGGCCAGAAGGTGAAGCTGGATGGCAATGCTTACACGATTATTGGCGTGATGCCGGCGGGGTTCCGGTTTCCCATCGGCAAGGTGAACGCCATTTATACCCCGCTGCATTTGACGAAGCAGCAGCGGGAGGGGCGCGGGAACCATTGGCTGCGGACGATTGGCAAACTCAAGCCCAGGACGAGCCTGAATCAGGCGCAGGCCGATCTGACGGCTGTCTTCGCCGATCTGGTGCACGACTACCCCGACAGCAAGGGCCGGAGCGTGAAGCTGGTGGAGCTGGAAACGTACATTCTGGGCAAGACGGACAGCTCGCTGAAGCTGCTGCTGTATGCGGTGATGGCGCTGCTGCTGATCGGCTGCGTGAATGTCACCGGTCTGATGTTGGCGCGGGGCGTGAAACGCGAGCGCGAGATGGCATTGCGCTCGGCGGTGGGCGCGGACAGGACGCGGATTGTGCGCCAGATTCTGACGGAAGCGCTGTTGTTTGCCGTTTGCGGGGCTTTGGGCGGCGTGGTGCTGGCGGGCGGGCTGCTGCGGCTGATTCGGTTGCTGCTGGTGTCGGCGCTGGCACGCGGCGCCGAGGTGCAGTTGAACGTGCCTGTGCTGCTGGCTGCGTTGTTTGTATCAGTGGCGGTTACAGTTGTGGCGGCCCTTCTGCCCGCGTTGCGGCTTTCGGGGACCTCTCCGAGCCTGGCGCTGCGGGCGGGCGGCAGCGCGGGGACTTCGCGCGGGCAGCATCGGTTGCGCGCAGCGTTTGTGGTGACGCAGGTGGCGCTGGCTCTTGCGCTGCTGGTTGTTTCCGGGCTGCTGATGCATATGCTGGGCGGATTGCGAAATACGGAGCTTGGGTTTTCGGCGGAGAACATTCTGACGACGGAAATCGACCTCTCGCCGGGGCGGTATGACGGGCGCGATGTGATGGCGGACTTCTACAACCGTCTGTTTGAGCGGGTGCGCGCGATTCCGGGAGTGCAGGCTGTGGGGATCATCCAGGTGCTGCCGATTCAGAACTGGGGATGGAATTCGGAGATCCATGTGACCGGCACGCCGCCGGCGCCTCCGAATGAGGAGACGCTGGCAGAGCTGCGTATTGTGTCGCCGGGATATTTCGATGTGTTTCGCGATCGACTGGTAACTGGCCGATTGCTGGATCCAAGCCTGGATACACCGACATCGAAGCCGGTGATGGTGGTGAACGAGGCATTCGTGAAGAAGTTTATTCCGGCCGGCCGCAACCCGATCGGCATGCAGATCGATAACGACGACAAGCAGGCGATTGTTGGCGTGGTGAAGAATATCCGGCAAAACATTTATGAGCAGCCGCTGGCGGAGATGGATTACATTGCATCGCAGGTTCCGAAGGAAGAGAGCATGCGCGTGCTGGGCAACATGACGCTGGCGATTCGCACGAGCGTCGATCCGGAGAGCATTGTGCCGAGCCTGCGGACTGCTTTCCATGATGTTGATGCGACGCTTCCCTTTCGCGCTCCGGAGACGATGCGGTCGGTGATTGCCGACACACTGATCTTTGAGCGGCTGGAGAATTGGCTGTTTGGATCGTTTGCCGCGCTGGCCGTTTTGCTTGCGATTGTCGGGCTGTATGGGTTGATCAGCCACGAAGTTGAGCTTTCAACGCGGGATATTGGCGTGAGGATGGCGCTGGGGGCTTCGCGCGGACGGATTCTGCAGGGGATTTATCGGCGGGTGGGGTGGATGCTGGGTGGTGGCGTCGTGATTGGATTGCTGCTTACGGCGGTTGCCCGTCGCTATATCAACTCTGTTGTGGCCTTGCATATGGATAAGGACGCGGGGCGGATCCTTGGGCTGACTCTTGCCTTGATTGGGGCTGGGTTGGTGGCGGCTTTCTTTCCTGCGCGGAGGGCTTCTTCGGTGGAGCCGGTGGTGGCGCTCAGGGATGAGTAGATGCCCAGGACTTTACAGGGTCGACCATCCTAAAAGACCCGGGTTAGCTTCGCGAACCCGGGGCACCCGGCTCTGTGGTTCATTTTGAAAATGGCTGATGGGAATTTGTGCTCTCCCACCCTATCGCAAACTGCGCGATAGGATGGGGCACCCGCTTTTCTTGCTCCTGCTTAGAAAAAGCAGATCTATAAAGGGACGGCCTGTGACACGCGCGGTTTCTTTGCTGGTTTCTTTTCGGTTTGGGCTGCTGTGTGGTGGAGGCCGCCTACGGCTTCAGTTAGTTTAAGGCTGGCTTCGCGGAGGGCGGCTCGCACTGTCTTCGGCGTTGTTGGGTCTTCGAGGCGCGCGAGGTATGGGACGGTGAGGGCGGCCACGGCGTTGCCGCTCTCGTCGAGCACCGGGTAGGTGATGTTGATGACGCCGCGTATCTGATAGCTGTCGCGCTCTTCGTATCCCTGCTCGCGGATTTTTTCCAGATGCTCCTCTAGATCCTTTGGGACGCGGTTGCCGGTCTGGTGCTGCCAGAGTTCGACGGCGCGGTTGCGCTGCTCCTGCGGAATGTGCGCGAGGATGACGTGGCCGGTGGCGGCGTGCATGAGATCGACAATGGAGCCGGCTTTGACGTAGAAGCCCGGGCTTACTGGTGAATCCGCCTGGGCGATGATGACGACGTGGCCGCCCTCGAGGACTCCCAGATGGGAGGACTGCTTCAACTCGTGCACCATCTCCTGCATGATGGGCAGCGCTTCAGAGACGAGGCGCTTCGTCGGCGGGTATTCGAGCGCCATGCGGAAGATTTTGAGGCTCAGGGTGAAGCGGTCGTCATCGTCGGCGCGGCTGATATAGCCTCGCTCTTCGAGGCAGAGCAGCATGCGGAAGATTTCTGAGACGGTGCGGTTGAGGCGGCGGGCGACATCGCTTTTAGTAAGTCCGGATGGCTCGTGCGCGAAAAGTTCAAGGATGTCGAGGCCTTTTTCGAGGGCCGGGGTTGGGTAGCGTCTTTTTGCTGTCTTCAATGTGTGTGTCCCGCGTATTGTTTTTGTCGGGGATTGCAGTGATTGTAAACCGGCCATGACAGATGACAGTACCACCAATTAGTATTGCCTGTTAAAACATCTTTTAACGTATAAAAGTATGGTTCGGAATTGAACATTGTGCGGAGGGGTGAAATTTGAGAGCAATGCGTGGGTTGCAGGTTCTTGTCTGGGGAATGGTGCTGGGTGCTGGATTGACGGCGGTGGCGCAGGAGCCGAATGCGGACGACCTGATCTGGCAGAAATCCGTGGCGAAATATGACAAGCAACGCGGGGCGGTGCTGGCCACGGTGGACAAAGACGCCCACGAAGGGCCGTTCCAGCCGAACTGGGATTCGCTAAAGGGATACAAAATTCCGGACTGGTACCAGGATGCGAAGTTCGGGATCTTTATTCACTGGGGCGTGTATTCCGTTCCGGCCTTTGGCAGCGAGTGGTATCCGCGGAATTCGTACGTGCAGGGCAAACCGGACTTTAAACACCAGGTTGAGACTTACGGACCGCAAACGAAGTTCGGGTACAAGGATTTTATTCCGGACTTCAAAGCGCAGAATTTTAGCGCGAAGGCGTGGGCTGCGCTGTTTAAGGAGTCGGGCGCGCAGTATGTGATTCCGGTAGCGGAACACCATGACGGCTTCCAGATGTACTCGTCGGACCTGAGTGACTGGTGCGCTGCGAAGATGGGGCCGAAGCAGGATATTCTCGGCGAGCTACGTACGGCGATTCTGGCGGAGGGGATTCATTTCGGGGCATCGTCGCACCGGGCGGAGCACTACTGGTTTATGAATGGCGGGCGAGCCTTCCCTTCTGACGTGCAGGACCCGAAGTATGCGTCGCTGTATGGGCCGGCGCATGTGGGGCCGAATGCGGACGGAAACCAGACGGGACATCCGGACACTGCGTATCTGAATGACTGGCTGGCGCGCAGTGCCGAGATTGTGGAGAAGTATCATCCGGAGCTGATGTATTTCGACTGGTGGGTGGAGCAGGATACCTTCCAGCCTTACCTGCAACGGTTTGCGGCCTTCTATTACAACCAGGCGGCGAAGGCCGGGAAGCAGGTGGTGCTGTTCCGGAAGAACAACGCGTTTCCTGATGGAACGACGGTGCTGGATATCGAGCGCGGGCAGCTGGATCAGATTCGGCCACAGCACTGGCAGACGGATACTTCGGTGAGCCAGAAGTCGTGGGGATATATCAACGGGGATACGTATAAATCGCCGGAGAGCATTGTCTGGCAGCTGATCGATATTGTGAGCAAGAACGGGAACCTGCTGCTGAATATCGGGCCAAAGTCGGATGGGACGATTCCGGAGGAGGCGCGGTCGATTCTGAAGCACATGGGCGCGTGGCT
>DATGAD010000477.1:0-3730 GCA_035313725.1 Alloacidobacterium sp. | reverse complement strand
TACCGTGATCCTCCGCCTCGTCGAGCAGGGCACTGAGCAGGTTCGCGCCCACGCCCTGGCTCTTGGCCTCGGGGCGCACCACAATCGACCGCACCTCGGCAAGATGCGGTCCGTAGAGATGCAATGCACCGCAGCCAAGGAAGACGCCGGAGTCGCTTTCGGCAATGGTGAAGTCGCGGACGTTCTCGCAGATCTCGGCGAAGACACGCCGCAACAGCGTGCCGTCGTGCGAGAGACTATTCACCAGTTCGTAGATGTTTGTTGCGTCCTGAAGGCGCGCCTTACGCACCAGCATGAAGAACTGCCTCCGGAGTGGAATCGCCCTGACCGACATTGGCATACGCATCGGCCAGCTTCTGCACGCGAGTCTCTGTACTCTTAAGGGCTGCGCGGACGCGATGCCGTGCCGTGCCGCCGATAACGTCATGGCAGTCCAGCGTCGCTTCAAGCGTGACGGCGGCAAAGAAGTCCTGTTCGAATTCAGTGCCGAACTGTTTCAGTTCGTCCAAGGTCAGATCGTTTAACTCGCAACCCTTGTCCAGGCAATAGCGGACAGCGTTGCCAATCTTCTCGTGCGCTTTACGAAAGGGAACACCCTTGTATACAAGATACGTCGCCGCCGCCATCGCGTTCAAAAAGCCGCTTTCGCAGGCAGCCCGCATGCGATCTGTCCGGAACTTCAGCGCAGCGGTAAACTTCGCCAGCAGTTGAACCGTGACGTCGATGGCGCTCGTCGCGGCAAAGACCGGTTCCTGCGTCTCTTGCATGTCTTTGTTATAAGCAAGCGGCAAGCCTTTGAGCAGCAGCGTGACCGCCTGCGCCGCGCCGTTGACGCGGCCAACCTTGGCGCGAACCAGTTCCGTCAGGTCAGGATTCTTCTTCTGAGGCATTGCGCTCGAACCGGTTGAGAATGCTTCCGGCAGATCGACAAAGCCAAACTCAGCCGTAGCGAAAAGGGTGATCTCTTCAGCGAAACGGCTGGCGTGCAAAGCCAACAGGGTCAGCGCATGAAGATATTCGAGCACGAAGTCGCGGTCGCTGGTCGCGTCCATGCTGTTCGCTGTGGGAGCGGTGAAAGCAAGCTCCTGCGAAGCGATCGTGCGGTCGAGCGCCAGCGTTGCACCGGCAATCGGTCCGGAGCCGAGCGGAGAATAGTTCAGACGCGTAACGCAGTCTTCGAGCCGCGAAGCATCGCGCAACAACATCTCGACATAAGCGAGAAGCCAGTGCGCAACAAGAACAGGTTCGGCTCGCTGTAAATGTGTATACGAAGGCATCACGGCTTCTCCGGAAGCCTTCGCCAATTCGACAAGTGCTCGCGCCCATTCGCCGATGTTGGCGATGAGCATGCGCGAACGCGAACGAATGTACAAACGCAGGTCGGTCGCAATCTGCTCGTTGCGGCTGCGGCCAGTATGAAGTTTGAGCCCGAGGTCGCCGATTGCTTCGACCAGTTTCATCTCGACGAAGTGGTGAATGTCCTCAGAGTGCGAAGCATCGTCCATCCACTGCTGCGCATCTTCGGCCAGGCCGCGCAATGCAATCTCATCGAGAGCGTGAGCGAGCGTCGTCTGCTCGGCACTGGTCAGTATGTTCGCTGCTTTCAGCGCAAGGGAATGCGCCTTGCTGGCAGCTGCTTCTTCCTGGAGCAACTGCCGGTCAAAGCCGAAGGAACGTTGCCAGTGATCGAAAGTCGTGTCGAGTGGCTCGCGAAAGCGGCCGGACCACATCTTGGCGGGCTGTTCGCTCATCAGTTCTCTTCGCCTTTCGTTATGCTCTCGTTTTTCGTCCCCCCGTTTTTCGCCCCACTGTTCAGTTGCGGCATCTCCGAGCCGTGGCTCAGTGTGATGAGGCCGGTCTGCGCGTATGTCATCAGCTTGGCGCGGGTGTCGGTGATGTCGAGATTGCGCATGGTGAGCTGGCCGATGCGGTCGCGCGGAGAAAAGGCCGACTCGGTCTTCTCCATGCTGAGGCGTTCGGGCGCAAAGGTGAGGTTGGGCGACTCGGTATTCAGAATCGAATAGTCGTTGCCGCGGCGCAGCTCGAGCGTGACCTCTCCGGTGATGGCGCTCGCCACCCAGCGCTGTGCGGACTCGCGGAGCATGATGGCCTGCGGATCGAACCAGCGTCCCTGATAGAGCAGGCGGCCCAGCTTGCGGCCGTTCTCGCGGTATTGCTCGATGGTGTCCTCGTTGTGAATGCCGGTGATGAGGCGCTCATAGGCGATGAAGAGCAGGGCCATGCCCGGAGCTTCATAAATGCCGCGGCTCTTGGCCTCGATAATGCGGTTCTCAATCTGGTCGCTCATGCCCAGGCCGTGACGTCCGCCGATGCGGTTGGCTTCGAGCAGCAGCTCGACCGGGTTGGAGAATGCCTTACCGTTCAGTGCGACAGGGAAGCCCTGTTCGAAGCGGATCGTCACCTCTTCGTGCTTGACATCGACATTGTCACGCCAGAAGGCCGTTCCCATGATGGGCTCGACGATGCGGATGCTGCTCGAAAGCTGTTCGAGGTCCTTGGCTTCGTGCGTGGCGCCGAGAAGGTTGGAGTCGGTCGAGTAGGCCTTCTCAGCGGACATCTTGTAGCCGAAGCCGGACTTCTGCAGGAAGGCGGACATCTCGGCGCGGCCGCCAAGCTCATCGATAAAGAGCGGGTCGAGCCAGGGCTTATAGACCTGCAGATCGGGATTGACGAGCAGCCCATAGCGATAGAAGCGCTCGATGTCATTGCCCTTGAAGGTCGAGCCGTCACCCCAGATGTTGACGTCATCTTCTTTCATGGCTGTGACCAGCATGGTGCCGGTAACAGCGCGTCCAAGAGGCGTGGTGTTGAAGTAGGTGATACCCGCAGTCGAGATGTGGAAGGCTCCGGACTGCAGTGCGGCGATGCCTTCGCGAACCAGCGGCCCGCGGCAATCGACTAGCCGCGCATTCTCCGCGCCGTACTCAAGGGCCTTGCGGGGGATGGCGTCGTAATCGGTTTCGTCCGGCTGGCCGAGATTGGCGGTGTAGGCGTAGGGCACCGCGCCTTTCTGCTTCATCCAGTGAAGCGCGGCGCTGGTATCAAGGCCGCCGGAAAAAGCGATACCGACTTTCTGCCCAACCGGCAGACTTTCAAGAATGACAGACATTTCGTGCAAAACCTCGGGTTTCTTCGGTTGCTGTGATATTCGACCAGCCTGGGGCGCCCACCATTTAGCGCAAAGAGTGGGAGACCAACTTACTTCGCCGGCTTTGTCCCGCCCAGCAACATAAGCATCAATGCTTTCTGCGCATGCATCCGGTTTTCCGCCTGATCAAAGACGACAGACTGCGGACCGTCGAGAACTGCATCCGTCACCTCAGCATTGCGGTGCGCAGGCAGGCAGTGCATGAAGACCGCATGTGGAGCCGCATGACTCATCAACGTTTCATTCACTTGGTAGGGCTTGAAGATCGGCGCACGCTTCGTCGCTTCATGCTCGAAGCCCATGCTGGTGCAGATATCGGTGTACACGGCATCAGCTCCGGTAACTGCTACTACCGGATCATTGATGACAGTGATGTCGCTGCCCGTGACGTTACCGATGGCTCGCGCCTGGGCGATGATGTCGGCCTTCGGCGCATAGTTCTTCGGTGTTCCGACTGTGCAGTGTGCGCCGAGTTGAGCGGCGGTCAGCATGAGGGAATGGCAGACGTTGTTGCCATCGCCAACATAGGTAAATCTCAGTCCCTTTACCGAGCCGAAGCGC
>DATGAD010000476.1:0-11610 GCA_035313725.1 Alloacidobacterium sp. | reverse complement strand
GACGAGTGGACCTGGCTGGCGTTCTACGTTGAGCGCGTTGTACTCGTCTTTCATTCCAGACCGCGGACCGAGCACGAGATTGCCACCTTGTCTAACGTATTCAAGCAAGTGATCAGCGGTCTCTTTGGGCAGCACGTTGAGGCCGGGAGCGACGACCAGTTTGTACTTGCCGAGGGGAGCATGTGCTGAGATGACGTCGACCCCCTGCGCTTGATTGCGCAGCGGTTTGTAGAACGCGACCATCTCCGCGACGGGATCGAAGCTGTAATTATGGCGCTGGAAGTTGATGGCCCAGCGGCTGTCGAAGTCGTTGATGAGGGCGACAGAGGATTGCGGAGTCGTTCCGGCAAGTGCTTTGCCGGCTTTTTCGAATTCATCCCCGACTTGTTTGATTTCATCGTAGACGGGAACAGGCGTTCCATCCGCGCCAATGAGTACTCCGTGATACTGCTCCTGCCCGTTCAATGCGCTGCGCCATTGCCAGTACTCCACTGCATCCGCGCCATGGCCGATCGCCTGCCATGCCATGTCGCGCACCTGGCCACGCGCCAGCGTTGAATTGATGCGGTGCCAGTTCACAAAAGCAGGCTGTGTTTCCATTACCCAGAAATTCTTGTTCTTGAAGCCACGGGTGAGATCATGGCGAGCGCCATTGTCGAAGTAGTCGTAGTGCTCATTGCCGATGTAGTCATCCCATGCGGCAATATCCAGATTCGAGTGGACGATGTACGCATCAAAACCATCGAACCACCCCATCGTGTTCGTCGTAATGAATTGCCGCTTGTCGGCATGCGGCCGGATGGCGCTGATCTGGTTCTCCGAGTAGCTCTTCCACGTGTCGCTGACAAAGTGCTTCCAGTCGAGCAGCAGCGCAGGATTCTCATGGTCCTGACGAACGGGAATCTCATCGAAGTTATCGTACGTCTGGCTCCAGTATGCCGTCGTCCAGCGGTCGTTCAGGGTTTCGATTTTCCCGTATTTGGCTTTGAGCCATGCGTGGAACTGCGTCTTCGCTTCCGGATCGAAAGATGGTGCCGCATATTCGTTGTCCAGTTGCCAGCCCACGACATTCGAGTTGTGGCCGTAGCGCTCGGCCATTTTTTCAGCGATTTCATGCGCGAACTTGCGATAGCGGATGCTCACGAAGGAGAATTGCTGGCGATTGCCATGTTCGTCGCGCACGCCATTCTCATCAACGCGCAGCGTGTCCGGGTATTTCGTCGTCAGCCATGCCGGAGGCGCAGCTGTCGGAGTGCCGAGTACGACGCAGATGTGATGTTTTTCAGCGAGTTCGATCGCATGGTCCATCCACACAAAATCGTACTTACCTTCTGACGGCTCCATGGCGCTCCAGGCAAATTCGCCTATGCGTACAAGGTTGATATGCGCTGCTTCCATGAGTGACAGGTCCGCATCCCAACGCGATTCAGGCCACTGTTCCGGGTACCATGCGGCGCCGAGTAACAAGGGCGGTTTGTCTGAATATTCAGTTGCTTGCGCGAAAGCCGGACGAGCTGGAGTGAACGCGATCAGTGCAGAAAGGATTGTCGCAGCAAAGAGTCTGGGCATCGTGCGCGTATTCATGTAATCGATTACCTCTCCGGATCAGCGCTCATCCTGCGTCAGAAGTGCGGCGGATCAGCGAATCAGAATATTCGCAGCAGGATACGTGATTCCGTCAATCGTTGTAGTGATCTGTGGAAGCGATGGTGTAAGGGTCAGCACTTCAATCGCGCTGTTGTGAAGCAGCGCTGTATCTTCTGTCTTGGCTCCGCGAATGCTCGGGTTCCATGCAAGTCCCTCAGTTTCGGTGAGGGTTTGCCGGCCGCGGGGTGAGGCTACCCACTCGCGCTCCAGATATCCTGCGGGGCCTCCCTGGTGATGCAGTTGTTCTTCTCCCGGGAAGCCGGCTTCGCGATAGGCGCGCTCAGCTACGGCGAAGAGATCTGCGGAGGTTGCACCGCTGCGGCTGGCATGCAAAAGCTTTGCATTGATTTCTGCGCAGGCCCCGAATCCGTCTACCAGCCACTGCGGAGGCGCACCGAAATGCACGAAGCGTGTGATGGAAACGGCGAGCCCCCACTTGCGGGCACAAAGATTCAGCATTCCATAACGCTCCAGAACCGCGCCGCGCGAGACTGCATGCTTGTATTTGCGGATGCGATCATCGACAGCCATGAGCAGGACAGATGGAAGGATGCCTTCAGCAAGCAGACGTTGGGCGATGTTGCCGGACATCTGATCTTCCGTGATGCCTGGTTCAAGTTCAAGAAGCGTCTCTGCCGTTATCGATGCGGTATGTTCTGCAAGCCAGCGGAAGCGGTCGACCTCAGCGGCGGTGAGCGGTGTGCGCAACGGGCTAAGGTCGACCGGGATAAATCCAGGCAGGACGTGATCTGTGCCGATCGCTCCGGTACCTGCCAGACGATGAATTTCTGCCAATGTGTCCTGATACCAGGGTGCGATGACTGGCTCATAACCGAGGTCAGGGAACTCCTCGTCCGCCATCCGTGGAGCCTCATTATTCGACGTCAGATAATACTTGCGGCCCGTGCGAGTCAGCAGCAGGAAAGTGACGGCAGTTTCGAGCGGGATAGCGACACGCGCCTCGACTTGGCCGCCAGTGATCCATGCAATGTTTTCATTCCGCTGCAAGAGAATCGCTGACAGCTGAGATTGGTCAAAGAGGGCGGCCAATCGCGACCACTTTTCGTCTAGTTCCGCGGCTCTGAGTTGCGGATCGCTGATGGAATGAAGGAGAGCGAGGCTACGGATTGGAGAGCATACCTGCTGCGGGGAGCCGTTCATGATTCTCCTGAATAAATCGATTTTCTTCTACTTCAAGCTAACGGTAAATGTACAGGGGTCAAGCCCTCATGTGCAAAGAGCACATGGACCGCGTACTGCCGGAGACATGCAGTCGCTGGCGAGTTGGAATTTTGTCGATGAGTGGTGCACAGACGAGAAGAGCCGCCTCGCAAGGCGGCTGTTCTATTTTATGCAGAGATCTTACTGCTCGTGCGGTGGAAGGGTGATGGAGTTCGCCAGCTTAAAGCTGACTACCGTTTCCGGTGCAAGCGTAATGTCGCGGTTGTTGCCGGTCATCGCAGCACCTGCGGTTCCCGCGCCTGCTCCAGCGAGAGCGCCGATTGCAGCGCCCTTGCCGCCGCCCGCAAGACCGCCGATCAAGGCGCCTGCGCCTGCGCCGCCACCGATGAATCCGGCAGTGCGCTTGCCTTTACCCGTGGTCTGCTGACTATAAACGCTCGTGGAGATGGGATAGCTGGTACCGTGGACCGTGATGGACTGCAGCGTAATGCCAAGACTTGCCGCGCCCTTAAACTTACCCGCTGACTTGGCATCGGTGACGGTGCCA
The DNA here is from genome assembly GCA_035313725.1 of Alloacidobacterium sp. Taxonomy (GTDB): domain Bacteria; phylum Acidobacteriota; class Terriglobia; order Terriglobales; family Acidobacteriaceae; genus Alloacidobacterium. The sequence continues at coordinate 8,234 of DATGAD010000476.1, read as the reverse complement.
CTTACCTGAGATCCGGCTGGGATCGCTCTGACTCCTCCGACAGACACGGAATTGGCGAGTGTTCCGGTGAACCCTTGCCCAGCAGCGCTGTCCTTTGAACTAAGACCGCTGCCGAGAGTTACAGACAACGTCGTGCCTGCGGGAACGATAATAGGTGGTGGTGGTGGCGGAGGAGCAGGTGCCGGAGCCGCAGCAGGCGCTGCGGCGGCCGGAGCGCTCGATGTTGCCGGTGCCGGTGACGCAGCTTTGGTGTCACTCCCGGCTGCAGCGGGAGCGGGCTGGCTGGAGTCGGGTTGCGTTGCGGGCGGTGCTGCCGCCGGTTGCGTTGCCGCCTGATCCTGATCCGATGACTTTTTGCATCCGGAGAAGAGCAGTCCTGCCGACAGCAACGTGGTCACCACAAAAAGCTTTTGACGACTCATGATTCGGATACCTTTCTTCTGCTGAGGTGTAACAAACACTTCGCCCGAAGATTATCACTCTTCGAATGCATCTGCACACAAATCAGAGACTGGGCGTTTTAGTCTGTACGCAAGCTGTTGTTATCTCCGGACTTCGGAAAATCCGGCGCGGGGCCCTGCCGTATCGTGGACGATCCGATGAAATGACCCTGCAACGCGAATGAGCCGACACTATTCGTATCAAGGTCATTTGGCTTGTCATTTGCTTTGTGCACTGGCTTTTGTGCCTCAACGTCCGAGAGATGGATGATTTACGACGCGGGATCTTTCCCATACACCTGTTGTTGTTTCAGGTCGCTTGCTCCGCAGCGATAGGGCCTTCAATCCATGCGAGAAAGAGCTTATAGCCCACAGACAGAACGATGGCGCCGACAAAAAGGCCGATGATGCCTATAGCCAGGAAGCCACCAATCGCACCTAAAAAGACTACTACGATCGGTACGGCAACGCCGCGTCCCAGAAGCAACGGTTTGAGCACGTGCTCAAGAAGTAGGACAACAAGGCACCACACGAGAAACAGGACTGCCTTCGTGGTGCTGGCAATGGCAAACATGTAGATAATGGCCGGAAGAATAACAAGGCCTCCGATCTGAAGGATTGCACCGATCAGGAAAGCGAGCGTCCACAATCCTGCGCCCGGCAGTCCAGCTACCAGAAACCCGATACCCGCGAAGATGGCTTGGATGACAGCGACACCAATGATTCCATTCGTAACGCTTCTGATTGTCGATCCCGCGAGTTGCTCAAACTCTGGTCCCCGCTCGCCAAAAAGACGGTTGGCCAATGCATGAGTGATTGCCGCGCATCCCGAGGCATTTGCAAGCATAGCTCCGGCGACGAGAATTGCGAGGACGAATTGTATTACTGTGATGCCGATTCCAGCTGAGGTGTGGAGCAACCTCGGAACAAACTCTCGGAGTTGAGGAGCGAGACTTTTCAGCAGACCGGTCAGGTTCGTATAAGCCATATTCCACACACGGTCTAAGGGCGCCCCGATAAGAGGCCAAGTTCGCACGCTGGCAGGCGGGGCAGGAATGCTGAGGGTTCCATCTTTGACATGTGTGCCCAGCGAACGGGCCCCTTCGATCATCGTTTCCGCCAGCAACGCAACGGGAACGATCAACGCCGCCAGGAAAAATAACGTGCAAAGAACGGCAGCCAGCTTTCCACGGCCACCTAGGGCGCCTCGCAGCTTTCGGTACGCAGGATATGAGGCAATTGCGATCACAATGCCCCACGTGACGAGAGGAAGGAAGGGGCGCACGATGAACAGGCAAGCTGTTGTAAGGAGAACAAGCAGGCCGACGTGGATCGCGACTTCAAGGGCGCGACGTATGAATTCCTTATTGCTGGTTGATGGCTGTTCAGTGGTCACGGCTGAGTCCTCCACGGAGATACGGGCGAGATTAGTTTCCGGCGACTGCTATGGAGAGCGGGCGACTCAGTTTAGAATACGCACCGTTTTCGCGCCGAAGAGAAATTCGCTTTTTTGTCGTGCTAAGGGCGAATGTGCCTCCCGCGGCAACACCTTTTTTTCTTCAAAGTCTTGACCCGGTCGTAATGAAGGTCTAACACAGGGGAGTGATAAGCATGAGCCTTCCCCGCTGTCCGTCGCTGTACCAGATCAATACGCGCGTCCGCCTGGCGGAGATTGGCGCAGCATTGGGGCGACCAGCCACACTAGATGATTTGACAGAGGCCGAGTTGGACCATCTGGCGGAAACGGGCTTCGATATTGTCTGGCTCCTTGGAGTATGGCAGACCGGTGCCGTGGGCAGGAGTGTGTCGCTTTCCAATCCGGAATGGATGCGGGAGTATCAACAAACTCTTCCGGATTATCAGGAATCCGATGTCAGCGGTTCCTGCTTTGCAATCCGCGACTACCACGTTCACCAGGACTTTGGAGGCGACGACGCTTTGCGGCGTGTCCGTCAGCGACTCAGCGATCGCGGCATTCGATTGATGCTCGATTTCGTGCCGAACCACACCGCACTCGATCACCCATGGGCCGTCCGACACCCTGATTTCTATGTCTCAGGGACTGAAGACCAACTCACCGCAGAGCCGCAGAACTACTGTCGTGTTCCCACTCAAAACGGGGAGCGAATTTTCGCCCATGGTCGCGATCCGTACTTCCCCGGATGGCCGGATACACTGCAACTGAACTATGCAAACCCCGACTTCCAGGAGGCGATGCTCGCTGAGTTGCAGCGCATCGCGACGCAGTGCGACGCGGTGCGCTGCGACATGGCAATGCTCGAGTTGCCGGAAGTATTTGAGCACACATGGGGACTGCAAGCGGAGCCGTTTTGGCCCAGGGCGACAGAGGCAGTACATCGTCAGAATCCCGATTTTCTCTTCATGGCGGAGGTCTATTGGAATCTGGAGTGGAGTTTGCAGCAGCAGGGATTCAACTATACGTATGACAAACGTTTATACGATCGCCTGACGGAACGGAATGCTCAGTCTGTTCGCGGGCATTTGACTGCGGGATTGGATTTTCAGGACAAACTTGCACGCTTTCTGGAAAACCATGATGAGCCTCGTGCGGCGGCGACGTTTCCGGCCGGCGTTCATCAAGCGGCCGCGATCATTACGTTCCTTTCGCCGGGATTACGTTTCTTCCATCAAGGGCAGCTGCAGGGCAAGCGAGTCCGCATTTCGATGCATCTTGGGCGCGGTCCCGTCGAACCGGTTGATCAGGAAATCGCAGATTTTTATACCAATCTGATCGACCAGTTACGCGATCCCACCGTTCGTGACGGAGATTGGCAATTACTCTCTTGCAGTTCTGCGTGGGATGGGAACTCGACATTTGAGTCATTCATTGCATTTTCCTGGACTGGCCCACAAGACAAGCGGCGATTGATTGCGGTGAACTACTCCGATCACCAGAGCCAATGCTACGTGGAGATAGCGTGGTCAAGTTTGAAGGATCGCAACTGGCGTTTCCGTGATCGAACGGGAGCGGCAATTTACGATCGGCAGGGGTCTGAACTTTCTACTCGCGGACTATACCTGGATCTGCCCGCATGGGGTTATCACGTTTTCGAAGTGCTTCCGGCATGAGCGTGCCATCTCACTCCGAACGCAGGGCTCTTGCCGGGTCGATGGCGGCGGCTCGGCGCGCGGGCAGAAGCGTTCCCGCGACGGCGAGCAGCGGCAGGACACAGATGGCGGCGATGAGCGCTACGGGATCGTGCTGCGAAGTGTGGATGAGTTGGTCTTTGGCGAAGCGTCCAGCGAAGAAGGCGAGCGGAAGGCCAATGGCTACGCCGAGTACGGCGAGCATGCAGGCCTGGCGGAGGACCATCCACATGACGTTGCCGCGATTGGCGCCGAGGGCCATGCGGATGCCGATTTCCTGCGTGCGCTGCGAGGTAACGAAGGAGAGCACTCCGTAGACGCCTACGAGCGAGAGCAGCAGGGCCGCGGCGGCGAAGGTTCCGAAGAGCGCGAGAGCGAAGCGCGGGCCGGCGTAGCCGTACATGTCGAGCATCTGGCGGAGAGTCATCATGTCCAGGACGGGCTGGTCTTTGTCCATGGAATAAATGAGCTGACGCACGGGGTTGGTGAGGTCGTCGGCGGGCAAGGCGGTTGAGACGATCAGACTGTCTACGCCTTCCGGCACCGCGGTATAGGGAAGGAAGATGTGGGGATAGTCCTCTCGGAAACCGGCGAAGATAGGCAGATTGTTCATGACGCCGACGACGGTGAAGGCATCGTCTTTAAGCTTGTTCTTGCGGTCGGGTCGGAATTCGGGCAGGTGGATGGTGCGGCCAAGGGCGTTTTCGCCGCTGAAATATCGCTTCGCGAAGTTCTCGGTTACAACAATTTCGTGGGACTGGTCGGCGATTTCTCGCTCGTCGAGGAAATGGCCTTGCAGAATTCTTCGGCCTGAGATCTGGAAGTAAGCCGGGTCTGTGAGGTGGATGAGCGTGAAGCGGTTGTCGGTGGGTTGGCCCGCGATCTGGACATGGTCGCCGTACATGTCGAGGAACGGAAAGGATGCGTCGACGGTTGCGCTGGTGACGCCGGGGAGAGCACGGACGCGGTCCAGAAGCTCGCGAAAGAAGCGAGTATGGCTCTCGGGCGTTGGGTAGCGCTCCTCCACGAGCGGGATGTTCATCATAAGCGTGTGGTCGGGAGAGAAGGGCACGGGAGCATTTTCGACGGCCATGAGGGAGCGGACCATCAAGCCGGCGAGCATGAGCAGGGCCAGCGATAATGCGATTTCGGTGACGACGAAACCGCTGAGCAGACGGCGTTGCGCGCGGCTTCCCGAAGAACGGACGCTGCTGAGCACAGCGGCGAGGCGCGGGTTGGCGCTGTGCCATGCAGGGGCGAGTCCGAAGAGCAGGACTGTGACGAGAGCGACGCCGATCGAAACGAGCAGGACGGGGATGTTCATGGTGACGACGGCTTCGTCGGGGATGGTTTGCGTCGGAACGATGCGTAGGGTCGCCTGCAAGCCGGCGTAGGCAAAGGCCAGGGCTAAAGGCATGGCCACGGCTGCGAGCAGGAGCGATTCTGTGAGGGCGTGGCGGACGAGGCGCAGGCGCGACGCACCTATAGAAGCGCGTAGGACAAATTCGTGCTCGCGGTGAACGGCGCGGGCGAGCAGCAGACTGGAGACGTTGACACATGCGATCAACAGCAGGACAGCGACCGAGCCGAGGAGCAGGTAGAGTGTGCTCGCGAGTCCTGACTGGAACATCTGGTCGAAAGGCATGATGCCGACGCGGAGATCTTTGGGGAAGGCGCGGGGCGCGGTCTTTGAGAAATCGTTGAAGATGGGTTGCAACTCGGCGGTCGCTTGCGCCTCAGTTACGCCGGGTTTCAGGCGTCCAACGAGCGCGAAGAATCGCTCATTTTGCGCCTCGCTGCTGCTGGTCATATCGATCGGCAGGTAAACATCGCCCCCTCGCCACAGGAAGCGCGGCGGCATGACGCCGATTATGGTGCGCGGATGTTTGTTAAAAGTAAGGACGCGGCCGATGATCGACGGCTTGCCGCCGTAATGGGCCTGCCAGTATCGGTAGCTGAGCAGCGCGACTTCGCCGTGGCCGGGGCGCACATCGTCTTCTGTGCTGGCGCGGCCGATGAGGGGTTGCACGCCGAGGACATCAAAGGTATTGGGGGTGATGTAATTGCCGCGTAGGCGCTGCGGTTCCGATTCACCGGTGAGCACGACATTGCTGATGGTGGATGCGGTGACGCCGTTGAAGATGTCAGTCTTCTGCGCGATTTCGTTGAACTGCTCGGGCGTGTAGACATTCCAGCCGCACTGCGGCCGTTGCGCACTGCACAGTTTTGGCGTCACGAGGGTATGGACGTCTTTGTACGGGAAGGGATCGATGAGGACGCCGTAGGCTACGCTGAAGACGGCAGTGGTGGCTCCGATGCCGAGGGCGAGGGTGAGGATCGCTGTGAGGGCGAAGCCGGGGTTCTTGCGCAGCTGGCGGAGGGCGTAGCGGACGTCCTGAAGCAGGATTTGCATGGGCGCGGCCTCGGTTTTTCAGGGAACTATTTGCAATACGATGCTAGCGCATGTTTTGTTTACAAAGAATCGCCGCAAATGGTCGTATTCTGTTGAGTGCCCAGGTAAAGGCAAATTTTCAAGACAATCGGTTGACTTGAATGGTTTAGGTGTGATCGGTGGCGAATATTACTTAGTAAAACGTTTAAGCTTGACGGGTGCCTGATCACCATTCTAGTATGACCGCGCAATCGTAAATCTGAAGGGAAAACAATGCGGATTCGTGTGTTTCGAAAGTGCCTGCCGCTGGCGGCTGGCTTGATGGGAATGCTGATGCCGGTGGTTCCGGTACTGGCGCAAAGTGCGGATCACAGCGGGGCCGATCGTCCGTGGATGAACAAGAGCCTGTCGTCGGATGAGCGCGCCGATATGGTTCTGAAGCAATTGACACTCGATGAAAAGATCGGTCTGCTGCATGGGACGGGCATGGCCCATGTGCCGAACTGGCAGACTCCCCTCACATACCTCTCGAACGGTGGCGCCGGGATGACAGTTGGTATTCCGCGGCTGGGGATTCCGAATATTTATATGTCGGACGCGGCGTATGGCGTGCGTAGCAGCGGCGAGAACGGGCGCTACTCGACTGCGCTGCCGTCGAATGTGGGAGCCGCATCGAGCTGGAATCCGCAGGCGGCGTGCGATTACGGCGCGGTGATTGGGAGCGAGCTGCGGGCGCAGGGCTACAACATGACGCTGGGCGGCGGTGTGAACCTGACGCGCGATCCGCGAAACGGGCGGACCTTTGAGTATCTGGGTGAGGATCCGCTGCTGGCGGGGACTCTGGTCGGCAACCTGATGAAGTGCGAGCAGGCGGAGCATGTGATCGGCGACATCAAGCACTACGCGGTCAACGATCAGGAGACGGGCCGCAATATTGTGAACGCGATCATCTCGAAGAAGGCGTTGCAGGAGAGCGACCTGTTGGCTTTTCATATTGGGATCAACATTGGCAATCCGGCGGCGGTGATGTGCTCGTACAACCGCATCAATGGCGATTATGCCTGCGAAAACAAGTACACGCTCACCGATGTGCTGAAGGGCGAGTGGGGCTTTAAGGGTTTTGTTCTCTCGGACTGGGGCGGCACACACAGCACGGAGAAGGCTTCGGCAGCGGGGCTGGACAATGAGCAGCCGATGGATCACTTCTTCGGGCCGAAGCTGAAAGAAGCTGTAGATGCCGGTCGCGTGCCGATGGCAGAAATTGATGACCATGCGCGGCGCGTGTTGCGTTCGATGTTTCTGTCGGGGGTGGTGGACTACCCGGTGGAGAAGGGCGTCGTGGATGTAGAGCACGGCTTCGATGTGGCGCAGCACATTGAAGAGCAGAGCATTGTTCTGCTGAAGAATGACAAAGGGATCCTGCCGCTCACGTCGAAGGTGAAGTCGATTGCCCTGATTGGGGGCCATGCGGATGTGGGGATGATCTCAGGTGGCGGTTCGGCACAGGTAGATCCGCCAGGCGGCAATGTGATTGCACCTCCGGGACAGGGCGCGACGCACTGGCAGGATCACATCTGGTTTCCGACATCTCCACTGAAGGCACTGACGGCCAAGCTGCCGGGCACAAAGATTCAGTACGACGCGGGTACGGATGTTTCATCGGCGGCTGCGCTGGCGAAGGGCTCGGATGTGGCGATTGTCTTTGCTTACCAGTGGACTTCGGAGGGAATGGACCTGCCAAATCTTTCTCTGCCGGATAATCAGGATGCGCTGATAGCGGCAGTGGCGAAGGCGAATCCGCACACGATTGTGGTGTTGGAGACCGGAACCGCTGTCACGATGCCGTGGCTTGGCGATGTGGCTGGCGTGGTTGAGGCCTGGTATGCGGGCAGCCGCGGGGATATTGCGCTGGCGAATGTATTGACGGGTGAGGTGAACGCGACGGGCAAGCTGGCGATGACCTTCCCGAAAAGTGAGCAGGACTTGCCGCACTCGGTGATTCCTCCGTTGTCGAAGGAAGACGAAGGCCAGGGAAATGGGGCGGTGAATGGCGGGGACCATGTCGCCTCGAAGTACTCGGTCAGCTATGACGAGGGTGTGAAGGTCGGCTACAAGTGGTATGAGGCGGAGCACAAACAGCCGCTCTTTCCCTTTGGCTTCGGGCTGTCGTATACCAGCTACTCTTATTCGGACCTGAAGACGGACAGCGGACAGAAGACCGTCAGCTTCAAGGTAAAGAACAGCGGCAAGCACGCGGGCACGGAGATCGCACAGGTCTATGCCGAGCTTCCGGA
>DATGAD010000475.1:0-3383 GCA_035313725.1 Alloacidobacterium sp. | reverse complement strand
ACGCAAACGTTGATCTCATCCACTTCGGCCAACTTGCCTGAATCCCGTAATCTTCCAGTAACGTCCAATGCGGAGACTGTGAGCACAGCATGAAGATTGGAATCACCTGCTATCCCACGTACGGCGGCAGCGGCGTCGTAGCCACCGAACTCGGCATTGAACTCGCCGCCATCGGACACCAGGTCCACTTCATCACCTACTCGCAGCCCTTCCGGCTCACCGGACGCGAGCAAGGTATTTTCTACCACGAAGTCCCCGTCTCGAACTACCCACTCTTCGAGTACCCGCCCTACGACCTGGCACTCGCCTCACGCACCGCCGAAGTCGCCGAATACTATGACCTCGATCTGCTGCACGTGCACTACGCCATCCCGCACTCGGTAAGCGCATTGCTCGCGCGCCAGATGCTCGCAGCACGAGGACGACACCTGCCATTTGTGACGACGTTGCACGGAACGGACATCACGCTCGTAGGCCTCGACCGCTCCTATCTGCCGATCACGCGCTTCGCCATCGAGCAGAGCGACGGCGTTACGTCCATCTCGCACTACCTGCGCGAACGCACGGTCAAGGAATTCAAAATCAAGCGCGAAATCGAAGTCATCACCAACTTCGTGAATTGCGACTTTTACATGCCGCTCGCCCCAGAGGTCCGCGAAGAAAAACGCAAGCGCTACGCCGCACCCGACGAGAAGATCCTCATCCACCTCTCAAATTTCCGCCCGGTCAAGCGCGTTCAAGATGCAGTTGAAGTCTTCGCCCGCGTCGTCGAAAAAATCCCGGCGCATTTGATGTTAGTAGGCGATGGCCCCGACCGTTCCGCCGCCGAATGGATCGCCCACAAGAAGGGCATCCAGGACCGCGTCCACTTTCTCGGCAAGCAGGAGAGCGTCAACGAGCTTTTGCCTCTCGCCGATCTGATGCTGATGCCGAGCGAGCTCGAATCCTTCGGCCTTGCGGCCCTCGAAGCCATGGCCTGCCGCGTTCCAACCATCGCTACAAACGTTGGCGGTGTACCCGAGCTCATCGAAGACGGCGTAGACGGCCGCCTCTTCCCTGTCGGCGATGTGGAAGCAATGGCGGAAGCCGCAGCCGAATTGCTCCTCAATCCGGAAAAGCTCGAATCCATGGCCACCGCAGCGCGCAAAACAGCGCAGCAGCGCTTCTGTGCATCGAAGATCATTCCTGTGTACGAAAAATATTACGAGCGCGTGCTCGAGCGTGCCGGCAGCGGCGTCGAACCCGTTTCGCCATCGTCATAATTCGAAGTCGGCATCTCCATCACGATGTGCGTGCCACGTCCCGGACGGCTCGTCACGTCGAAGCTCGCCGCATCGCCAAAGAGCACCTCCAGCCGTTCGCGCACATTGCTCATGCCGATACCCGTCCCCTGATGCAGCACACCACTCGAATGCGGCCGCCCCGGCGCAATGCCCACTCCATCGTCTTCAACCTCAATCAGCAGCTTCGCGCCATCCAGTCGGCTGCGAATGGTGATTGTGCCGCCGCTGATGCGCGGCTCCAGCCCGTGCTTGATGCTGTTCTCGATCAGCGGCTGCAGGATCATGCTCGGCACAGGCAGGTCAAGCGTTGCCGGATCGATCTCCTTCACCACCTTCAGCTTGTCCGCGCCAAAGCGTACAACTTCAATTCCGAGATAATCGTCAGTAAAATTCAGCTCATCGCGCAGCAACACATACGAGTCATGATCCTTGAGCAAAGCCCGCAAGATATTCGCCAGCTTCACAATCAGCTCACGCGCCTGCTCCGGACGGAAACGCACGAGCGACGCAATCGAATTCAGCGTATTGAATAAAAAGTGCGGATTGATCTGCCGCTGCAAGGCATCGAGGCGCGCCTCCAGCAACAGCCGCTTCTGCTCTTCCAGCTTCTGCTCGATGCGGATCGTATTCCACACCTTCAGCGGAATCCCGACCACCATCGCCGCGCTGGCCCAGATCGCAATCCTCACCCACCAGTTCTCCGAGGTCAGCGCAAAGAGCCGGCCCGGATACACGCTCGCCAGCCAGCCGCGGCATATTTCAAGCCCCACAATCAGCACCAGCAGCAGCACCTGCCGGTCGAAGCGCGGCTGCCGTAGATTACGCCGCACCCAGCGATAAATACTCAAATCCACAAACGGCGAAAACGACCAGACCTCTTCCTCTTCGACAAAGCTGCCATAAAGACTCGCAATCAACGCCACCGCCAGATTGAACGGCAACGACAAATACTCATGGTGCAGCATCGCCGGAAGCGACAGCAGCGCACCACCCGCCAGCGCCGAAAGCGGCCCCATCAGGATCCCCAGCAGGATCGTCGTCTCAAAAGAAATATCGGCGGCCAGAAAGTTCGGCACCGTCACGCGCACCCAGACGCCAAGAGCCAGCGGAACGCAGATGAAAGCGAGCAGCCCCAACGTCTCCCTGGCCTTGCGGTTCTCCGTAAACAGCAGACGCTGAAACGTCCTTGCCCGCGCCAGCGCGCTTGAAACAGCGGCGGCCACGCCCAGCTTTATCAGCAGCGTAATCAGTATCAGCTTCTGCTCGATCACCCTTTAACTCTACCGCTCCCGCATCTTTCCAGTCATAATTTCATCTACTTAACTGAGATCAAGCGCCGTAGCCCGGTGCGAGAGCCTCCGTATAATCACAACTATGCCGTTTGAAACTGTAAGAAAGGTTGCCGATGCCGATTTCCCCACCCGCTGGGGACATTTCCGAATCCTTGGATTTGAGGGCGTCGTCGCCAACCCGGAATCCTGCAACGCCAACACGCCTGCTCCCGCGAAACGTATTGAAGGCGCAGTCGCGCTCGTTATGGGCGACATCCACGCCGAGCCGCCCATCATCCGCATCCATTCACAGTGCCTCACCGGAGACGTCTTCCACTCGCTGCGCTGCGATTGCCGCCTGCAACTCGAACTCGCGCTCAAAACCATCACCGAAGCCGGCACCGGCATCCTTCTCTACGAGCAGCAGGAAGGCCGCGGCATCGGCCTCATGGCAAAACTCAAAGCCTACGAATTGCAGGACCAGGGCTTCGACACCGTAGAAGCCAACGTCGAGCTCGGCTACAAGCCCGACTGCCGCGAATTCGAGCTGCCCGCCGAAATCCTGAAGCAGCTTGGCGTCCACGCCGTCCGCCTCATTACCAACAATCCCGAAAAAGTAGAAGCCCTCGAATCGGCAGGCATTCGCGTCGTAGAGCGCATCTCCGCCGCCGTTGAACCGGAAGAGACTTTCCAGCGCTATCTCGATTTCAAGCGGGAAAAGATGGGCCACATCCACGAAGAGCTGGAAGAAAAACTTCGGTAGTCCCTTATTAGCCCCGCTGACCCCTTATTACCGATGTCATCCTGAGCGCAGCGAAGGACCTGTTTT
>DATGAD010000474.1:0-4412 GCA_035313725.1 Alloacidobacterium sp. | reverse complement strand
TGAAGCACGATAGCAACTTTGCTTCCGGGTCGGGCCAGAAGCCGTCCATCGGCAGGCAGAGGGTCGAGGAAGCGGAAGAAGCGCAGCCGGTGTACGAGATCGCGGCCGAAGGCATCGACGGGCACCATGCGCTCGGTCTTGAGTTTTCCGAGGGGGACATGAATGGCCCACTGGTTTGTTGCCATGGAGCGCAGGCAGTCATAGGAGAGATCGACGCATTCGCCGATGCGCATGCCAGTCGAGCGGAGCAACAAGAAGACATTTCCGCCGAGATCGTTGCGGCGCAGGAACTCCTGCTGGAGGAGCTGATCCTGCTCGGCGGTGAGCGGCCGCGGCAGAGTGTGGGGAGAGCGCGGGATATCCTCGCGCAGCAGCAAGTGGGCCAGTTCAGGGAGATGGCTGGTGCGAGCCAGCTCATGGAAGATAGTGCGCAGAGCGAAGAGCCGGCCGATGCAGGTTGCCGTGGCCAGAGGCGGAGTCTGCGCGCGCAGGTGCGCCATCCATCCGAGGATGTGAGGATCGCGGTGCAGTTGGTCGAGACGGGTAACCGCCGGGTATTCCGTACCGAGATAGACGAGGAAGCTGCGCACCACGATGTTGTAGTTGCGCTCGCTGGAAGGAGTGAGCGCGGTCGACAGAGACGCGACCGCGCGCACGAACACGGGCGCCAGGGGGTGCTGGAGCGGAGGCCGGCGCCAACGCATCAGGAGATCCTCGGATGGGGATGGATGCACTGTGCCACCGCGCGGGCGTACTGGAGATAGACATCCTGCGGGGAGACCTTCACATAGCGCATCGTGGTTTCGATGTCGGTGTGACCCATGAGTTGCATAAGTGCAGGCAGGCTCATGCCGGCACGTACCATGTCAGAGGCAAAAGTGTGTCTGAACCGGTGAGGATTAGCCAACTCGACACCGGAAGTGTTGCGATGGTGTCGGAACAGGGAGCGTAATCCGGCAGGTGTCATGCGGGCGCCGCGCGCTGGCCCTTTGAGCACGACGAACAGTGCTGGAGAGCAGGGATCGGGCCGTTCCACTTGCAGATAGTGATCGAGTAGTTGCGTGGTTTCCGGCGCCAGTGGCAGCAAGCGCAGCTTGTTCCCCTTGCCGCGCACCCGAAGCTGCCCTTCGGATAACAACACATCATCGGGATTCAAGGCCATGACTTCGGCGGAGCGGAGCCCCTGCAGGAGCATCAGGCCGACGATGGCCAGGTCGCGCGCGTTGCGGAAGCTGGACCAGAAGCGTGCCACTTCGTCGACCGAGAGGGGGACGATGTTGAGCCGTGGTTCTTTGATGCGCAACCTGCTGAGTTCGAACCTGGGGCGTCCCAGACCCATCGGCCTGCGGTGCAGGTAAATCTTATGGAAGCCGTGCGCTACCTGACAGGGAGCATCGGGGAACTGATTGCGGATCGCACGATCGGCACAGGCGACGCGATCGTTGATGGTGGTGGCAGAAGGCGGAGGTTGCCGGCTCGACTGGAAGCGCAGGTAATCGAACAGCGTCGATTCGGTGAGGTCGGCAGCGGAGATTTCGCCAGTATGATGAACACTCTCCCCCCAGCGCACGAAGTGCAACAGGCTATGTGCGTAGGTAAACAGACTCTTGTTGGCAAGCCGGCGAACATACTCGCGATCGAGGTACCGATTGATCCACGCAACGCCCTTACCGGTGGATTGCTCGACCACCTGAACCGGACTATGTGCGCCCGATGAAGTCTTCTGGCAGATGACGCGGAACTTCATAGCTGCGCAGCCTCCACGAGAGTCTGGAACTGGTGTGCGTCTCCTCCTTGAACGAAGAAGGAGTTGGGATCATGTCCCTCAGGCAGCAGAACGCGACGTGCGGAGATACCCTGCCTGACAAGACGACGGGCCAGTTGTTCTGCAGCTTGCTGGCCGCTCTGGTTCCGATCAACATCGAAGGTGAGATAGACGGTGCGCTCGCCTTCACACAGCTGGCGGAACTGGTCTGCGCTGAGGTGTGTACCCAGCGAGCAGGTCACGTTGTGGAATCCCGCCTGCCGCAGGGCGGCATAGTCGAACAACCCTTCGACCAGGATGACTTCGAAACAGTTGCGAACCTTCTCCCAGGCATACAGGCCGCCCTTGCCGCCGGGCAGGAAGCGATGGGCGAAGGCGGAACCGATGCTGCGACCGTACAGGTTGATGACCTGTTGGCCCTTGTACAAGGGGAAGACGATGCGCTGATAGAGAGCATCGGCGCCCTGCACGTTGATGAGCCCGAGTCTGTGCAGTCGAGCGAAGGAATGACCTTGCGCGGTGAGAGAGCGGCGCAACGTTCCGCCGGGTGCATAGCCGATGCCGAGTTCGCGGATCAGTACTGGATCATGCAGTCCGCGCGTGTTGAGATAGCTGAGGGCTTCGGGGTAGTGATCGAGCTGCTGCTGATAGAAGGCGGCAGTCTGTTCCAGCACAGCAGCAGAATCATCGGAAGGAGCGGTCTGTAGATCCAGGCAGGCGAGACTCTGGCGGAAAGACAGATGGCGGGACAACTGGATAAAGCGAATCAGATCGCCGCCCTGTCCGCAGCCGTGGCAATAGAAAACATCCTTGCGCGTGTTGGCATAGAACGAGGGATGGGTCTCCTCGTGCAACGGACAGAGTCCGACGAACTCGGAACGGCCGACAGGTGAGCCCTTCCAGTTATGCTGCCTCAGATACTCAATCAGCGGCATCCGCCGCTTGAGTGTTTCGACGTCTTTGCTCACGGCGCCTTTTTGCCTCCCGGAACCAAGCCTAGGAGAACGGCGTCGGCAATCCCAGGCAAGGATGGTGGGTGAAAGGGTTTTTTCAAAGACGCAAGGGACAGAGAACTTCGAGAGCAGGGGTTATCCACGACAGCGGCCCCGCTTCGTCAAGAGCCTGATGCCCGCTAGCCAGCCAATGAGCTACGCGGGTGACGGTCCGGTTGAGAAAGGACAGCGCCGGCTGAGAAAAGTCCAGGCCGCTCAACCAGCGCCGAACTGTGGAAGGATCCGGCAACCGATCAGGGTCTTTAAGCTTGGGCGATGCCTTCTCCCACGAACAGTGCGCCGCAATCCGCCGCAACAATGCCTGGCAACGCGCCAGCAAACTGAAATGCGTGTACGGAAGAGAAAACAGCGGAAGGAAAGTAAAGGTTGTCCCGCAATCGGCGCAGCGGCCGCGATGGATCCAAATCCAGTCGTGATGCTCGTCGTGCGCCTGCTTGCGACGCCGTCCGTGACCAATGATCGAATCCCGTTCACAAACTGGACAGCGGCGTAAGATGATCTTGTCGCAGTCTTCTGCCCAGTCGGTGGCAAGCTTGCCCGGTGCAGCGGAAACTGCGACAAAGAGGATCGCACCTCGCAGGGGTTCCGCCTCTGGCATCGACCAGCCAAGATCATCGCCGGAAGCGGAGCCCCGCCTCCTGAAGAAAAATACAACTGAAAGAAAATATAACTTCTTACCAAGCATGACCCGAGGTATTGGCCGCTAATCTCCGCCAAAGCGCTCACCGAGAACTGGAGCGGAAAGTTGGCCAGATTTCGCAGTTCCGGTCGGATCGCCGGTGATTCGGGCAGAACAAAGAAACAATTGCAGATACACATCGGGACGTAGATAGGACGGCAGCTACCTATTGACCGATGTCCACGCCTGCGCACGAGTGTATGCTGCTCTGTGTAATTAGAGGACTATCCATGAAGGAAAGTGCCAACAAGGGTTGCGTCCAACGCCACTTTGAGGAGCTTTGGAATCACGGAGAAATCGAAAAGATCGACGAGTTCTTTTCCCAGGAGTTTACCAATTTCGGCGTTCGGTATTCCGATGTGCGCGGCAGGATTCAGCACATCGTCCGCACATGGCGCCAGGCCTTTCCTGATTTGCTGTTTCAAATTGACTCACTCGTTGGAGAGGGCGACACGATCATGTGCGAGGTGACACTGTCGGGCACTCACTTGGGCGACTTTCTAATGATTCCTCCGTTGCAGGGCCCGACACTTGCTCCCAATGGCAGAAAATTCACGGTCAAGCACATTCATCGCTTCCGGCTGAAGGAGTCGAAGATTGTCGAGCATTTTGCGGTTCGCGACGACTTGGGCATGTTTCAGCAGCTAGGGCATCTCAGTGCCCTCGTCCAATAATCTCCCTCTGTTATAAGTTCGAACCGGGAGTGCGTGCCTAGTGAACTGCAATGTATTACGGTTAGGAGGTGTGCCCGTCGGTCGAAATTCGCTTTCAGCTGCAGATTTCGCGTTCCTAGCGAGTGGTCGGCAAGAACGAAGCCGCAGGCGCCGCGGACGCTCGCCTGTGCCATACTGGGCTTTATGGGCTTGGAGAGTGCGCTTTCTCGACTGTGCTTGATCGAGGTAAATAATTGATTCCAGGCGCGCTCTGATTCAATCTCCATAGGCTCACGCGTCCG
>DATGAD010000473.1:0-13403 GCA_035313725.1 Alloacidobacterium sp. | reverse complement strand
TCCTTCACGCAATAGCTGATCGTCTTCTTGTGTACATCCAGTCCGATGTAATACATATCGTCTCTGAGGAGCCTCCGAGGTTGTTCTCTGAATCAGCCTCATCGCTGAGTTCAGCCTTTGCAACACCTCGTGCTCCTCACTAACTTAGCATTCAAACATTTCGTCACCGATCCGGTTCAGATCGGGCGACCGTTCAAGGCGTTTCTCCAAAAAAAGAAGTGATTCAAAGAGCAATTTACCATCGCATCCTTGCGCCTCTTGCCTGGTCGAGTGTCGCGATGAGCCACGCGCAGTTCAAGAGAATGCCCTGATAAAAATCAAAAAACGGCGAAAGCAAAGCCAGCGAGACGCGATCGCGGTGCGCGACTGCATACAAGCTGCCTGACATTACGTTGACTAAGCATGCAGCTGAGGCCCACGAGGCGAGGCTCAGCAGACTGCCGCCGTGCAGCACGTAGAGAAGCGAGCTCGCGAGCATAACAAAATAAAGCGGTGGAGAACAGAAAAAGTCGAACAGGAACGCAGTGGCAATCCACGTCTTGATGCGCAGTGGCGACTTGTCTCCCCGCAGTGTCCTGCGGATAAACCAGAGCACGACCTGCATCGTGCCACGGTTCCAGCGATATCTCTGGTTCATCAGGGACGCTAGTGTTGAGGGAGCCTTGGTATGCGCGATTGCGTGTGGTTCGTACTCTACCCTGTATCCAAGCGCGAGCATCGACAGGGAGAGGTGAAAGTCCTCGGCGAAAGTAAGAGGCGAGAACGGCCCCGGAATCTCGTGATCCTCAAAGTCAGCTGCTTTCTCGTTTTCTTCCTGCACGCGGTCGAGAGCCTCGCGACGGAAGAGCCCGATGGGTCCGGGTACAACCATGACGGCTCCGGTGGCGCCTTGTGAGAGACGCAACGCTCCGTTGGCGAGTACATACTCGAAAGCCTGAAACAGCCCCAACAGCGATTTCCGGTTGCGCACACGGATCTGTCCGGAGACAGCGCCCACGCGCGGATCGAGCATGTGCCGTACCATCAGGCGGAGCGAGCCAGCTTCGATGCGCGAATCGGCGTCAATGCATAGAACCAGCTTTCCCTTTGCGTGCTTCAGGCCGAAGTTGTGGGCGCTCCATTTGCCACCGTTGGGCTTGGTGAAGACGCGGACATCGCACACGCCGTGCTCGGAGTAATGCGCTCCCGCAAACGGAAGAGCAAGGTCGTACGTGTGATCCGTAGAACCATCGTCAACGAAGATAACTTCATATGCCGGATAATCCAGCTGCATCAGCGCACTCAGCGCATCCGTGACGCAGGCGGCTTCGTTATAAGCCGGGGCGAGGATCGATACGAAGGGCAGGGCCGCGTCGTCCTGCGATGTTGTCCGTTGCTCACCTCGCGCCATGCTCGCATAAGACAGGATAATGAGAATGCACCAGCGCAATCCCATGAGCCCCGCGAGCGCGCCGAGAAGATATACGCTGTACGCGCCGAGGCTTGGACCCTGGAGATCGATTCGCTGACTGGCTTGGGACCACAGCTTGTAAGGCGTGTACAGGGCCAGAAAGCATCCGAAGCAGAACGTGATCCAGAAGAGCCACGACGTCGATACGCTGGTCGGCAGCAGCGTATCGCGCCGCGTGCTGGCACTCATTTGCTCACCAACGCCGACGGCTGCTGCGTTCGCGGGTCTGCGTTGAGTTTAATGCCCAGCTGAAGGAACTGCTCTTGCTCCTTCTTGGAGTAAGACCAGCTCTCGGTCCAGTTCTGATCGGTTTCATCGGCGCCAGATCTGCGGGCAAACATGGCGCGCACCCGCGCGATGAGCCACGCGAACATCGGCATGATGGAGAAGACCAATCCCGCCTGAGTGATGCGGTCGGTATAGAGCGGCGGCCGCCATTGCAGCGTAACCGGTATCGATCCTGAGGAGAATGCCTTGAACTGCTCGGGTGGCAGATCGCACGCGATCACGAGGTCGCTACGGTCCGGGTATCCGGGAACAGGGCGAATCTCCTGCAGGCGACCGGAGACTTCGTCGCTCACCAGCGAGTGCTTCAGCTTCATGCGCAGTTCCTGGCCCGGCTCCAGCATGGATGCTTCGCGTGTTGGAATCTGCACGGTTGCCCGGAAGCCGGGGCCTTTGGCGAGCGCGAGGATCACCTGGTCATCGTCGGCCAGCGCGGGCGTGGGGTGACGGTAAACAATGGTGCCGGAGAATGGCGCAGTGACACTCTCTTCATTGTGAAGATTGGCAAGGTTCGCGCGGAACTCGGCAAGCTTCGCTTCAAGCTCCGCCAGTTCGGCGCCTCGCTCGGCCTGCGCGCGTTCTCCATCACGAACGATTGCCTCTTCGGCATGCCGCACCGCCTGAGAGCCATCATTTGCCGCCTGAATCAGGTTCTCGCGTTCGCGCAATTCCTGCGCAGCGGAGGCGGCGGCAACGGAGGCGGCGTCCAGCTTGGCCCGCGCTACCACACCTTCTTTCACCAGTGCAGTCGTGCGTTCGAATTGCGTTTTGGCCGCGTCGTTCTTGGCCTGCTGAGCGGCGACGAGCTTGTTTTCATTGAGTGCCGACGCTGCTACGACGCCTGACCTGGTTGAACTCAGGACTCCGTAGCCGAGCTGAGAGAGCCGGGCGCGCTGCGAATCACTTGCATCCTGCGACACGCGTATCAGCTCAGGGTCGAGTTCCAGCGGCTTGAGCCGTGTACTCGCAATTTGCCTCTCCAGAACATTAATCTCGCCAATGAGTTGCTGTTCCTCTCTCCCGGCTTCGGGATCGTCGAAGGTGGCAAGTGTTGTGTGATCGTTGATGGAATCACTTTGCGTGAGATGCGGAGTTGTCTTCGCATGCGCATGCACCGCGAAGAAATCTGTGCCGAGAATGACCCCGGCCCTTCGCGTCAGCTCGCGATCGAGCCAACCAGCGGCGAACGCCGCAACGGCCAGCAATAGACCCACGAAGAGCAGACCGCGCGCACCGCGATTCTCTCCGCTGGCGTTTCGCTTCCTCCAGACCGCGATGGAGTGAGAAACACAAAAGACCAACCAGCCAAGGACGGCGGCTGCCAGAGCAATATGTAGGGCCCCAACCGAATCATTTACCATAAGTTTTTCCTCGATTACTAACTCTTCGCAGTTGGGTGAAGGTGCCGCAAATCGCATGGCAGGATGGGTTCCTGCTCATCAAAGAAGGGCTGGGTTGGATTTTGTATGGCCGATAATCCGGCCACCCTGACCGCGCTTCGTTAAACCAAAGATACGGCGCTAAGGGGAGAGATGAAATAGAGGTCACTACACGAACGCACGTGTGGAACCACACACTCACCGAGATCGGGGGTGGTGAGGGAGGAATATCTTGTCCCGGATTTTCAATGAGTTACGACCGACGATCTTGTTTTGCTGAAATATGCCAATGAAGATCGATGACGTTGCTAAGCCTTCTTACTTGCTGCAATCTCACCCATTGCACTCACGAACTTATCCAGGTCCGCGGTGGTTGTGTAGACGTGCGGAGTAACGCGAACACAGTGAATGTTCTCATAGTCGATCCCGACCGTGTGGATCTTGTAACGGTCAAAGAGAGTCGTCATCAATGCATTCGGAGTTACACCATCGATGCTGACCCCGCAGATCGCGCAGGAAAATTTCGGATCGAGCGACGTATGCAGCTTCACGCCCGGCATCTCGCGCACGCGCGTCGCCCAGTAGTTCTTCAGGTAGAAGATGCGCTCCTGCTTGCGCTGGGCGCCGATGCCCTCGTGAAAGTTGATGGCTTCACCAATGCCCTGTTCTATGGGAAAACTGCGCGTTCCCAGCACTTCAAACTTGCGAATGTCAGTGCTGTGAGGGTTCCCGGCGCAGGTAAGCGGCCAGAGCTTTTCGATCTTGTCCGCTTTGACCCACATCATGCCTGAGCCGATGGGCGCGGACAGGAACTTGTGCAGGCTGGTCCCGAAGTAATCGCAGTGCAGGTCTGGAATCTTGAAATCTATCAGGCCGAAGGAGTGGGCACCATCGGCGATCACTTCAATGCCGCGCGCATGCGCCATGTCGGCAATCTGCTGCACGGGCATAAGCTGGCCCACCCAGTTGACCATGTGCGTCACATGCACCAGCTTCGTCTGTGGGGTGATGGCCTGCTCGTAGGCCTTCACAATCGCTGCGTTGTCCTCGATCGGGAAGTCAAAACTGATCTGCTTGTAGACGATGCCGTCGCGTTCCGCCCTCTGGCGGTAGGCACTCATCATGTTGGGATAGTCCTGCTTGGACCCAACGACCTCGTCTCCCGCCTTGAGGGGGAGACCGAAGATGATCGTATTCAAGGCTTCGGTCGCATTGCGGTTGATCGCAATCTCGTCGGCCGGCGTGCCCGCCAGGTGGGCGAGTTTTTGCCGAAGCGGTTCGCGGCCCTGATCAAGGATCTGCCACATGTAATACGACGGGCCTTCGTTCGAAAGCTGGTTGTAGCGTTCCACTGCCTGCTGCACGACGATGGGTGAGGGGGAAACTCCGCCGTTATTGAGGTTGATGATCTGAGGGCTGACGGAGTAGGCACGCTGAATCACGCTCCAGAAGTCCTCGTTCTGGGCGGCCTGGCCTGCGTCAAGACCGTTTACGGCGCGGGACGCGGCCTCCCACTCTGCCGCATGGGCCTGGCGGAAGAGGCTGTTCGAGGAAAACGCGCCGGCAAGGGCTGCCATCTTGAGGAAAGAGCGACGATCGTTCGGTGCCATGCTTAGCAATCTAGGCCATTGTGGAGTCTTCGGCAAAGAGCAAAGTATACCGTCTCGAATAAGTGCCGCGAAACGCGCCTCTTTAGATTCGGCTTGACCCATGCGGGAGAGCAGAGTCAAGTTAATATGAATCGCTGACGAGCCATGCCCTTCTCCGCGAAACAAGATGATTCTCAGCTGGCTACCGTCATCGTGACGGTCAGAACGGATGACGCCGGCGAGAAGCAATACACCTTCAAAGTGCCGTTCAAGATTGGGCGCACTGATGAATGCGAAGTCTGCGTCAGGAATGACTTTGTCAGCCGGACCCATGCCAGCGTGTCGGTTGAGAATGGCGAATGGTGGCTAAGCGATCTCAACAGTAGCAATGGCGTGTATGTCGGCGATGAGCGTCTACCGCGCGTGCAACTGAAAGATGGAATAGTGATTCGCCTCGGCATTCGTGGGCCTGAACTCCGCTTCCGTCTTCAGAAGCCGGTCGTCATAAGTCGTCCCACTGCCGATACGAAGAAGGTGATGACTGAGTACGCTCAGCACTACTTCGGCAAAGGCGGAACACGAGTGGCAGGCGAGCACACGATGATGATCCGAACGGTCTATGCCCAGGAGCAGAAGAAACAGAAGCGAAAGTATGGAGGAGTGATCGCGGTTCTGGCCGGTGTGATGCTGTGCCTGGGAGGCGTTGCGCTCTACCAGTATCACCAGGTAAGCAAGCAGCGGGCGATGGCGAAGGACATCTTCTACTCGATGAAAGCGCTGGATATCGACATTGCCAACCTGCAGGATGCGGTGAAAGCCTCGGGCAGCCAGCAGGGCATGGAACAGATGAAGCGGATCGAGGCGCAGCGCAACGAGATGGAGAACACCTATAACCACTATCTCGCAAGCTTGCACGTCTATAACCCGAAGATGTCGGAGCAGGAAAAGCTGGTGCTGCGAGTGGCGCGGATATTCGGGGAATGCGAGCTGGATATGCCGCCGGATTTTGTGGCTGAGGTCAATAAGTACATCAAGTACTGGCAGTCTTCGGATCGCTACGAAAAGGCAATTGCCAGAGCGCAGGCGAATAACTACACCTCATTTATTTCGCGCGAAATGCTGGCGGAGGAGCTTCCGCCGCAGTTCTTCTATCTGGCAATGCAGGAGAGTAACTTCGATCCCTATATCAGCGGCCCTCCGACGCGGAAAGGGATTGCGAAAGGGATGTGGCAGTTTATTCCTGAGACGGCGGTGAAGTACGGGATGCATCTGGGGCCACTGGTGGACATGCCTCGGCCGGATACCTCGGATGATCGTCATCATTATGAGCGGGAGACTGTCGCGGCGGCTCACTATCTGAAGGATCTCTACGGGAGCGATGCGCAGGGGTCGGGTCTGCTGGTGATGGCCTGCTACAACTGGGGCGAAGACTACGTTCTGCCCTTGGTGCGGAGCATGCCGCTGAATCCGAAGGAGCGAAACTTCTGGATGCTGCTGCAGAAACATCGGGACAAGATTCCTCAGCAGACGTATGACTATGTTTTCTATATCGTCTCCGCCGCAGTGATTGGAGAGAACCCGCGGTTGTTCGGGTTCAAGTTCGATAATCCTCTGGCGAATCTGAATACTCAGGCGCGGGTTGGTTCCGGAATGCCGGTGTTTTCGAAAAAAATGAGGCATCTCTCCTCGAGGCTGCCGTAAAGAGCGGCGTCATCGCAAGCACAACCACGATGAGGCTCGAGTTCGACAACCCCGATGTCGAGTTTACTTCGACGCTTGTGCAGGCGGATTTTCGCTGGTTGGCGGCACAATTCCCTTGATTCGCAGATAGGTCACCATGTTCCCGTAGTGTTCATCCGTGTGCGCCGTATTCAGCGAGAACAACGCGATCTTCGCTACATCGAAGTTCATGAATTTCGTCATCTGAGCGCCCTTGGTATCGGTCATGCCTTCAAACGCTGTATTGCAGTACGCAACGGCGTCCTTGAGCACGGCTACGAGATCGGCCTTTGAGGTCTTCGTTTTTTCTATGTCCTTCACAGGATTCGCTGCACCCGTGGCCAGCGAGCAGAAGAAGTAATTTTCGTCGGCCAGATGACCGACCAGTTGGCCAAAACTCCGAACTTCCGGTACTGGTTTGAACGAGTAGTTCTCTTCCGGCATTTTCTGAGCCGCACCAATGACCGCGTTGCTCACATACCCATAGAGGCCTTTTTCGCTGGCGGTAATCGGATTCGCTGGTGGAGCTGTCGGCGTTTGCGCGAGTAGAACAACAGGAGCGGCCGTCACTGCAGCCAACAAAAAATAGAAGGGTTTGTTCACAAGATACCTCCGGTGAAAATCATGCCACGTCCCAAACGGCTGAAATTTACAAATGAGTCGAATCGGTCACTCGTGAGTTCCGGACTGCCGGTTTTCGATGAATTTGTGACGCAACTGATCGCTCGACCGACAACGAGAACCTCACTCAAACAAATCCGGGATGCTCGTAAACGCGATGCGCGTGGGCGCGGCGGCCTTGGCCAGCAGCATGCTCGCCGGAAATAGCGTATCGAGCCCGTACTTGTGGTTGAGCGTGTCCATCGTGGTGGAGAGCCTGGTGCGCCGCGATTCGCTTTCGAGCGAGGAAAACAGGCTCAGCGTGTGCAGGTGGTCGGGGACGAGGTTGCCGAGCCATACACCGACGAAGAACGGTTTCTGCAGCGCCTCGCCCTGCGGCAACGCTGACCACAACTTTCGCAGAGCCTCGACCAGCGTCTGATTGTCCTGGCACTCGATCACCGTCATGCCATGTGACCAGCCGCTTTGCGGGATGCCGGAGTAGTGGTGCTTTTTGGCGATCTCTTTCGGCACGGCGAATTTCACCGACAGGGACACATTCGTCGTCCACAGATGGGCGGTGCGCAGGCGCATCGCGGCCTTGTGCAGCAGCTTGTGGGCAATGGCGTAGGCGCCGTCGCGCGTGCGGAACTCGGGCGCCAGCATGTGGCTCTGGCTGATGGATTTCTGGTGCTCGAGCTTGGGGTCGTTGAAGTCCTCGCCGCGGAGCCAGTGGTAGAGCTTCTCGCCGCCGACGCCGCCCCAGACGTCGCTCAGCCGCTCGCGGTCCAGTTCTAATAATTGTTCCATGGTCCGGATGCCGCGCGCGTTGAGATGCTTCTCCATGCGCGTGCCCACGCCGGGCAGATCGCGCAGGACTAATCCTTGCAAGGCCGGTTTCAGAATGTCGGACGTGAGGGCCACGAGACCGTCGGGCTTCTCCATGTCCGAGGCAATCTTCGCCAGGTAGCGATTGGGCGCGAGGCCCACTGAGCAGCGCAGGGTGCTGCCCACGTCCCGCTTGATCGTCTCCTTCACGCGGCGGGCGAGGTCGAGCGCGGCGACGAGCGGCTGCTCGCGGCCGATGAGGCTGCAGGCCATCTCGTCGATCGACATGACGGATGCCACGGGAACGCAGGTCTCGACTGCTTCGACGATCTTCTTGTGGTAATCGACGTACAGCTCATGGCGGGCCTCGACGATTTCGAGGCCGGGACACATGCGCTTGGCTTCGCCGACCTGGGTGCCGGTTTTGACCTTGAAAGCCTTAGCCTCGTAACTGGCGGCGATGCAGCAGGTTGTGTCCGCCATGACGGGCACGACGGCCACCGGCCGGTTACGCAACTCGGGCCGCAATTCCTGCTCGACAGACGCGAAGTAGGAGTTCAGGTCGAGAAAGAGCCAGCGGACGCGCGGCTCGAATCGTTCACCGGGTTGGCTGACAGGAGACACAGCGCTTATATTTTCGTATTTTATTCGCTGTTCGTACAGCGGTATGTAGACAAAATTGAGTCAATCTGCATCTCATATATGCAGGGTCCTGCAGCGTGGCTCCAGTGCCGAAACGGCAATCGAGTGGCCGACTCTCACAGAATTTTGCTTCTGTTGCTCAAAACGGTGAGATGATGATGGCACGAATAGAAACCACGCGGTATGACGCGGTTTCTTTGGGTGAAGGGGCTAGGTTATGTGGTTCCTTAAAATGCACGATTTGCTGAATCATTTGTCGCAACTAAGCGATTTTTTGCCGGCTATCCTGGTAACGATCGGCGTGGCGATGCTTATCGGATGCGCGGTCGGTTGTGTCTGCACTCCTTGTGAAGAGAAGGATGACATTTTTCACAAGGAAGTCTACTAGCAGAAACATAGACGGTCTGCCTGCATAGAATGATTCGTTCCCCCCGATGCCGTTCTGCGCTCCTCTATAATCCGACTTGATGGAGACATCCAGGTCAGCCATACGCGCTGAATCGCTTGAGGAACTTGAGCGCCGCAACCGTCTTGCCGAAGAAGGCGGCGGCAAAGAACGGCGCGAGCGACAGCACAAAGAAGGCAAGCTCTCCGTGCGCGAGCGCATTTCGCTGCTGCTCGACGAAGGCACTTTCGAAGAAACCGACAAGTTCGTTACCCACCGCTGCACCGACTTCGGCATGGAGCAGAAGCGCATTCCGGGCGACGGCTTCGTTACGGGATACGGTCGCATCGATGGCCGTACCGTCTTCGTCTTCGCGCAGGATTTCACGGTTTTCGGTGGCTCGCTCTCTGAATCGAATGCGGCCAAAATCGTCAAGATCATGGACACGGCCATGCGCGTCGGCGCGCCCATCATCGGCTTGAACGACTCTGGTGGGGCGCGTATTCAGGAAGGCGTCGTCTCGCTCGCGGGATACGCCGATATTTTTCTGCGTAATACGCTGGCGAGTGGCGTGATACCGCAGATTTCGGCGATTCTTGGGCCTTGCGCCGGTGGAGCGGTCTATTCGCCCGCGATCACCGACTTTACGCTGATGGTCGACAAGACCTCGTACATGTTTGTGACGGGCCCCGACGTCATCAAGACGGTCACACACGAAGAAGTCACTAAAGAAGAGTTGGGCGGGGCGAGCACGCATAACGAGCGCTCCGGCGTTGCGCATTTCATGGCGCATGACGATGCGGAGTGCGTGGCGATGATTCGCGAGCTGTTCAGCTTCCTGCCTTCGAACAACATTGACGATCCTCCGCGGCGCGCCTGCACTGACCCTGTCGACCGCGCCGATGCGGAGCTCGATACGCTGGTGCCCGCCGAATCGAATCAGCCCTATGACATCAAGAGCGTCATCGAGCGTGTCGTTGACGACGGATATTTCTTCGAGGTCCACGAGCATTTTGCGCGCAACATCGTCATCGGCTTTGCCCGTATGAACGGGCGCCCGGTGGGCATCGTTGCCAACCAGCCCGCGTTTCTTGCGGGCGTGCTCGACATTGACGCCAGCGTCAAGGGCGCGCGCTTTGTGCGCTTCTGCGATGCCTTTAACATTCCGCTCATCACGCTCGAAGACGTGCCTGGTTTTCTGCCCGGCACGCAGCAGGAGTACGGAGGCATCATTCGCCACGGAGCAAAATTGCTGTACGCCTTCGCCGAAGCCACCGTGCCCAAGCTCACCGTCATCACACGCAAGGCCTACGGCGGAGCGTACTGCGTTATGAGCTCGAAGCACATCCGCACCGATCTGAACCTCGCCTGGCCGACTGCCGAAATCGCCGTCATGGGACCGGAGGGCGCGGTCAACATTGTCTACGGACGAGACCTGAATCAGGTTGTCGCTGAGGCCGAAGCCAGCGAAGGCCCGCTGAGCGAAGAGCGCAGGCAGCAGTTGCTGACAGAGGCACGGGCGGAGAAGGTCCACGAATTCCGCGAGCAGTTCGCCAATCCGTACATCGCCGCCGAGCGCGGTTACGTCGATGCTGTCATCCTTCCGCACGAGACGCGCCGCCGCCTCATCACCGCACTTGAAATGCTGCAGGGCAAACGCGACAAGAATCCGCCCAAGAAACATGGGAATATTCCTCTGTGAGCGAGCGAATCAGCACCGCGACGGCGGATCACTACGTATGGGGAGAAGTCTGCGACGGCTGGCACCTCGTCCGTTCTGAAAACCTCAGTGTCATCGAAGAACGCATGCCTCCCGGTGCCACAGAGCAGCGGCACTGGCACGAGCGCGCGCGCCAGTTTTTCTATGTCCTTGAGGGCGAGTTGACGATGCGGTTCGACGACCGGACGATTGTCGTGAAACCGCGCCAGGGCATAAAAGTCGCTCCGGGTTTAGCACATCAGGCAAAGAACCTCTCACAAGCCGATACGCGCTTCCTCGTCATCTCGCAGCCGCCCAGCCACGGCGACCGCCAGACATAAGATTCGCGCAAAGCCCCATGCCGAAAATCCGCATCTCTCCTGTATAAGGCACGCTGAAAAACCGAAACAGGAGAAAAACGGGCAGCTTGAACAGCTTTGGGCTCTATGGCCGCGGCGCGGCTGTCCAACCAGACTGAAACGCCAACCCGTTGTCGCACACCATTTATGCGTCAGTGGTATGGTTAATGCCGCCGTCAAACCGGGTCTCAATTCCATCTATATCTTCGAGGTGATTTATGGCTCCCCGCACCGTTCTGGAAAAAAGCGAACGTAGAGCGCCCGCGCAAGCAACCCACATAGGCCGCACATCGCCGCAGCAAATCATCAGCGTTTCCGTTATTGTCAGGCGGAAAAATGCGCTCCATTTGAGTGACCTGAAAGGCCGCCGTCTTACTCATGCTGAGTTCGACGCGCAATATGCAGCCGATCCCGCCGATTTTGACAGCCTGCGCGCCTTCGCGCAGCACCACGGCCTTGAGGTAGACGAGGCGGCATCCAGCCTGGCGCGCCGGACCATCGTGCTCAAAGGCACTGCCGACGCGATGGAAAGGGCCTTCGGCGTCGAGCTCAACAGCTATGAGGACACGCGACACAAGAAGCGCTTCCACGCTTTCACCGGCAAGATCTCGCTTCCTGAAGAGCATGCGCCTGCCGTTGAAGCCGTGCTGGGACTGGACTCGCGCCCGATAGCGACGCCGCACTTTCGCCGCCGGGACGCAGCTCCCGACCGGAAGCCGACCGCTCAGCCTTTCAGCGCGGTACAGGTCGCGCAGCTTTACGACTTTCCCACCAACCTCAACGGCAGCGGGCAGACGATTGGGATTCTGGAACTGGGTGGCGGATATACCGAAAGCGATCTGCAGACGTACTTTAGTGGAGTTGGCCTGAGCACTCCCAACGTCGTTTCTGTCGGCGTTGACGGCGGATCGAATTCGCCTGGCGATCCCACTGGAGCAGACGGCGAAGTTGAGCTGGACATTGAAGTCGCGGGCTCGGTAGCGAACGGGGCCAACATCGCTGTTTATTTCGCGCCTAACACCGACCAGGGATTCATCGACGCGATTACGACCGCGGTCCACGACACGACCAACAAGCCTTCGGTCCTTTCCATCAGCTGGGGCGGCCCGGAATCGAGCTGGCCGGCATCTTCCGTCTCCGCACTTGATAATGCCTGCCTGTCAGCGGCTGCGTTGGGTGTGACCATTACCGTGGCCTCCGGCGACGACGGTTCGAGCGACGGCACCAACGGCACAGTTGTCGATTTCCCGGCATCGAGCCCCCATGTGCTCGCCTGCGGGGGAACGGAACTCTTCGCCAGCGGCTCGACGATCACAGAGGAGATTGTGTGGGACGACCTGCCCCAGGGCGGAGCCACCGGCGGCGGATTCAGCGGCACGTTCCCAACGCCTTCGTGGCAGACCAGCGCGCTGCCGTCAGGCAGCACTGGGCGCGGAGTTCCCGATGTTTCCGGTGACGCCAGCCCAGAGAGCGGCTACAACATCATCGTGGATGGCCAGCCGCAGGTAGTGGGCGGCACCAGCGCTGTAGCGCCGCTCTATGCCGGGCTCATCGCCCTGGTGAACCAGCAGTTGGCGTCGCAGAGCAAGCCATCCGCCGGGTTCGTCAATCCGCTGCTCTACCAGAACGCGATCTCGTTCAACGACATCACCTCCGGTAACAACGGGGCCTTCTCCGCCGGCCCTGGCTGGGATGCCTGCACGGGACTCGGCTCTCCGAAAGGCGCCTCGATTCTTACGACACTCACGGGCGCGAACGGCGGTTCAGTCTTCTAACGATCATCGGGCAGCCTGCCTCATCGCAGGCTTGCCCTTGTCATTCAGTTCCAGATGGCCGAAAGGCGTGTGATGGTCGTGTGTGAAGAGGACGAGCCACTCCTCGGGAATAGCTCGTGTGTAGAAGCGCTTTCGCTCTTCAATGCATGTCAGCGGATCAAGGTCGTACCCCATCACCCACGTAATATCGAGGTGCGCGCTCGTCGGAATCAGGTCTGAGATATAGCAGGCTCGCCTGCCGCCTGAATCGATGTGCACCGCCATCAACTGCGATGTGTGCCCCGGAAAGCCCTCAACCGAAATTCCCGGAACAATCTCCTGTATCTCGCCGCGCTTCACGTCGAGCAGCGTCATCTGGCCGTTCTCAACCAGCGGATCGTAGTTATCGCTGACGTAGCTGACGGCATCGCGTTCGAGTTGCAGGTGCCCATGCTCGACTTCGCCGCGATGCGCGAAGTAGCGCGCGTTGGGAAAGGTCGGAATCACTCGGCCGTCTTGGGTTCGAGTGGTGTTCCATCCGCAGTGATCAAAGTGCAGATGCGAATTGATGACGATGTCAACTTCTTCCGGTTTGATTCCGGCGGCAGCGAAGGCGAGCGGCAATTTTTCCTGTGCGCCGTAGATCGCCCGCAATTTGTCACTGAGTTTGTTACCAATTCCCGTCTCGATGACGACAGTATGCTTTCCTGTCCG
>DATGAD010000472.1:0-3102 GCA_035313725.1 Alloacidobacterium sp. | reverse complement strand
GCGTTCCCATGGCTGCCAACCAGAGCTCGATTTGCTCCCGCTGATCTTTAGAAACGGCAAGTCGCTGGGCGGACCGTGGCATGACTTAGTATGCAGTCACTCCATTTTATTGTCCAGCTATTTGTTGGACACTACACTAGCTGCAGCGCGTGGAGCTCGTGACGATAATGATTCCCTCGCTGGCTTGATCGTCACGTTCTTTAGCGGAATTTGCCTGGAGCAGAACCTCGGCCCCGATCGGGCGCGCATTACGAAGAAGATCGACGCCTTCATGCGGCTGATTCGCGCAATCTGATCGTCAAGTGAGACGAATGAGGAAAGAATCCAGTCCAAGTTGAATCAAGGGGGCCATAGTTGTGGCCGCAATGCATGGTCCGTCGCACGAACAAGGGGATAGTTAGACTGAGAGAATTGATTTCAGTCCCGTTATCACTAATGGCCGCGACCATGCCCGATCCATCGACCCGGTTGACCTTCCCAGCAGCGGATCGGATGGTCGGTCTTCTGGCTCCGTAGACAAAGCGCCACACTACAGCCGTACTTACGCTTCGGCGACACCAAGGAGGAACGCAATGACAGAACAACGCTTCAGAGTTGGTATCGTTGGATTGGAGCCGGGCAGGGGTTGGGCGGCTCGCGCCCATGTACCAGCGCTGCGTGCGCTGTCCGATAGCTACGAGATCGTAGGCGTCGCCAACACCAGCTTGGCCAGTGCCCAAAGGGCGGCGGCCGCGCTCGGACTTCCGCGAGCCTTCAACGATGTTGCTGAACTGGTATCCGCGCCCGAGGTAGACATCGTTACCGTCACGGTGAAGGTTCCTCATCATCTGGAGGTCGTGAAGGCTGCGATTGAAGCGGGTAAACACGTGTACTGCGAGTGGCCCCTTGGTAACGGCCTCGCGGAGGCGGAGGAACTTGCGGAGCTTGCGAAGGCTAAGAGCGTCTTGGGAGTGGTGGGGACCCAGGCGCGCGTAAGTCCTGAAATCGAATATCTCAAGCAGCTGATCACGGATGGCTTCGTTGGCGAGGTTCTATCGACGACCATCGTCGCGCGAGGCGGCGGCTGGGGCGGCTCCATAGCCCAGAAGAAGAGTGATGCATACATGCTGGATCGCGCTGCCGGCGCCACCATGCTGACGATCCCGGTGGGCCATACGCTGGCGGCGCTCACCGACGTGCTCGGCGAGGTCGTTCAATTGTCATCGGTGCTCGCCACACGACGAAGCACCGCTCTCGCGGTCGATACGGGCGAAAGATTGCCCATGTCCGCCCCTGACCAAGTGCTGGTCAGCGGGATTCTTTCCGGTGGCGCGCCCGTTTCCATCCATTACCGCGGCGGCATGGCACGGGACGGCGACGGCTTCTTCTGGGAGATCAACGGAACGGCAGGAGACATTCGGGTATCAGGACCCTTCGGCCACACTCAATTCGTGTCGCTTTCTCTCAAAGGAGCGCGCGGAGACGAAAAGACGTTCCAGCCCTTGGAGGTCCCCGCGTCCTATCGTACCGGCTGGCCTGAAGACATGGCGCCGGGGAATGTTGCTCGCATCTATGGGCGGATGGCACACGACCTGCGCGAGGGTACCCGCACCGCGCCGAGCTTTGAAGATGCCGTAGCCGTGCATCGCGTTATCGCTTCGATTGAGCGAGCGGCCGAACACGTGAGCCGAACTTGACGATCAAACGAAGCTCGAAGTGAGACTAGTCGCGGATGATTTCGGGAGCAAAAGCATGACTGGAATCAATATCTCCTAACACTTCTATGTTCCGCGCATGTCGCTCCCGGAGCCGAAGCCGTAGCAGGGTCCCCAAGGATTATCGGCCATTCGAAAGTTAGGAGCACGATCATCCTTGGTTGCTTCCCGAATCGGCGTTCTCGTTAGCGCGGCGATCAGCGAACTTCTTCGAGAACGTTGCTGGCAATCATCTTTGTCTTGTGTCCTCCGAACATTATTTGGCGACTGCAGAGTCCAAATTACTTCTTCAAGCGCCGCCGATTTCCGGTCGAGATCATCCTGGTATGCGTGCGGTGGTATTGCAAGTACGGCATCACGTATCGCGGCTTCCGCCTAAGTGATTCACAATATGCACGCGCCAGCCAAGGAACGATCAAGCGTCGCCGCATTAATCGGGCCACTACCATGCGCATGCGTGGATACATACTTCCCAACCGCCTTAGCAACATCCGCGCGGCACGTCTTGTTCGTACGAACCGCTGCTGTATCCACCAGTTCCGCTATCAGGGATTTCTGCACCTCATCCAACTGTGGCCGGATCACCTTCAACAAATCGACTGGCGCATGCTCCGGTGCTTTGCCTGCGCGATACCAGTCCGCCAGCAGCGCGAACTGCACAAACTTATTGGCTTCGATCTGTGCCTTGAAAAAGTTCGATACCGACGCTTCGTCCAGCCCCTTCGCCACGCCATCCTTGATTGCGCCTAGAATCACCTGTGCCTCTCGCGGCGTATCTTCCACGACCTTGCCACTATCCCACTTCGCCAGCGCTACCTGTTCCCCAATCATGAGTCGGTGTGCCGTCGTTTCCACCAGCGGTTGAAGCAGCTCTGCTGCACTTTGCGCGTAGGCCGTCCCCATCCCGCCAATTGCGAAAGCGGCCACGACCGCTAATTTCTCAAGATGAAAATGCATATCTAACGATTCACTCCAATACTTTAATAATGAGCAGGGTCGAACCCAGTTGGCGAAGCCGTAGAAACCAACAGTCCGGAAGGAACCGAACATCTCATGCAGCGAGATGCGTAACACATGATCTGACGATACAAGCGTGGTAATCCCTAATTGGATGGGACCCAGCCGATAACTTTAGCGCTGTTAAAATCAGCAGCCGCATTGCACTTCCTGAACATGTCCGCAACCTCGGCAGGGGATAAGTGCGCAGCAAAAGGCTGGGGCGCATCTGCTATCGCGTACGCCGTTGAGCCTGTAACCGCGACAGTCTGGTCTAGGTCACTCCTAACGACAGAGTCGAACGTATCGGAGGCCTGATGCACCAAAGTCTCATACCGATCGATGCTACTCCAAAGCAACAGGGTGGGGACACCAAGAACATTGAAGCCGGCATGATCGCTCCGAAATAGAA
>DATGAD010000471.1:0-9581 GCA_035313725.1 Alloacidobacterium sp. | reverse complement strand
TTCACGACAGACAACGGCGCCTGGCAGGATGTTTATCCTGATGCGGGCTATACACCCTTCCGTGGAACCAAGGGC
The DNA here is from genome assembly GCA_035313725.1 of Alloacidobacterium sp. Taxonomy (GTDB): domain Bacteria; phylum Acidobacteriota; class Terriglobia; order Terriglobales; family Acidobacteriaceae; genus Alloacidobacterium. The sequence continues at coordinate 9,506 of DATGAD010000471.1, read as the reverse complement.
ACAGTACGCGAAGGTGGCGCGCGGGTGCCTGCCATTGCATGGTGGCCGGGCAAGATCAAACCGGGAACGAGAAACCATGACATCCTCGGCAGTCTTGACTTTATGGCGACGTTTGCCAACCTTGCGGGCGTGCCGCTGCCGGAAAAGGACCGCGAAGGCCAGCCGATCATCTTCGACAGCGATGACATGACACCGGTTCTGTTGGGAACAGGCAAGTCGAAGCGCGATAGCTGGTTCTACTTTACTGAAAACGAACTAACTCCAGGAGCCGTGCGCTCTGGCCGGTTCAAGGCGGTCTTCAATATCCGAGGCGATGATGGTCAGACCACCGGAGGTCTTGCGGTAGACGCCAACCTGGGCTGGAAGGGACCGGAAAAGTACGTCGCAACGGTTCCGCAGGTCTTCGATCTGTGGTCAGATCCGCAGGAACGCTACGACATATTCATGAACAACTACACGGAACACACCTGGACCCTGGTCACGATTAACGAAGTGACCAAGGAACTGATGAAAACGTACGTCAAATACCCACCACGCAAGCAGCAGAGCGAAACATATAACGGACCGGTCACGCTCCAGCAATATGAGCGCTTCCAGTTCCTGCGCGAGCAGCTCCAAAAAGATGGCTTCTCGCTAACCCTTCCAACGGGTAACTGAGGACCAAAGCAGGCCGGGGCCCGGGATGGCAGTTCCCGGGCCGTTTGCCTCACAGAGTATCCATCTAACGATTGAACATCGCCCTGACAAAGAACACTCCATGCCGAGTGATCCTGATCGTGACCCTGGCGATGGCGGCTTTTTATTCCTTTCGCATCGGCTTAGGAGGCGGCAGGAACTGGACAGGCAGCAGGCTCGCCGACTGAGATCAAGCAACCCGGCGACGAAGAGTCCAAATTGCCCCAGGCTGAATTTAATTGCGGTGCATTTGTCTGCTGTCTCGGCAATGTCGCCTGGAGGTTTCCGCGCCGACAGTGAAAGCGCCTCTCGGGAGAGAGCGTCAGGTTCATCGGCGCCGAGGAAGTAAATGTCCGTCGAATGCTGCGGTGGGGCCGAGGGCAAATCGGAGACATTCTGTTTCAGCCAGAGGAGAAGAAATGATGCATAGCAGCGTAGCCAGAAAACCTGCGCCAGTGTTCAGAGATTCCCAGACGTCATGGCCGGCGCTGAAGGGTCCACCCATCACGATTCAGAAGGTGATAGCGTTCCAGAAAATCCTGGATGACTCATCGGCTGAGATCGATGAAGGGACGACGCAAAGTCTGCCAAGTCCTACGGTTCACATCGTCGATTATGATCCTCACCTGCGTCATACATTAAGTCGCTTGTTACGGTCATACGACTACAGAGTGCAAAGCTATGCGGACAGCACCCAATTTCTTCGTCAAGACATCTCTTCGGGACCCGCGTGCCTCGTGCTCGATCTGGATTTGCCTGAAATAAGCGGACTGGTTCTGCAAAGGATTCTGTCGCGTAAACATGGATCTTTGTCAGTCATTTTTGTGAGTAGTCAAGCGGATATTAAAACCTCTGTTCGGGCGATGAAGGCGGGTGCCATCGATTTCCTCATGAAACCGGTAAGCGACAGTGAGTTGCTTTCAGCGATTGAGACCGGTCTGGCGATCTCTGAAAAGGCATTTGCGAAGCAGAAGGAGTTAGAGAAAGATCAAACAGCATTCATCGGCCTTTCGCCCAGAGAACAGGATGTGTGTCTGCGAATTGCCCATGGCCTGCTAAACAAACAGATAGCCTTTGAATTAGGAACCAGCGAGAAGACCATCAAAGCCCAGCGGTCTAATGTGATGAAAAAGCTGGGAGCGGACTCACTGCCAGACGTTGTGCGACTAGTCGAAAGATTGCGGACCTCCAACGCAATTCCTACCATTTCCGCGCGCCCCCCATTTAGGCGTCCTGCTGTCATATCAAGAGCCACCGCGCTCTTTTCATGTTGATGGCAGGGTGCAGTTCCCTAACCCAGGGCTGTTGATCTGACGATGTCTGGAATTTGACGCGCACGAAATACGGTCGCGTAATGTGCGCAGATCATTTTTCACGAACGGCCACGCTGACATCGAGACTGCAGTCCGAGTGGTGAACGCAGGAGCGATTGATTGCTTACGAAGCCATTCGGCGATCAGAGACTGTCGCGGTCGTGACTCGCTCTTTGACCTTCCTGCGTTGCAAGGCAACGTAAGGAATCGTGAGCAAAGCGTTTAGTAGCGTATAGAGCAGAACTGCGCTCAGCACATGATGCTCTTCCGGAACATTCGTGCCTGCAATTGCAAGCGCGAGCGCAGGATGGCGGCACGCAGTTGAGAGCGCAAGCGTGACGCGTTCGTCCGGATCCGGTCCACCCAAAATGTGGCCAACCACCAGGCCTACCACGATGAACGCGATGAGGGCGATCATTGTTCCATCTCCTACAAGCGACCATGCTGTAGGAAGAGCAAATGTCAGAATGCACAGTACGCCGGCCAACAAGACAATCCCCGCGAACTTTACGAGAGGATCAGCGATACGGCCTGCAGTAGCCGGCGCAAATTTTCGAAACAATATGCCTGCTGCGAGCGGTACCAGCACTGAAAGTACAATCAGTTTCGCCACTGCACCCGGCGCCATCGCAAATGGCCGATTGAAGTACTTGCCGAGGAGATAAGTGGCGAGCGGGACAAACACGATAGAAAAGGAGGCCGCGGTGACCATCAACCCCAATCCATAAGAGGCGAGGCCGCCTGACTTATTCACTTTCTTGGGTAAGAGAGGAGGAATGGGAGAGATTGAGAGCGCGATGAGCGCGACTACCACTGCCTGATTGAGATGAGCTACCCCAGTCATCAGAATGGCGAAGAGAGGCATGACTACGAACATCGCCACCAGCGAAAGCGCGAGCATGCGAGGTCTTCGCAGTAGGTACAGAAGATCCTGGCGGGTAGCTTGCAGCCCAAACCCAAAGAGAGTCAGCATAATACTCGCTTTGAGCACGAATCCGACGATCTCTTGAGCGCTCATACAGTCACCCGATCATCTTGACGGGTCAGGCTAGGGCTTTCCATACAATCTCACCTCTGGTTTGTTACCCCAGTTTGCCTTTCGGTACCAGATCTCGACCCATGCGAGGTCGCGCTCGCCTGCTAAAGGAATTACGCCGCTCGAACCGCCCGACGGAACCCTGAAGCGAGTTGGAACCGTGTGGCTGTTGTGATTTCCATACGTCACAACCACGTGATCGAATTCAACGGGGCTGCCAACTACGCGCAGCTGCAGCGCATGATAGGTATCTTTTCCGTGAACATTTATCTTGTCGTGGTCTGCATTGCCATCTACATGGGCGTTACCGAGATATTGCCACCCTCCTACAGCTCCTCCGAGGCGCTGTGGATTGGCAGAGGTGCCAATTCCAATAAGGACTAGCAGCGCGATGGCCAGCCATGGGCTTTTTCTGAGCATTTGAGACCTCTTGTAGTGTCGTTTTGAGATGTCCGGTGAATCAATAGTCGTTGGGCAACCAGCTTTCTGTATTTTGTTGACCCTGTGTACTCTACTGTGGCGCGGCTACGACGACGTATTGAGTATTCGATCCCGAAAACTGGGGCTGGTACCAGGTACTGCCACACTGCTGGTAGGTGATGCCATTCACATTCACGACTGAGCACGAAGGCGGAACCGTATTCACGACCGATCCGATCACCGCCGCAGTCACCATTGCGGTTGCTGTTACCGCGGCTGCCGTCGCCACGGGGTGATAGCAGCAGCCACCTCCGTAATAACCGCCGCCGCGATAATTCACGTCGTTATTGACGTTCACGTTGACGTTCCTGTTAACGTTCACATTTGAATTTCGATTCACATTCGTGTTTCGATTTACATTCGTGTTTTGATTTCGGTTTACATTCTGATTTCGATTCACGTTCTGATTCCGGTTAACGTTCTGGGGGTGGTTGACGCTGGTTTGTGCGCTGCCTCGGGACGCGCGACCTCCTCCTCCGCCACCGCCCCTGCGTTGAGCTTCAACAAACGTCACGACCGCCGCGGCAGAAACCAGCAGCACCAGAATACCCAGAAGTGAAATACGGATCATTCGGATCATGGCATTCTCCTTTTACTTGTTGGTTTCTTCCGCAAGAACGATTTTGTGGGCGTCCGGGGGAGGGTCGAACTCGAAGGCTGCTTCGTTGTATGACGGGGCGAGATTCCAGTCCAGGATGGAGGTGTATTGCGGTCGCGCATCGTCGGTCAGCGTCGTCAGCACGAGCTTTCGAGGAAGCGGAAAGTCTCCCATCTGAATCCAGACCTGCCAGTCGATTCCTGGCTGCCGGAACGCATAATGCTCGCAGGTTACGCCGCCAATCTCACTGGCGCCTACGTCCATCGCGCTTGTAATTTCCTTTTCTTTCGACTGAGGCGTACCCCAATAGAAAAGATCCTCAAGTGGGAGATGAAGGTCATATTTGTCGTCGAGCGCCGTAGCTAGCTTTCCAACGGTGTCCGGCGCTGAGACGGTCGCATAGTAGCCCACTCGTTCGCCAAAAATGGTGAAGTCTTTCCCGTTGTACAAATAGAGGCGATGCTGGAGCGGGCTTGTGACCTCAACCCGCAAACGATCCGGGAAACGCGCCAGCAAGTCGACTTTACTGTCGAGTTGCACGAGTTGTCCGTCGTCCATCACGTCATCCCTGCTTATCGTGGACACCACCTGAAACGCCTTCAACGAGCGCAGATAGGTGCCCATCTTGGTGAGCGTAGCCATCGCATCAGGATCAATGTCGTCCGAGTCAGGCTGCCCAGCCGTGAGGTTTCTGGCCGCGGCGCGTGGAGTTGGAAGACATGTACCGACGATCAGGATTGCAAGACATGTCACCATCAGGTAACCCAGTCGTTTTCTCATGTAGGTTCTCCTTCTATCGCAAAATCTCGATTCAAGGGCATTTTCCAGCGCTGGTTCGCAGTTTTTCACCTTGCTGCGCTCAGGGTGCTGGGGCAACTTCTCCCCCTACAGTGTTTTGTAGCCGGTCGTTTGACGGTACAAGCTGAACGCGGGCATCGTGCAGATGTACCGATCCAGCGTTGGCCGCTGCAACTGCACGACAGTCAACGCACGCTGAGCATAGATTCAAAGACTCCGGCGAATCAATGGGACCTTGGTCGTATACGTTGCATGCTGCAATTACAGAAGATCTTGGAGGGTGGCTTGCAGTCCAATGCTGGGAACAGTCAATCGGAATTCGTTACGCAACGAGATTAGTTAGGTTCAATCCACCGAAACCAATTGGACTTTGGTCCAATTGCTTTGCCCGAGCCGCCACTAAATAATCTCGTAGCTAGAAGTAGCCGCGAAAGAAGGATTGGACTTGGAACAAACACGCGACCGAATTCCACAACAAGATAGGATCGACGACCCCGGAGTTTCAAGTGAGTTTTCCCTGGTTCGCGGAGGGCCGTTTTACCGTGCCCAGGAAGCCACTCGACTCCTGACACGCGAACGGTGGAACCTTGGCAAGCGCACCATATTCGCTATCGTCCTGGCTTGGATTCCCCTGCTTCTCATCACACTGCTCTCCAGACCTCACGCTATTGGCAGTCTGTTGACCGACTATACGATCAATGTCCGCCTGTTCATTGCGATTCCCGTACTACTGGCGGGCCAAATCATCATGGAGAATACCTTTCGGACGATGGTCCGCCATATCCGTGAAGCCGAGCTGCTGTCCTCGCAGGAACAGATGAAGATGGATCTTACAATTTCGAGTCTCATTCGTCTTCGCGATTCAATCATCCCCGAAATCGTAATTGTTGCGGCCGCTTACATTCATTTCCTGACGTTAGTCGGATCTCGCGTGGGAACTGCCGGCGCTTGGGCTCTCAGTGATTCAAGTACCTTCTTTCATTTGTCGCCGGCAGGTGCGTACTACGCGCTCGTGAGCCAAGTGATCTATGTGTTCTTACTGGGGATCAGCATCTGGAAGTGGTTTTTATGGATATGCTTCCTTTTTCGCCTCTCGAAACTCGACTTGGAACTTGTCCCGACGCATCCCGACCAGCACGGTGGGATCGGTTTTCTCGGGATGTCTCCCATGGCAATCGCTCCTACTGTCTTTGTTGGTACCGCAGCGATCGGATCGACCTGGCGGACCGAGATTCTCAAGCACACAGCGCATCTGATGAATTTCAAAATTGATGCAATCGTGCTGCTGGTTATCGTTCTCATCGTTGCCATGGCGCCTCTCGTCTTCTTTGTCCCAAGGCTGGGGCGCCTCCGTCGTCGAGGAATTCTGCAATACGGCATTCTCGGTCAACTTCATAGCGTTGACTTCCACAAGAAGTGGGTCCTCCATCGCAAAGGCCATGAAGAAGAGTTTCTGACCGCCCCGGAGATCAGCACGCTCACCGATTACGCCGCCAGTTATGAAAACGTCGAGAAGCTTCAGCCTTTTCCACTCGACATGGGCGCGCTTCTCGGACTTGTCCTGGCAATCGCGATCCCGATGCTTCCGACGGTTCTTGCCGAAATTCCCTTCATAACGGTGCTGAAGGGTCTCTTAGCCGCAGTGAAGTAGTGTCGTGGTTGGCACGTCGTTTTGAGAAAACCTCAACCATGCCCTTTTCGTAGCTTTGACATTCAAACCATTCCTCAACCGGCTTCATCATCGAAACCGGGACGCTGTTGGTCGATTGCATTCAGATGTCGCTGAACACCCTCTGCGTAACGGAACAAGTGCTCTGCTGGCCCGGCATATACGCCGAGCACTGTACATTACGTAGATTCCGTCATGGAAACGCGTAGTTCTGCGTATTCCTCCGAGAGCTCTTAAGACTTATTCTTTCTGGAAATCAATCCACGACACTTCTTAGCATCAAGAAAGCGATTGACGAAGTCATGAGGAAAATGGAAAGCCCGAACGGCAGCAATAACTAACCCTCCCCTTGGCGAACGGGGCAGGCCTCGTACCCTTCGGCCTACCCCGGCTTTTCATTTCGATGCCCGAATCTGCTTTATTTTCTCGGATTGTGATGAGTCGAAAGGACTGATCGCGTTATGAAGAGGCTCAGCGAATTCGGAGGGACAACGTGAGGCGAACGACGTCATTTTCTCTAATGATTGCGCCAGCGTGTTCAGTTGTTGTGGCTCAGCTTCTCACTGTCTTTGCCAACCTTACCCTGCACATCATAAGGTGAGAGAAAGTGACGATCCACATGAAAAAGCGCAGTGTGTCGACGAACAAAAAACAGATAGAAACAAAGCATGACCTTATACGCTTGGTCATAGTGTCGGTCGTCGTCATGGCCCTCGGCAGCTGTATCGCCATATACAAACGCCCAACGTCAGTTCATGCGAACGCTCCTGCAAGAAACACAAATGAAGCCGCAGCACCCGCTGCGGCGAATACAGCAATCTCAGACACTAAGACTTCTGCGCCTGAGATGAAAGAGGTTGTCTTTGAGCCGACTGTGACGAACACGGCGGCTGCTCCGGCGAAATCGCCGCAGGGCATGGTCTGGATTGCCGGTGGCGAATTTTCCATGGGTGCGCAGGATCCGCCCGACATGGACGATGTCGGGATGAAGGCGACGATTGATTCGCGTCCCGTGCATCGCGTCTATGTCGACGGCTTCTTCATGGACAAGACGGATGTCACGAACGCCGAGTTTGAGAGGTTCGTGAAGGCAACCGGATATGTAACTGTCGCTGAACGAAAACCACGTGCGGAAGATTATCCCGGCGTGTCGCCGGAAAATCTCGTCGCTGGCTCCGTTGTCTTCGCTCCGCCCGATCATCCTGTTCCGCTCGACGACTACCTCCAATGGTGGACTTATGTGCACGGAGCGAACTGGCGCCATCCGCTCGGGCCAAACAGCAGCATCGTCGGCAAGGGAAATTACCCGGTCGTCCACATCGCCTACGAAGATGCGCAGGCCTATGCGAAATGGGCTGGCAGGCGGCTTCCAACTGAGGCGGAGTGGGAGTTCGCTGCCCGCGGCGGCCTTTCAGGCAAACCGTATATCTGGGGCGACGAGTTTCGTCCGCATGGCAAATGGATGGCTAATACGCATCAAGGCCATTTCCCGGATAACGATACCGGCGAAGATGGCTATACCGGAATCGCGCCAGTCGCGCAGTTTCCCGCGAATAGATATGGGCTCTATGACATGGCGGGCAATGTCTGGCAGTGGACTAGCGACTGGTATCGCCCTGACTACTACCGGCAGCTCAAGGTCACGGGCGTGGCGCGGAATCCGCAAGGGCCGGATTCGGCCTTTGATCCCTCAGAGCCGGGACATGCCAAGAAAGTGCAACGTGGCGGCTCATTTCTGTGCACGGACCAATATTGCTCGCGCTACATGGTGGGCACGCGTGGTAAGGGCGACGTCGATACGGGAACCAACCACCTTGGATTTCGCTGTGTCAGATAGAACATCAGTGACGATCTGGCGACCAGTCCTGAATGGAGGATTTGCAGCAATGAATCATCATTCTTTGAGCGCTGGGAGAACCTGGTATGCGAAAGGATAGCCAGTTCCTGAGGAAGTGGGGCGCCGCAACCCTGACATTGTGGGTATTCGTCGCCTTCATTCCGCCGGCTTCCGGCCACGGTGGGGCGAGTACCCCGTGGACAAAATGAAGCCGATGGCGATGGAACAGTGGTTGCGCGATTTGCAGCTCGCTCCAAAGTCAAAAAGTCATGTGCGGGGAATTATGCACCTGGTCTTCAAGTGTGCTGAGCGATGGGGAATTATCGAACTCGGTAAGAATCCCGTCTCACTGGTCCGCGTGAAGAATGCAAGCAAGCGTCTGAAGCGCCCACGGGTTCTCGACGTGGACGAATTCTTTGAGATCCTCAAGCACCTCGGCGAACCATACCACACGATGGTTCTGGTCGCCCAGTGCCTGGGGCTTCGGGTCAGCGAGATATTGGGTCCGCAATGGGGCGATTTCGATTTTGAGAGTCGCACAGTGCTGGTCCAGCGCAGCGTAGTTGGTGGCAGGGTAGACGAAGTGAAGACTGAATACTCGAAAGACGACGTTCCCCATGATCCTCGGCTGGCGGAGGTGTTGTTGCACTGGCGCTCCGTTTCGATTTTTCCGGAGGAATCTGACTGGGTCTTCGCCAATCCAGTCACGGGACGGCCCTACCATCAGGAGAGTCTGCAAAAATCGCAGATCAAACGCGCAGCCAAGCTTGCCAAATTAGGAGACGACATCGGCTGGCATACATTTCGCCACACCTATCGCTCCTGGCTCGACGAGACAGGTGCGCCGATGAAGGTGCAACAGGAACTGATGCGTCATGCCTCGATCCAGACGACGATGAACGTTTATGGGCGTGCCATGACGGAAACCAAACGCCGTGCAAATAGTCGGGTTGTAGGACTGGTGTTCGGCCCAAACTCGCAAGATTCGACCGCAATTGCGGACCCTGCGACCGTACAGTAAATTGCAGCCGTTCCTGAATGGGGGATAATGGGGACTTGCCGGAGGCAATCAACCAAATCTAAGTTGTTGATTTAATTGG
>DATGAD010000470.1:0-14244 GCA_035313725.1 Alloacidobacterium sp. | reverse complement strand
AAGGCGCAGAGGGCGAAATGCAGATCGAGAAGCGCCCCATCGCACCCATGCCCGAAGAACTAAAGGCCGTAGTTCAGGAGATGAAATAGATGGCCACACAAGCAACATTCCGCATCTGGCGCGGCGATCCCGCAGGCGGCCAGTTTCAGGACTACACCACGCCCGTCGAAGAAGGCATGGTCGTCTTGGACGCCGTCCACCGCATCCAGGCCCAGCAAGCAAACGATCTCGCCGTGCGCTGGAACTGTAAGGCCGGCAAGTGCGGCTCATGCTCCGCGGAAATCAACGGCACCCCAAAACTCATGTGCATGACGCGCCTCAGCGACATCAATCTAGAAATGCCCGTCATCCTCGAACCCATGCACGCCTTCCCGCCCATCCGCGATCTCGTCACAGACGTCTCATGGAACTTCCGCGCCAAGAAAACCATCAAGAAATTCAAGCCGCGCACGCCCGATGAACCCGACGGCACATGGCGCATGCAGCAAGCTGACGTCGAGCGCGTGCAGGAATTCCGCAAATGCATCGAATGTTTCCTCTGCCAGGACGTCTGCCACGTTCTGCGCGAGCACCACAAACACGATGAGTTCATCGGCCCACGCCTGCTCGTCTATGCCGCCGCCCTCGAAATGCACCCGCTCGACACCGAAGATCGCGTCAGCGACCTGCGCAAAAAGCACAGTATCGGCTACTGCAACATCACCACCTGCTGCCGACAAGTCTGCCCCGAGTCGATTACGATTACCGAGAACGCAATCATCCCGCTCAAGGAGCGCGTCGTGGACCGGTTCTTCGATCCCCTGAAGCAACTCTTCCACATTCTCTAGCACGAAGGAGATTCAGAACGAACAAGGAGGTAATCCGATGTTCAACCTCAAGCCCATCTCGCACGACAGCATCGAAACTGCTCTCGCGAAAGCCGAGCGCTATCGCCTGCTCAACGAGCCCAACGAAGCCGAGAGCATCTGCCGCGATATCCTCGAAATCGACCCAACCAACCGCCAGGCGCGCATCAGTCTCGTCCTCGCCCTCACCGATGAGATCCCGCAGGAATCAGGCGCCTTCGCCAACGCCCTTGCAGCCATTTTCGGCCTGGAATCCGAGTACGACCGCGCTTATTACTCCGGAATCGCATGGGAGCGCCGCGCCAAGGCCTATTACGATGCAGACGGCCCCGGCTCCAGCGGCTACGTCTACGACTGGATCGTCAAAGCATTGCAATTCTTCGAGCAGGCAGAACACCTGCGCCCGGCAGGCAACGACGACGCCATCCTGCGCTGGAACACCTGCGTGCGCTTCCTTGAACATCACAAGCAGTTGAAGCCAAAGCAGGAAGAAACTCCCGAGCCAATTCTGTCGGAATGACTACGGCGTCACCTTAAAGTCGGCTTCGTCCTTGGCCAGCGAACTACCGCCAACCCACACGGTGTAATTCGTCGGCTCGATGACCGCCTTGTTCTCCGTGTTGTAGAAAGACAACTCCGGAAATCCCAGATCGAACGAAACCTGCTTCGACTCGCCCGGCTGCAACACAACCCGCTTAAATCCCTCGAGACTGCGCACCGGCTGCTCCACGCTCGCGCCAAGATTCCGCACATAGCACTGCACGATCTCAGTCCCCGCGCGACTCCCCGTGTTCGTAACCGTAACAGTTGCAGTCATCAACTTCTGCGCGCCTTCATGATTAGCCTCGCGCAGAGGTAGAGCGGCCCGCGACAGCGACACCTTCCCATATGAAAAATTCGTATAGCTCAGTCCAAATCCAAACGGAAATAACGCATCATTCGGCACATCAATATAGCGGGAGATGAACCGCGAATCACCCCCCGGAGGCTTCGTCAGATCAGCGCTAAACGGAGGCCGCCCCGTAGGAAACTGGTTGTAGTACAGCGGCTCCTGCCCCACCGCGCGCGGAAAACTCATGGGCAACTTGCCACTCGGAGCGACGTCGCCATAGAGTACATCCGCAATCGCCGACCCCGCCTCCGTCCCCGGAAACCAGACCTCCATGATCCCCGCCACATGCTGCGCCGCCCAATTCAGCACCAGCGGACGCCCCGAAAAAACCAGCAGAACAACCGGCTTCCCCGCCCCCGCTACAGCTTCCAGCAACTTCTCCTGATTCCCCGGCAGATCCAGGTGCGCCCGCGATCCCGCCTCACCGCTCATCGCACCCGATTCGCCCAGCGCCATCACCACCACATCCGCCTGCTCCGCCGCATGCACAGCCTCGGCAAAACCCTCGTCCGACGTCCCGGTAATCTCCGTACCCTTCGCATACACCAGCGATCCGCCATTCTTCTTCACTCGCGTATCGAGAGCATCCTTGATTGTGACAATATCTTCCTGCCGCGGCCCTCCGCTCCACGATCCCACCATCTCGTTCGCGTCATCGCCAAGTGGCCCAATCAGCGCAATCTTCTTCGCCTCAGTAGAAAAAGGCAACACAGAATCATTCTTCAGCAACACGAATGACTCTTCCGCGGCTTTGCGCACCACCGGACGATGCTCCAGCACCGCAGCCGTCACCTCGGTCCCGCGCGCATAAGGATGCTCAAACAATCCAAGCGCAAACTTCACGCGCAGCACCCGCCGCACTGCCGCATCCACCGCGCTCATCGGAACCTGCCCCGTCTTCACCAGCTCCGGCAACTGTGTGTCATAGAAGTGCGACATCATATCCACATCCACGCCCGCAAGAAAAGCCTTGCGCGTAGCCGCAGCGGCATCGAGCGCAATCCCGTGATTCACCAGCTCCATCACCGCCGTGTAATCGCTCACCACAAAGCCGTTGAAACCCCACTCATCGCGCAAGACCTTCTGCATGAGGAATGGATTCGCAGTCGCAGGCACACCATTCAGCGCATTGAACGCGCTCATAATCGTCGCGGCACCCGCTTCCACCGCAGCCTTGTAAGGAGGCAGATAAATCTGCCGCAGCCGAATCTCCGACATATCCGTCGTGTTGTATTCGCGCCCTGCCTCAGCCGCGCCATACGCCGCAAAATGCTTCACGCACGCCGCCACATTTTCCGGGTTCGAAAGATCGTCGCCCTGATACCCCTTCACATAAGCGCGCGCCATCGCCGCACCCAGATAAGGATCTTCGCCCGCACCCTCAGTCGTACGCCCCCAGCGCGCGTCTCGAGAAATATCCACCATCGGCGAGTAGAACCACCGCACGCCCGCCGTCGTCGCCTCCACCGCAGCGATATGCGACACTGCAGTCACCACTTCTGGATCAAACGTCGCCGCAAGCCCCAGCGGCTGCGGATAAATCGTACGATAGCCATGAATAATGTCCGCGCCAAACAGCAACGGAATATGCAGCCGGCTCTTGTCCATCGACGCATGCTGAAACGCATTTGTGCGCTCCGCACCCACGGTATTCAGCATCGACCCCAGCCGCCCCGTCGCCGCCAGGTCCATCGCATTTACGTTGTTCTTGGCATCAGGATTCGCCGCAAGCTGTACCGGACTCGTGGCCGACGCATAGCCGCTGTCGTTGTACTGCACCAGCTGGCCAATCTTTTCATCAAGCGTCATCTTCTTCAGCAGCTCATCCACCCGCCGCTCAATCGCAGGCGTCGCAAGCTGAGGACTCGACACAGCCACATGCTTCTGCTGCGCGAGCACCGGCAGCGAAACAGCCAGACTCAATCCCAGCGCCATCACTCCTCGGATCGCCGCAGACCACATAGACACGCAATCAGACATAGTCCCTCTGTAATTCGAATCCTTCATTGCACAGCCGCCGCAGTCGACTGCCTCTCAACAAACGTCGGCAGCACACGAATCGGATGCTTCGGCCAATCCTTTTTATCGTCGTGGATCATCTGCAGCAGCGTGCTCGCAGCCACGCGCCCCATCTCCTGCAATGGCTGCCGCACGGTTGTCAGCGGCGGATTATTCGTGCCCGCGCTCAAAATATCGTCAAAGCCCACCACTGACACCTGTTCCGGCACGCGTATGCCCGCCTCACGCAGAACGGTAATCGCGCCAATCGCAGCCAGATCGTTGAATGCGAAAATCGCCGTAAAGTGCACGCCGCGTTCCAGCAGCCGCACCGTCGCTGCTCTCCCAGGCTCAGTGCCCAACCCATGATCTTCAAGCTGTGTCACGAGGCGTGGATTGATCTCAATCCCAATCTCCGCCGCCACTTTACAAATCGCTCTCCAGCGCGCCAGCGTATCTGAACTGAAGCTCTGCCCCTTGATGAACGCGATCTCCCGGTGCCGCAACCGGTTCAGATGCTCCAGCGCGTAGCGCGCAGCCAGCAGATGATCAAGCTCAATGTTGATCACCGCAGGACGATGATGATGATCCGACACCGCCACCACAGGTATCGGCAAGTCCTCTTCAATCGCCGAGTCCACCGCAATCAACCCTTCCACCGCGCGCGACATCAGCAGCGAAGGATACTCCCGCAAAAGCTCCGAGCGATGCCGATGACTCACGACAAAGTAGAAGAACCCCGAAAGCAGAAGCACATCTTCGATCCCACCCAGCACTGCCGTCGAATAGCCTTCGCTGATCTCCGGAACCATCACGCCCACCGTCTTGCTGCGCTTGCTGCGCAGGCTCCGCGCCAGAGCATTGGCTTTGTAATTCAGCTTTGCCGCCGCCGCCAGAACCCGCTGTTGGGTTTCTTCTGAAATGCGGTAATCTTTCGCCGATCCATTCAGCACGCGAGAAACGGTCGTCTGCGAAACTCCGAGGTAGTGAGCCAATTCCTTCAGGCCTGCTTTCACCACACCCGTCTTGCGGGAAGCAGCATCACTACCCTTTGAGGTCATGCCTATCCTTTCGAGAATTCGCTAAGTGTACAACGGCCTTCTCGCATCCCGGCACGAATCGGCACTCATCTCGTACCGCCTTCAGGAATGTCCTCCGACCTTGATAAGCAGCAGCGCATTCACGCCCACCTTAAGATTCAGCTTCCCATCCGTCAACGCAAGCCGCTCTGGAGCACCCAACGCCGTCTCACGGTTCATCTGGTCTATCTGAGACTCTGTCGGATCAAGCGGGCTTCCAATCGCCTTGTAAGCCGCCAGCGTATTGCTGTGCGTTTCATCCACACGGCTGATTGAAACCACAGCATTCGCAGGCACGCCATGGAAAACCAGCTGCATATCTTTCGTCGATCCCGTCTTATCCGGATCGACAAGGTTCCACACCGCAACCACTAGCGAGCCGTCTTTCTGCTTCGTCACAATCACGTCGTTTGAAGCATTCGCAATCCGCTCATCCCCCAACTCGTGTAACAGCGCGAAATCATAGTAGCTGGGCTTGTTGATACCGCCTTTCGCCCGCAGCCCGAACTGCCCTTCAAACGGCTTGGGAATCGGACCGCCCTCTTCAAACACATCAGAGAATGTCCAGAACGACATCATGTCCACCAGGCCATCGCACTCCCGAATCGTATTCGCCAGCCCCGTCCCAACAAACGACGTGTCACGCGACTCATTCATCCCCTGCACATTCCACTCTGTCCAGAAGAGCGGCAGCTTCGGCATGGCCGACGCCTGAATCTGCTTCCTCACCTTCGCAATCGCGCGGCAGACACGGTCGTCCATCGAAATATCTTCGTTCGTGCCAAAAAGATTCTCGACCGTGTCATCCGCATACCCGTGGCTGGAAACAAAATCCACCGCCACATGATTGTCCGCGGCATATTTCAGAAAATCATCCACCCACGCCGCCGCCGCTGTAGCCGGCCCACCTACACGCAGCCGAGGGCTGACACCCTTCAAAGCACGCGCCGTATGCGCATACAGGTCAAAGTAGCTCTTATCTCGCGGAATCCCATTCCAGAAATCGATATTCGGCTCGTTCCAAACTTCGAAGTACCATTGCGCGACTTCATCAATCCCGTAACGGTCCACCAGGTGCTGCGCAAAGTGCGTCATCAGGTCGTCCCACCGCTCCATGCTCTTCGGTGGAGAAACATTCTGCTTGTACCAGAACGGGTGCAGCGCATCAGGATTGAAGGCCAGCTTCTTCGGCATGAAGCTGATCTCGACCACAGGCCGCACGCCGTCCTTCAGCAGCCCGTCGTAAATCTGGTCAACATACGAAAAGTTGTAAACGGGATTCCCATGCTCGTCTTCGTTATACACACCGTTTTCATCGTGCAGAATGGCATGGAAGCGCACGTACTTGAAATCCGTAACCTGCTTCACCGCGCGCAAATCATTGCGGTAGCTCTCACGCAGCGTCAAGTTCGCGCGCCCCGAACCAAACATCTCCTCCCAGAAGTGCGGAAAGGGCGTCGTCCGCGCCTGTGCATCAATCTCGATTTTTTCCTGCGCCCATACAGGCTGGCACCAAGCCAGAGCACCCGCCAGAAGCACGCCAAAGCAGCATGAGTGAATCAATCGCACAATCAGAACTCCTCTAAACACGAGTCAGAATCTTGTGGGAAACACCGTAAAGAAACCAGCGCCTGAATCAGAAAAGAATGAGGGTACGCCGCACACGACGCACCCTCTAAGGGAGGCAAAACTAGAAGCTGAAGCGCGCCTGCAGTTGCACTGTCCTACTGCCCAGAGCCCTGCTCGCTACGCCGAAGTCTCCGTTGGGACTGGGAGTACCGTTCGGCGCTACAGAACCCAGATTGGTGTCTATTGAAGTTGTGTCGATATTTGTTTTGTTGAACAGATTGTAGGAATCGGCGCGAATTTCAAATTTCGCGTTCTCGCCGAGGATAGGCATTTTAGGCAAACCGAAGGCCTTGGTCAGGCTCGCGTCCAAATCCTGGTAGTTTGGCCCATTCAGGCTGTTGCGGATGATTCCCGGCTCCGGAGCTGGTGCGGTGTTCGGGAAGGCCGGTCCCTGAACATAAGTGGGTGGAGCGAAGAATTGAGTTCCGTTGCCACCGAAGTTTGGATTGGTGGACTGTTGGAAGTTCTTGTTGTCGGTCTTCGTGCCATATCCCGGCACAATGTCCGACGGGCGAAGCTGTCCGTATCCGCTGCCTGAGAAATACAGGCTGCCGTTTGCGTTGTAGATCGGGTTCCAGGGAAAGCCGGTGTGCCAGTTATAGATGCCGCTCAGCGACCATCCTCCGGCTACCTTCTCTACCCAGCTATGCTCGCCGCGGAAGAAGACCGGCTGCCACAGTCCGAACAGTTTGAAAGCATTCGCCACGTTGTAGTCGGAGCGTCCATACGCCGCGTGTGTATTGTAGGGGTAGAAATCTTCCGAGTACGGACCCGAGTTCTCGTCCAGCGCCTTTGCCCAGGTATATTGCGCCTCTGCCTGGAAGCCATGTGTAAAGTTGTGCTTCAGGCTGGTGATCAGCGCATTGAAGTTCCCCGAGCCAGCGTTCGAGTAGAAGTCCAGGCCGATGACCTTGGGATTCAGCGCGAATCCATTGGCCGCGGCGATCGCGTTCCAGTTGCTTTGCACGAACGCGTGGCGCGACTGACTGCCCTGGTAGCCAATTGTGGCCACTATGTCATATGGCAACTGATATTGCACGTCCAGCGAATAGTGGTAGTTGGAAATCGACTTGGGGTTCGCATCGAAACCCGTCACCCCGATGGGTGATCCACTGAGCGGCAGATTGTCAGGACCAAACGTGGTGATCGCGTTCGGGTTTGGCGCGTACCCGAAAATAGAGTGCGTGTCGCTGGCGGTTTCATACAGGATTCCGTTGCCGGCGCAGGACGGATTTGTGGTGTAGGGATAGGGGCAGGTGAAGTTAGCATTGACCGCATTGGGCGGGTTGCCGTTGCCATTTGCCGTAATGGCGATTTCGTTCTGGTTGTAGTTGATGCCGAAGCCGCCGCGGATGACCAGGTTGCCGTTGTCCTGTTTCGGCAGCCATGCAAAGCCGACCTGCGGACCCCAGTTATTCTTTTGCGGACTGTAGAGGTTGCCGCCTACGCGAATATTCATTCCATCCAGCGGATTCGTGTTCGTCCCAAACCGGAAGACATCCAGATTGTCCTGCTTCGAGTAGAACGCCCCGAAGTACGACCAGCGAAGGCCCAGGTTCACCGTCAGGTTAGGAAGAAGCTTGTAATCATCCTGCACGAAGAATCCCCACAGGTCTTCGCGGTTATCCTGCCGGTTAGCGAACGGAATACCAGTGGCTGAATCGAACTGGCCGCTCTCGTGATAAGGAGCGTCATTGGCGAAGTCCCACAGGTTATTGAAATTGAATTGCGGACGCGCCGCATAGACAGGATTGTTCAGATAGTACAGCCGGGTCAGTTCACCGCCAGCCTTGATGCTGTGCTTGCCTAGAATCTTGGTAAGCACATCATTGTAGCTGTAGGTCCACTGGTTCAAATTGCTCGGTCCCGGAGCGCCCAAGAATTGAAAGCCTCCGTCGCTGCTGATGGTGCCGATAGAATCGATATTCGCCTCCGGCAGGCCAAAGGGCGCCTGTGCATTGGTGGCAACCTCATTCCAGCGCCAACCTGCGGCGTTGGCACGTGCCTGGTTCAACAGGGTGGGCGAGAAGGTGTGATTCCAGATTACTGAGAACGCATCGTTAACCTGCGAGTGGTGCCAGAAGTTCGCAGTGCGGACGGGTCCGTTAAAGTCGGTTGTGCTGACGGGAACCCAATAGATCGCAAAGCTGATGTGGTCCTTTTGCGTTACGTTCGCATCCACGCGACCGTTGTACTGCGACTGGGAAGTCGTTGTCGGGTTCAGTGAGTTGTAGTACGCGAGGTCCGGTACGCCATCGAGACCGCCGCCTACTCCCGGAGTATTGGCATTGCCGCCATAGGTCAAGTCCTGCAAGCCCAGGCCGGTTTTCAGCGGCGAACCTACGTCAAGGCCTCCCGAAGTAGTGCTGCAGTTTACGCCTTCTGTCAATCCGATGGATGAGCAGGTGCGCTGGATGATGCCACTGGCCGAGACGCCTTCTCCCGGAAAGGAGAGATACTGCGCCGCAATGCTCCCCGTCGTGGCCGCGGAGGAAGCAAACTGCGATGTCTCATACCATCCCTGAGCTGTTGAGACAGTGCCCAGAGGACTGGTTTCCCAGTTAAAGAAGGCAAATATACGGTTTTTCCAGATTGGTCCGCCGAGGCTGCCACCATATTGGTTGAAGCGGTTTTGATCGCGGTTCACGCCGCGTTCGGCCGCTGTGCCGGAAATGTTCGAGCCAAGGCCGTTCCACCGTTGATAGGCGTTCAGTCCTGGCCGTGACATTTTGAAGAAAGCGCTGCCGTGGAAGTTGTTGCTGCCGCTCTTGGAGGTGACCTGAATCTGCGCGCCGCTGAAACGCCCATTTTCCGCGTCGTAGCTGTTGGAAACGACTTTCAGATTGTCAACGGAGTCTTCGCTGGGCGTGATAACCGATGTGCCGCCCCACACGGCGCTCACCGTGCTGATGCCATCGATGGTGATACTGTTTGTCTCATACTGGCCGCCGCGGGTCTGAATTTGCGGACCATTCTCGGTCTGGAAAATGCCTCCTGAGCCGCCACCTGTTCCGCCCGGTCCCTGGTTTCCCGGTAGATTGAAGGATCCGCCGCTGCCCGACTGCGAGCCATCGCCGAAGACTCCGGGCGTCAGCTGCGCAAGTTGAAAGATGTCGCGGTTGAACGACGGCAAGTGCTGGATTTGATTGCTGGTGACCGTAGCGCTCACCGTGGCTGTTTGCGAGTCAAGGCCAAGAGTTGTGCCCTCGACGGTTACAGTTGTTGCCACGTCGCCTAGTTCGAGCTGAATGTTGATCGAGTTCAGCTGCTCAGGGATGATCTGCACCTGGGCCAGCGACTTCGTCTTGAAGCCTTCTTTCGTTGCAGTGATGGAGAAATGAGCCGGGGGCAGCGCGTTAAAGTTGTAGATCCCGCTGTCGTCGCTGACACTCACCTGTTGCTGGCCGGTGTCTGCATTCGTCAAGGTGATGGTCGCGCCAGGAATGAGCGCACCTGTCGCGTCCGTCACATTGCCACGGATCGAGCCGTTGTATTGGGCATGCGCCGCAATCGTAAGTAGGCATGCGGCCATAAAAATAATGAAAGAACGGATGAGGGATGGAACGGCTGAGATTGGCTTTGGAATCGCAATCCCCTGACCTTCGGATGGTTCTTGCATGTTGCCTCCAAATAGAACTGCCTGTTGGTTGTCTTTCTTGAGCTATAGCTTGCGCAACCGATTGTGCAAACAACAACGTGTAACATCGGCAAAATACGGCTGTCAACGTACCGCACCGTTGGATGCGCGCAACCTGTTCTGAGTTACGCCCTCTGTAGATTTGCGCAAAGCGCAGATGCGCAATATCAAAATCCATCGGGATTGCGCCAAATCTGCGACGATAAAACATGGCGGCTGTCTTGCCTCACGTCGAAATCATCCCCGCCAAACGCGAGCAGCAGCCCATCCTCGCCAACCTGCTTCAGCTCTACATCCACGACTTCACCGAATTCGTCGATTTAGACGCCGCGCCGGACGGCCGATTCTCCTATCCCCATCTCCCACGCTACTGGAACGATCCCCACCACCATCCCTTCCTCGTAAAAGCGAATGGAAAACTGGCCGGCTTTGTTCTCGTAAGGAAAGAATCTGGCAGCCCGCCATTCTGGGACATGGGCGAATTTTTCATCCTGCGCAAGTACCGCAGGCAAGGCATCGGAACCCAGGTAGCCCACGAAGTCTGGAAGCTTCTCCCAGGGCTGTGGCAGGTTCGCGTCATCACGTCAAATACCCCAGCCCATCATTTTTGGTCGCGAGCCATCTCAGGACTCACCGGCGAGCCGGTCCACCCCGCCCGCGTCGACGAAGGCGGTACATCATGGCATGTCTTCTCCTTTAAGTCGAAGCCGGGTGCCCCACCTTCGCGAAGCTAAGGTGGGTCTGTTTAACATCTGTGCTGCGGCACGAAAAGGGCGACCCAACTCGAGGGTAGAACCACCCGGCTGGCTCCTAAGACACAGCGTGCTACCATCATGCGACTGGAGACACCATGCCCACAGCCCTGAAGTATTTCGCCGTCGCAATCGTAACCATGGCAGCTACAATTACCGTCCTCCGCTCGCAGGAGACCGCGGCCAAAACACAACGCATCCCGCAATTCGAAAACGAAGACGTCAAAGTCTGGAAGTCGATCGTGATGCCGAACGCTCCGCTGACCATGCACCGCCACGATCACCCCAGGGTCCTCATCGCCCTGAGCGGCGGAACCATGAAAATCGTCGACTCCAGCGGCGCCTCCGAATCCCACCTTTGGGAAACAGGAAAGGCTTACTGGCTGCCCGCAAACCCACCCAACACCACGCACGCCGACGTAAACGCAGGCGACAAGCCCCTGGAAGTAATGGTCGTGGAGCTGGAAAAGGAAAAATAATCCGTGTGGTTCCACACAGCATTCCGTGTAGTCACCTCTATATCTTTCCCCGGGCTCGTCTCTTACTCTCAACTCACTGGAGCGAAGCATGCAGACAGATGTCCTCATCGTAGGAGCCGGTCCCGTCGGCCTGGTCATGGCAATAGAGCTGGCGCGCTACGGCGTTGCCGTGCGCATTATCGACAAAGCGCCTGAGCGCACCGACAAATCCAAGGCGCTCGTCATCTGGAGCCGCTCGCTCGAACTCCTGGAACGCTCGGGCTGCAGCGCCGCTCTCGTCGATGCAGGATACAAAGTCACCTCCGTCAACATCACCGCCGACAAAAAACCCATCGCGCATCTCGCCCTCGACAAAGTTCCCACCGCCTACCCCTACGGCCTCATGCTTCCGCAAAATGAAACCGAGCGCGTACTCGATGAGTTCCTCAACACCCTCGGCGTAAAGATCGAGCGCACCGTCGAGCTCACTCACTTCACATCATCCGCTGACAGCGTAGTCTCCACGCTTCGCCACGCCGACGGGAGCGAAGAGACCGTAGAAACATCATGGCTGATCGGTTGCGACGGCGCTCACAGCACCATTCGCCACCAGCTCGGCATGGAATTCAAAGGTGACACCTTGCTCATCGACTGGGTCATCGCAGATATCCATCTCGAAGGCTTTCCGCGCACGCCCGAAATCAATATCGCCTGGCATTCGGACGGCGTCCTCGTCACTTTCCCCATCGCGGAAGACCGTTACCGCATCATTGCCGATGCCGGCACTGCGGCTGAGGCCAGCGCGCCTCCCGCACCGCCTACTCTCGAACAAGTGCAGGCCATCCTCGACAAACGCTTTCCCGGTGGAGTGCGTGCCAGCAATCCCATCTGGCTCTCTGCTTTTCGCATCAACGAGCGCAAGATTGCGGAATACCGCTCCGGACGCGTCTTCCTCGCCGGAGATGCCGCCCATGTCCACAGCCCCGCAGGCGGCCAAGGGATGAACACCGGTATGCAGGATGCATGCAATCTTGCCTGGAAACTCGCTCTCGTCGTTCGCGGAGTTGGCGTCGAAAGTCTGCTAGAAAGCTACAGCGCGGAGCGCAGCCCGATCGCCGAACAGGTACTGAAAGTTACAGGCCGCGTCACAGACATGGCTACCCTGACCGGAGGAATGGCCCAGTCGCTCCGGAATCACGTGGCCTCGCTGCTTCTCGGCTTGTCTCCCGTTCGCAAACTGGCCGCAGATATCACTTCGGAAATCTCGATCGGTTATCCGAATAGTCCGCTCAACGCCGGTCACGGACTAGGGCACGACACCCCCGCCCCAGGCGACCGCGCCCCCATCCGCAAGAACGAACCCACCACCAGTGCCGGCAACACTCCACGCTTCGCGCTATTCGCCAAAGCGGACGGCATACCATCAGATCTGCTGCTGCGCTACGCCAACATCTTGGAACCAACCCTCCGCGAGCCGTTCCACCCCAGCGGCCTCTGGCTGGTTCGCCCGGACGGATACACTGCTTTGGCCGCAAAGCGCGGAGATTGGAACGCCGTCACCGAATACCTCGACAACATCTCCGTCAACCGCACCCGCGACTTGCTGTCCGCATCATCATCCGCCTGAGAGCATCAGCACCCGCTTCCGGCTTTACAGGAAGAGCGGAGCATACCTAGATTTGTCATCCCGAGCGAAGCCGAGGGACCTGCAGTGCTGAGAGCAGCAGCCGCAAAAAGGGGTGCCCCATCCTTTGCGCAGCAAAGGGTGGGAACCACAACTTCCACTATGCTGTCATCCTGAGCGAAGCGAAGGACCCGCACGAACAAAGTTCGTGCGAAGCCGACCGAAGGTCGGCCCACTTTAGCATTTCCAGCTCAGCTAACTACTTTACGTACAGATGTATAGGGCGTAATCTTCGCCCATGTTCGTGCACTTACTAAATCTACTTACTCGATCGATTGTTACATTTCCGACAATCAGGGGAAGAAAATGGGATCAGATTCGAACGATTATTGCTGATTACCAATAAGCCCGTGACTCCGGTACAAATGGCTGTAGAGTGTGCTGGACCAATAGAGTCGGCGTTTTTCGGGGCAATTGGATCGATGACCGAGCAATCTGGATTGGACAGCGTCAGAACGGCTCCAAATGCTTTTAACTCACCGAGAATTGAAGGTCCCATATGGACCCCCGTCCAGCCATTCTTTGCTGCTATTAGATTTCGCTTTAATCAACCGACGCTAAATTGCAATGTTAGGCTTCGGTGAGCAATTAACAAATCAAATGGAGACCTTGGCACTTACATTGGGAATTCAATTCCTTGTCAAGCCCCAACAATCCCCTATAACCCACCAACTGATTGAAAAACAATGATTTAAATGACTCGCCAAATTGGCGTACTATTTCGCAAAATCTGCTATCCTAGAAATAGCAACAAAAGCCCGCTTTGCAGCGGGCTTTTTTATTCACAGAATCAGAGGACCCCCAGCTAAAATATTGAAAATACGTAGAACAGGGGGAGGGGAAGTACCCCTCAGCACCCCTTATAATCAAACTGGGAAGACTCGCATTTAACTCCCGGGACGCACTGCATTGACGGACCAGATCACCATCCGCGGCGCGCGGGTGCACAATCTCAAAAATATCGACTGCGACATACCGCACGGCAAGCTGACCGTGGTTTCCGGCGTCTCCGGCTCCGGCAAATCCTCGCTTGCCTTCGACACCGTCTACGCGGAAGGCCAGCGCCGCTATGTCGAGTCTCTGTCCGCCTATGCCAGACAGTTTCTCGAGCGCATCGAGAAGCCCGACGTAGACCTGATCGACGGCCTTGCGCCCGCAATCGCCATCAAGCAGAAGAACTCGACCCGCAACCCACGCTCAACCGTAGCCACCGCGACCGAAATCTACGACTACATGCGCCTGCTCTACGCGCGCTGCGGAACGGTGCACT
>DATGAD010000469.1:0-4642 GCA_035313725.1 Alloacidobacterium sp. | reverse complement strand
CCAAGAGTAATCGAGATCAACTTCTAGACGGTCGCACGCAGATCGGAAGAGCGAAGCACAATAGCGCTCATTCGAGGTATGGCGACGGCTCCATCGCGAATCTCCTCTTTGGTTCCCGCTTTCCATCGTCCATCCGGATCCACTGCAGAATCGCCGAACGTAACTTCAGTCTTACTCTCTGCGGATGGAGCAATAAGCCGGAGAGCAATGACTGTGTTCATGCCTAATTCTCTTATCGAAAGATGCGCATCCTGCAAACTGTCTTTGTTCACAATGACAACCGAGCGCGGCTTGCCACCTGTTCCCAGAACATAAATCGCCATGTTTATACCACGAGTATCGATGTCAGTCGGAAGGACCTCATTGCAATCAACAACGGCTGCAGCAAACGCCAGCATGCCGTAATAGGGAGAGCCAGCCGTATTCGTGCCTTTTTGATCGTCCTGGATCGGAGAGTAGGAACTGATGAAACCCAGTTGGTTGATGCCCGTTTCGATGTTCACGCCAGAGCAACCGTATTGGGCCAATAGCAGCATGTAATCCAGCGTCCAAAGAGCACCCACGAAGGTATCGCTCACTCCTGGACGGCCTCCTCCAAAGAACGAATTTGTTTCACACATGCGCCAAGGAATTCCGCCGCGTTGAGAAACGGCGCGAAGGCGTACCAGTGCATCTTTCAGACGCGGATCAGGACGAAGAAGCTGTTCGGCAGTGCCGAACTTCTGATTACCTCGATAATAGTGGGTCGTCAGCAATTGAACGTCACCCTTCGAGTCATTCGCAATGCGTTCCACCCACTCTACCGAACTGGCAGTGTCCGGAGCGGCAAAGCGGATACCGGGCACTGCCTTCCGAATCGCGGCGAGCCACTCGCTATACTCAGCGCGGTATGTCTCGTAGTTATATGGTGATGCGCGGAATGGCTCTTCGCCGTGTCCGTAATTTTCCACTTCATTGCCAAGTTCAAGAGCCAACAGCCGACCGCCCAGTGCTGTTGAAACGGCACGCGCTTCGATGATCGCATCTTCAATGCGCCCTTGTGCGAAGTTGACACTCCAGATCGCGCTCCAACCAGTTGTTCTGAGAAATTCGCCGAAACAATCCAAGTCAGTTCGCGTGATTACTGTATTCTGGCGTTCCGCTCTCGAAGTTCCACTCGGTTCGTAGCGGGTGTAGTCGGCAACGATGCCTCCAACGCGCAGCACCCCTGCAGGTCCCAGCCCCTTGATCAGATTCACGTAGCGATGATTGTCTACGTTCAACAGCCCCGGAGTGGCAACCGAGGACATTTCATAACCCAAGCCGATAAAGTTGCCTGAGACAGATACAGGCGCGGCCCCGCTTAGCCTGGGTTTATTTGGTAGATCACTTACATTGATAACGGCAGGACTTGAGTCACTGAGCGACAAACTGGCGCAACACTTCACGGCATTACTCAGAAACGCACGTCGACTAAACATATTCGATCACTCAAAGTGAAGTAGCGACGAGAGGGTTACTTGCGTGCCCATTCAATACTCGACTTCAAAATAGTAGCTGGCTTTCGAAAACCGAGGAACTAATGGCGAAGCTCGAGGCGACTCTTGATACGTTTTTTCTTGGATCTTCGGTCAGTTATTCCGAAAGCAGCCTCATCAGAGGCTGCTTTCAGTAAATTTATTGTTTGTCCAACACATCATAGAGTGGTTGGAGTGGCATAACTTCGGCATCTTCACCAGCTACCGAAATAGCCAGGATTCGAATCTTGTCATTTGCGGGTAATTTAAGCGTGCTTGCGTGTGGCGTCAGTGGTAATCCATATGCGAAGAGATAGCTATATTCGTACGGTTCATTGAGTCCGTCTGGAGTGTGGTGGTGCGAGGCATACCATGCAAGATCGGCACGTTTGATGTAACCCGGACGAAGCCCGAGGTAATCTTCCGGGTATCGCGGAGACCAATATGGTGAGCCCCGATCGCTCAGATCCCATGTGGCATGGTTTGCCGACACAGCCCAATTCTTGCGTAATGGAACCTCTTTCGCTGGACCATTGTTGCCAAACTGCCGAATAGTCACCGTGTCAGGAGCAGGCTTCCAGAGACGCGTATCCCATTGGCCTATGAATCCACCCCAGTATTCAACTGTGAGCTCAACTGGTTTATCTCCAACTCTGAAGATTGCCTTCTGATCGCCGTCATCTGAGGCAGCAAGGATATAGATCTTGTTGAAATTGCCCGAAGGCAACTGAATCGTCTGGCCATGCGCCGCGATTGCATTTGGCTTCGATGCGCCGGCCGCCGCCAGTTTGAAGCTGACTCCGCCAAACGTGAATTCCGCTGGCAACATTTCGGCAGGAAGCGCGTCCCCCATCGCGTCGAAACCGCCAGTTGATTTCGTGTCGTCTTCGCTAGCTGTGGCCAAGTCGTACTTCAAATCAACTGGCTGTGACTTGACTCCGCTGAGCTGCGCAGGGGCGGCCCCAAGTTTAAGCGCAAACGTTCTCGGCTGATATGCGTTGAACGATGTTTCGAGCGCACCATCGACTACATTCGCAGAGCCGAGAGGTAGTTCCTGGCCGTTGACTTCACGCGCAGTTGTAATTGGCCCGGCAAACTTCACCCGGACATTCCCAGACGGTTTGCCATCCAACTCCACCATCCGCAGGATGACCTCGTCGCTCGTCTCCGCTTTCTTCAGCGCGAGTACTCGAACGCGAGGGTTGTCCACAGTCACGAGCGAAAAGTTCCGGCCGAGCGCGCCATTATGTTTCTCCGTCTCAAATGCGATAAGAGGCGAACTCAGTTGGTATGCCTGCCAGTCTGTCTGCGCCTGTCTCCAGTCATTGGCATGCCCGGCAATGCCGAAGACTATTTCGTGATGTCCCCAATCCTGATTGAGTTGATCGGAGTATCCGCGTCTCTGATCTCCCGGCGGAAACCCTGGAGAGCGCAACAATGTGAGTCGAATCGTATGATCGTCGCGTTTGTCAGAGCCATTTTTCGCGCCAGTCAAAATTGTCGCGCCGTAAGAGCCGCTGTCATCGGTAAGATCGATCCAGTGGTGTGAAGCGACCTCAAATTGCCGGTCGTATGCGTTCGGACGTTGGATGGTTCCGACTTCCCAGTTGTAAGTTGCCATCTTGTTGCTGGCCGAAAGCGAGAAGACAGCCTTGAGATTTGCCGAGAGTGATTTCCAGTCTATCGAGTTACTGAACTCCACTCGATTCCCGGCGTCCCCTGCAGAGAGGCGGATCGTCTGAACGAATTTTGATCCTTCGGCTTCGCGCGTGACCTCAATCGCCACACGGACTGGACCGTGTTCAACGATACGCGTCTTAGTCGGACCACCCACATAGGAGCGCGGCGTCGCCTGCTCCTGATCGAAATCCATATTCCATGCAGGCCACTGGCGCGGTGCATCATTTGATATTGCCAATCGAATCGGCGAAGAGAGGAGTTCTTTATTCAGCTTCTTGTCGAAGATGCTGGCTACGTCGCCGTCTTTATTCAGTTGGACCTTATAGCGCGAATTCTCAAGCGAAGATTCCGTAACTTTCAGTCCAGTCGAACGCTCGGAAGATTCCCCACGACGAACGTCGTATACCGAATATCCGACCGACGGCGTCCTGGCAAGAAACAGCACCTTACCGTTTTCTATTTGCGAGGGAACCTTTTTACCGTCGGGACCGGTTACACGTACACCTTTTGGCTGTCCGCCTGGAAACGAAATCGACGCTTCTACAACATCTTCGCGGTCAATATTCAAGGGGTTGTAAACGACAACAGGCACTCCGTCGACCTGTGTATTGAGGCCTGACGCAATCGACTCTGTTGCACTCGTTAGCACAGATGCAAACTGGTTTAGCGCGATCACGTCGTCGTTCTGCGCAAACTCGTAGGACCGAGGAGTAGCTGTACCAGCTCCAGTGTCATGGAATTGGCCGCCCATCACCAGCGTCCAGGCAGCATTCAGTCGCTCTTGCGGATAAGGGCGTCCGCCCATCCACGCGGCCGCAATCGACGCCTTTTCCGCAGCATCCGCGAGAAGCTCGTTTTCGCGGTTCCAGCGTTTGTGATAGGCCTGCGATGTAAGTGATCCCGCCGAGTGGTTGATCAGTTCCAGATCCCCTTTGTATCTCGGCATCCGTGACGTCATCTCTGGCTTGATGTCCAGGAACATCTGGTCTGCGGGTGAGGAGACGACACGTACCGGCCCATCTCCCATGCGAACAGGCGTGCCGCTGGGTGGCTGAGTGGAGTTGTCCGCGGAAGGCAGCACGGCTTCGCCTTGAGTCACCATCGCTTCAAGAAGTTTCACGGATTCTTCATCAACAGCGCCACCGATGTCGCCCGTTCCAATGTAGTGGTAGTCCGCAAAAACTCCTGTAGCTTTGCCATCGATATCGATGCGCTTCACCCAATCCGTTTCCGGCTGAGTGGGTCGACGCCCGCCACTTGGATTCGAATCGGAAGCTGGAGGCGGTGGCGGAGTCTTGCTCAGATCAGAATGAATACGGCTGCCGTAGCCTCCTGGATTGAGCGCAGCCAGAACAGTTTCGCCATCTGGTCCTTCCCAGACACCCACGTTAAAGGGAATACCTTCAGGTGTCTGCTCCGCAGAATCAGGTCCTCCTACCTGTGGAGCAGGCTGCCAGGCAGCGCTG
>DATGAD010000468.1:0-26490 GCA_035313725.1 Alloacidobacterium sp. | reverse complement strand
TGGCCGGCCTGAGTACGACCGACGCGGCTCGCAGGATCGAAGAAGAACTGCGGTCCCGACACCTGATCATCGATCCACACGTCACTGTCTTTATCGCGGAATACGCCTCTCAGGGGGCGACGGTACTTGGTGAAGTAAGAGCTCCGGGCGTCTATCCCACGCTCGGTACGCGCAAGCTGCTCGACATGCTTTCCGTCGCAGGAGGCTTACAAAGCACTGCCGGAAAATCGGTCTCGATTGTGCATCGGAGTGATCCGCAGCATCCCGAAACCATTGCGCTGCAATCCGGGCCAAACACAATGTACGCGCAGGAGAACCCCATTATCCTTCCAGGCGATACCGTCGTCGTTGCGAAAGCAGGCGTCGTGTACGTTATTGGCGATGTGCTGAAGCCTGGCGGATTCCTGATCGATAACAACTCCCCCGTCTCCGTAATGCAATCCCTCTCGCTCGCCGGTGGATGGGATAAGACTGCGGCTTTGAGCAAAACGAAACTGATTCGTAAAACCCCTGAGGGAAGAGAAGAAGTAGATATTGATCTTAAGCACGTGGCCTACGGCTCGCAGGCAGACATCGGAGTGAGGGACGGAGATATACTCTTTGTTCCATCAAGTATCAGTAAGACATTGACATATCGCGGAATTGAGGCAGCCATCTCGATCACAAGCGGCCTGCTGATCTATCTCCATCCTTGATGTAGATAAACGTCATCGCAGTGCTGGAGTGTCCAGGTAATTCGAATGGGTAGATTTTCCCGATGAGTACAACACTGAATCCGAGGGCTGAGCTTAGTTGGCCGGGAATCGCCCATTCCACGCGGAAGTTGGGTGATCAGCTCGCGCAGGAGAGGCGTCTGTATTTTCTCGATTTCCCTCTGCTGCTTTTGAGCGTCGGCCTGATTACATGGATGATCCCAACCGACCCGATGCTCTTGCTTTCGTCTCTGGTGGGAAGTTCAGTCGGCCTCTACACTCTTTGGGGAATCGCAATCCGACGGGGACCGATCCGTTTCTCTCACCTCATTTGCATCTCAAATACTGTGGGCTACTGCCTCGGCGTTGTGAACAGTTGGCTGACTATCCAACGAGGCGATCTGACGCTGGCAGCGTACTTTCATCGCGATCCCGAAGCTGTATCCCATGCCATGGCAGCTGTACTCATTTCTTCGGGCATACTCTACGCGCTTGGAGAGATTTTCGAGACACCAATCTTCGGGCAGAATTTTCTGCTCCCGCTCGATAATCGAGCCGCGTTGTTTGTGCCGCTTGGCACTGCTCTCGTGATTGTGGGTTACATAACAGGTCAACTTGGCTACATGGGAGCAACCGCTGCAGCGAACGGCGGCCACATGAGCATTCTGGGAGGAGCCCTCGGCTGGTTGTTCCCAACCCTGTTTGCCTTTACTTGTATTTGCATTCTTGAGTGGCCCAAAGGCATGATGAGGCGTATTTTCGCCGTTATGCTTGCAATTCAGTTCCTGCTGATTGTGCCGATGGGACGCAGAAATCTCGTCTACTTTGTTCTATTGGGTGTCATCGCCACGCGATTCAGCTCCTTCAAACCAAAATGGTCATTTCCGAGAAAGGCTGTTTACGCGGCCATTGTTCTGGTAGTTGTGGGCGTTGGAGCAACTGCTTTCTATTACCTGCGATATGCGTCATACGGCAAGCACAGAGTATCGCTCGTCGATCGCATCTCCCTGGCATGGACGCTCTTCGAGAGCGGCAATACGACCAAGGCGAATGAAAGTCTCAAATCGAATCTGCAGAAGCGCACGTTCGTGCTGGGGTTTGTTTCTGATCTTCTCGACGCCAGTTTTCGCATTGAGCCTGCGGAAGGCCGAAATGCGTTACACGAGTTCCAACTCGTGATCCCTTCAGCTCTCTGGGCGGATAAGAGCACTTTTCTCTATACCGAAGAGAGCGTCGCAAATACGACATATGGCTTCAATTACAAGGATGAGGCTAACTCGCTCTATTCAGCAGGAGCAATCGATTTCGGCATCTGGGGCATGATCATTTACCCCATCGTTATCAGCGCCCTTTTTCGATTGATGGCTGAGATTATGAGGGTCAACATGCCGGAGGTGGTGGCTACTCTCGTCGTTCTGTTTCTGGCGTATAACGCACTTCTGACTGAGGCCGGCTTGTGGATCCACTTTTTAGCTATTCGAGATTCGCTGCTTTATGCAGCATTCTTATATGCACTCTTTAGAATTCCCGAATTCTCTTTTTCCCGCCAATCCGAAAAAGGAGCGGTATTTCAATGAGGCTTAATGGCAGAAAGTGCGCTGCGGGCATATGCCTTTTAGTCGCGGTTCTTTTCTTTACGATGCTTGCCTCCGCTCAATTGAGTTCACCGGTTAGTAACCCTTTGGCCGCGCCTTTGGACACCAATCTCGACGGACTGGATTCCAGTGTGGCCCCGACTACGTCATCTACAATTACACCCGGTGCAAACAACTTGCTGACGCCGGATGAGCACCTGCTGCCATACGACGCTATTGGAGCAAGCCTTGTCGCCACTCCTTTGAATCCTTCCCTCAGTCAATCTTCTGTAGTAGGCCGCGCTCCATTCCAGGTAGACAACTCGTTGAGAGATGCTTCGATTATCACGGGTCTTCACTCTGTGCAACCCGAGAGCATTGTGGACACCATTTCCCGAAAGTCCATAAGACCGGGGGCTTCCTCATTACCGCAGTCCTCGTGGTCAAGTGTCAGTTCTTCATCCCGGTCGTCGCTCGGGTCTCTGCTTGGTAAATCGGCATCAGGCCTCAACGGTAGCTCAATCGGCCAGCAATCATTTTGGAAAGTGGGCGGCAATGCAGCGGCATTGATGACAAACCCGCCCGATCAATCTCTGCAAACAAGTCAGCAGTCAGGCAAGGCTCTAAAAGACACGAATGACATAAGTCTTCAAAATGAGAGGCAGAGCGGTCAAAACGGGCACGATTCTGGCCCGCAACTAGCGAGAGAGCGCGATTACAGCAGGAGTCCGCTGGAAAAGCTGGCAACCGAGGATCAGGGATCCGTTGATACATCAGCAAGCCCTTTCGATAGCCTCGATAAGCAGAGCTTTCTCAGCCCCGATATCACCTCGCCTTCATCTCTGCATAAGACTCCGACAAGGGGAACGTCAGCATCACTTACGAGTCGGGCGCAATCAGGACCGTTCACGCGAAGGTCGTCCGGGCTTCTTGACCAGGGAAAGACACTGGGGACGAGAGATCAGAGGAGATCGAATACCATGTCTCGATCGACGAAACTATCTCCAGGCGCCGAACAGGTGGGAAAGCCCAAGTGGCATAACCCGATCCTGCAACAAATGGAAACGGAAGCCAATTCGGCCAGGCAATAGTCGGGAATGAGCGCATCGAGTTTGAACGAGATCGGGGAAAGCACACATTCAATCGGCCAGGTTGGCGAGACGCGGTCCTCGCTGCGCATCCTGCATGTGATCTATTCTCTCTCTCTGAAACACGGGGGCCCTCCGGAAGGATTGCGGCAGCTTGCCGAGGGCTACCGTCAAGAGGGAATCCACTTGGAAGTGGCTTCGCTCGATGGCCCGAACGAAGACTTCCTGAAAGAACTCCCGTTCCAAGTACATGCACTCGGCCCGGTCAAAACTGTATACGGGTATTCGCCTCAAATGCTTCCCTGGCTACGGGTCCATGTTGAAGACTATGACGCTGTCGTCATCAATGGCATTTGGCAATACAACAGCCTCGCCGCCTGGCGCGCTGTCAGGAACAGGCTACCCTATGCTGTATTTATCCACGGTGCGCTTGATCCCTGGTTTAAGAAGAAGTACCCGCTCAAGCATCTGAAAAAAGTGTTGTACTGGCGCGCCTTTCAGTACCCTGTTTTGCGGGATGCTCTGGCCGTGCTATTCACTACAGAGACGGAAAGGGAACAGGCCCTCACCAGTTTCCGGCTGAACCGCTGGAACGGAGTCGTTGTGCCGTATGGAACCAACCGGCCCTCTGGTGATCCCGCGACTCAAAAAGAACGATTCTTGTCTATGTGTCCGAGTGTGCGCGATCGCCATTTCCTTCTTTTCATGGCTCGTATCCATGAAAAGAAGGGATGCGATCTGCTGATCGAAGCATTCTCGCGCATATCGGCCACCGCCCCTCATCTGCATCTGGTGATGGCCGGTCCTGATCAGGTTGGCTTAAAGGCAACGCTTGAGAAGCAGGCAGAAAAGCTGGGCATCGCAGATCGAATTCACTGGCCCGGCCTGCTGCAGAAGGATGCCAAATGGGGTGCTTTCTACGCCGCTGCGGCATTCATCCTTCCCTCGCATCAGGAAAATTTCGGAATCGCCGTCGCCGAAGCGCTGGCATGCGGCAAGCCTGTGCTGATTTCCGACAAGGTCAATATCTGGCAGGATGTCGCTACCGATGGAGCTGGAATCGTCGAGGAAGATACTGCGGATGGAACCTATCGTCTAGTGACCAAATGGTTGAAATTATCAGAAAATGAACGTATTGAGATGTCTCAAAAAGCCTCCTCCTGTTTCGCGAAGCGGTATTCTATGAGAGGCGCGGCAAAAGCCATTGGCGCAATGTTTGATCGGGAACTCAGAGCAACAGGCAAAGAAGAGTAAGCGATCCCACACTGACAATTGCCGACCGGAAAATTATATGAGCGAACAAATCACGATTGCTGTTGTAGGTTCGGGGTACGTTGGGTTGGTTGCGTCTGTCTGTTTTGCGGAGATCGGTCATCGCGTCATCTGCGTAGACAATGATGAAGCAAAAATAGCTCTGCTCCGTGCGGGCGAAGTGCCCATTTACGAAGAATATCTGCCGGAACTGTTAGACCGTCATCGCAATACTCTGATTGAATTCACAACCGACCTGCATTCTGCAACGCAAAGATCCCAGGCGATTTTTGTAGCTGTCGGAACGCCCCAGAGCCAGACCGGCAGCGCCGACTTGTCGTATGTGGACGCAGTCGCCAGCCAGATCGCGCGTTCCATCACCGAATACAAGGTCATCGTTGAAAAGAGCACCGTCCCTGTCTACACCAATGAGTGGATCAGCCGTGTGATTGAACGCAATGGCGTTCCGCGCGAGCTCTTCGACGTCGCCTCGAACCCGGAATTCCTCAGGGAAGGCACCGCCGTAGTCGACTTCCTCCATGCGGACCGAATTGTCATCGGAGTGGATAATGAGCGGGCTGGCAACCTCTTGCGCGCCATCTACGAGCCGCTGACCTCCGGAAGCTATTACAAGACTGAGAATGCGGTTCCGGGAGCGCGTTCGACCGTGGATCCCCCGCCCTTCCTTCAGACTTCAACAAAGGCGGCAGAACTCATCAAGCATGCCTCCAATGCCTTCCTCGCAATGAAGATTTCGTTCATCAATGTGGTTTCTAACCTGTGCGAAGCAGCAGGCGCCGATGTCGAAGAAGTATCGAGAGGCATCGGATCCGATGAGCGAATCGGCCCCAGGTTTCTCAAGGCAGGAATCGGCTACGGCGGCTCTTGTTTCCCTAAAGACGTTGCGGCTTTCCGTTACGTAGCAGAGCAACTTGGCGTCGATTTCGGCTTGTTACGTGAAGTGGAAAAGATCAACACGGAGCAGAAGAGGCGATTTTTCCAGAAAGTCCGATCAGCGCTATGGACTTTCCGCGGGAAGAAACTAGGCGTGCTCGGTCTTGCATTCAAAGGTGGAACGGACGATATTCGCGAGTCACCGGCGATTGACCTTATCGGCCAGTTTCTGAAAGAGGGCTGCATCATCTCGGCCTATGACCCCGCAGCGATGGAGAGGACCAGGCAGGTGCTGCCCCCTTCAGGCGCCCTGAGCTATGCAAAGGACGCATACGAAGCCGCAACTGACGCCGACGCTCTTCTCATTTTGACTGACTGGCAGGAGTTTGCGGAACTCGATCTGGATCGCCTGCATTACACCCTTCGATATCCAATCATCATCGATGGCCGCAATCTCTTCGACAGGGCAACCATGGCACAGCGCGGTTTCACCTACTTAAGCATCGGTCGGCCCGGGGGAGTTCAGGTCAAAGATGCTGCGTTGTCGAACAAATTGCTTTGATCCACCGATGCACTTTCCGCAGCTTATGCGGCGGTACATTTGTAACTATTTTAGTTGCTCTCGGCGTCAACCCTTACGGGTTTCTCCTTGACCAGCATTTAGTAAAATATCCATAATATAAAAGTGGTCTATTTATCCGGAGTTGTAATTCATACCGTTCCATCCTCGCCGCACTCCGCGTGGCGTATATAAAGTACTGGCGCTCAGAATCGCCCGAGCACGAGCGGCTCTATAGTTGCGCTCTGGATTTGAAACAAATTTCTGCCCAGGTCTCGAAAACTAAAGCAGGCGTATCAGAATCTAAACTTCCATCGGGAGCAGTAACATGGGCTTAATAAATGAAAGAGTAGTAGTGTGTGGCGGCGGAGGCTTTATTGGCGGCCACCTAGTTAAGGCGCTGTTGAAGAATGGCGTCAATGTAGTACGTGCAGTGGATGCAAAGCCTCTCGACCAGTGGTATCAGAAGAGCAAAGACGTCGAGAACCTTTCGCTCGACCTCCGCGACAAAGATAACTGCTATAAGGCAGCGGATAACATCCAGGTTGTCTTTCAGCTTGCCGCCGACATGGGCGGTATGGGCTTCATCGAGAACAATAAGGCGCTTTGCATGTTGAGCGTTCTCACGAACACGCACATGCTGATGGCGGCGAAAGACTCGGGCGTAGAGCGCTTCTTCTTCTCCTCTTCGGCCTGTGTGTACAACGGCGACAAACAGAAGACTCCCGATGTAATACCGCTCAAGGAAGAAGACGCGTATCCGGCGCTACCTGAAGACGGCTATGGATGGGAAAAGCTCTTCAGCGAGCGCATGTGCCGTCACTTCGAAGAGGATTTCGGTCTGCAGACTCGTGTCGCTCGCTACCACAACGTCTACGGGCCCTTCGGCACCTACGACGGAGGCCGCGAGAAGGCCCCAGCCGCTATCTGCCGCAAAGTCATCCAGGCAAAGGAATCAGGTAAACACGAAATCGAGATCTGGGGCGACGGCCAGCAGACACGCAGCTTCATGTACATCGATGACTGCACGAAAGGCACACAGGCCATTCTCGAGAGCGACATTCATGAGCCGATCAATCTTGGCAGCAGTGAACTCGTCACCATCAATCAGCTTGTAGATGTGGTGGAAGAGATTGCGGGCGTAAAGCTGAAAAGGAAGTATAAGCTCGACGCTCCCAAGGGCGTGAATGGTCGCAACAGCGACAACACGAAGATCCTCAAGTATCTCGGCTGGGAGCCGTCGATTCGCTTGAAAGACGGCATGGCCAAGACCTATGAATGGATCGAAAGCCAGATGGTGGCAACTGTCACCAAGTGAACTTACTGCATGCTCGTAACTCCCACCTGTTTCGGGCATGCGGAAAGTCATAGCCTATGGGTTACTTCGATTGGAACCGGATTTGTTCCATAATCGTCGAATAAGCAGGGTCTTAATCTACAGGCTTGGAAGTTTGGGCGACACTGTTGTCTCTCTTCCGTGCCTGCATCTGATTGCCCGTTCCTTCCCTAGTGCAACCAGAGTCATGCTGACCAATCAGCCTGTCCATGTGAAGGCTCCGTCGGTACGATCCGTTATCGGCGAATCAGGTCTGGTGCACGACTACATCAACTACACAGTGGGCACGCGCAAGCTCTCTGAACTTGCGCGAATGTGGCGGCAGATACGACGCTATGCCCCTGACATTTTGATCTATTTAGCTGCTCCCAGAGGCGAGAAGGCCATAAAGCGGGATCTTTCCTTCTTCCGTCTCTGCGGCATTGGAACCATCGTAGGCGCTCCTCTTGGAGATCTGGCGTCCCCCCGCTACGACGTGCAGACAGACATGTGGGAGCACGAATCGCTACGGCTCGCGCGGACCATCGCTCCCCTGGGTGACGCCAATCCATATGACCTTGCAAACTGGGACTTGAAATGGACCGCCGCCGAATTGAGGGAAGCCGATGAGGCTTTGGCCCCGTTGGGTGGACGGCGCTTCCTCGTCGCAGGCATTGGCACAAAAATGCAATCCAAAGACTGGGGAGCAGAGAAGTGGCAAGCTCTCATTCGTCAGATGGCGGTCCGCTTTCCGGATTACGGCCTGGTGTTCGTCGGCGCTAAAGATGACTCCGAGCTCAGCGACCAGGTAGCGCAAGGCTGGCAGGCCGAAACGCTAAATCTCTGTGGTCGGCTGTCCCCCCGGGAGACTGCAGCCATGCTTCGTCATGCAGAACTGTTTCTGGGAGCGGATAGCGGTCCCATGCATCTCGCCGCCTCGGTGGGAACTCCGTGTGCGAATGTTTTTTCGGCAAGAGCGATGCCCGGCATTTGGTTTCCTTTTGGTGCAGGCCATCAGGTTGTCTACCATAAAACAGATTGCTTTGGCTGCAATCTTGAAACCTGTATCGAACAGAAACGGAAATGTCTCGCATCCATTGAAGTGAATGAAATGTTTGGCGCCGTTGTACGAGCCTGGCAATATGGAAAGCAATTGCGAGAAGCTCAGGCCGTCTAAGGAGACCTCGATGTACATCGTTACTGGTGGGGCTGGTTTCATTGGAAGCAATATCGTTCATGAGTTGAATCGGCACGGCATCACGGACATTCTTGTAGTAGATAACCTGGCCAATGCGCGAAAGTTCGTGAATCTACATGGAGCTCGTTTCGTCGACTACATGGACAAGAGCGAATTTCGCAGAGCCATCGTGGCCGACCAGCTTGGCGTGGTCCAGGTCGAAGCAGTCTTTCATCAGGGAGCCTGCTCCAATACGCTGGAAGACGACGGCGTGTACATGATGGACAATAACTTCTCCTACTCCAAGGATGTCCTGCGTTTCGCTGTTGAGCATCAGGCGCCGCTTGTCTACGCCTCAACGGCTGCCATATATGGGCTTAGCGGTCCGGGTAAATTCACTCCATCGCTTGAGAACGAGAAGCCCTTGAACATCTACGGGTTCTCTAAACTTGCATTCGATCATTATGTCTGCGACGCGTTTGCGCGCCGGCTTATTCCAACAACAGTGGTCGGGCTGCGTTATTTCAATGTCTATGGTCCGCATGAGGAACATAAAGGGCGCATGGCTTCGGTCATGCATCATTTCTCAAAGCAGATCAGGGAAACAGGGAAGCTGCGCCTCTTTGAAGGGTCGGGTGGATATCCGAATGGCGGACAACGGCGAGACTTTGTTTATGTAGGCGATCTTGCGAATCTCAATATGTATTTTGCGCAGGTTGGCCCTTATGCTCCTGGCAGTGCACAGCGAAAGACATATCGGGCTGTCGTCAACGCAGGATCAGGAAAGAGCCGCAGCTTCAATGAAGTCGCGTCTGCGTTAATGCAGGTTCACGGCGAGGCCGCAGTGGAATACATCCCCTTTCCAGGCGACCTCAGAGAGCGTTATCAGCATTTCACTGAAGCCGACCTGAGCGGCCTCCGCGACCTTGGCTGCGACATTGAAATGACGCAACTGGAAGAAGGCATTCAAAAGACATTTGCCACGATGGAGGCTCTGCCTGTCTAGATGAAATAACGCTCCACCGCCTCGGAGAGTGAGCTAACAACCGCAGTGGCTAGAGAGGCAGCCTGCTCGGCTCCTGGCTTCTGGTTCTGTTGTTCGCCTTGAATGAAAATGGTCGGCATGCCTAAGCGTTTGCCTGCCTCGATATCAGAAATAGAGTCGCCGATCATAACGCTGTTTGCCGCAGAAGCGTCAGGAAATTCGCGGAATGCCTCTTCGAATAAAGCTATGCCAGGTTTTCTGCAGTCGCATTCGTTTTTGTTGTGCGGGCAGTAATAAATAGCGTCGATATGCGCATCGAATGAAGTCAGGTGGCTGGACAACCGTTCATGTAAGTTCAGGATGTCCTGTTCTGTATATAGTCCAAGCGCAACGCCTCGCTGGTTGGTAACAACAATGACCTTATATCCAGACCGGTTGAGCAAGGATATTGCGCCTTCAACCCCAGAGAGGATGTAAAAGTCACTCCAATGAGACACATATTGACCTTCGGGAGCTTTCCGGTTGATTACGCCGTCACGATCCAGGAAGACGTAGCGAACCTGGGAAAATGGAGTCATAGCTGAATTTTCGGACACGAATGTGGCATCCCTGTTTGCGAATTCGCTTCGCAATTCATCCCTGATGATTGCTGTACTCTTTAATTAGATATGCTCAAGTTGAATGCATCAACCATCTTTTCGGAAGCAATTGGCGAGCACCTGGCGGTAATTCGGCAGCTTCAGTCGCAGTTGCCGGCGCTGGAAAAGGTCGCAGAAGAGATGGTCCGTGCAGTTCTCTCGGGCGGCACAGTTTTCTGGTTCGGAAATGGCGGGAGTGCGGCTGACTCACAACATTTTGCCGCTGAATTTGTCGGACGCTTTCGCCGTGAGCGCCGAGGTCTTCCGTCTATCGCCCTGACCACCGACACATCTGCGTTGACCGCGATCGCAAACGATTACGGTTACGAAGAAGTCTTCCGCCGTCAGATCGAAGCGCTCTGCGCTCCCGGAGATGTTGCCGTCGGCATATCGACCTCGGGTAACAGCAAAAATGTCTGTGCAGCCCTGCGTGCGGCCAGGCAAATCGGTGCATTTACTGTTGCTATGACAGGTGCCGGAGGTGGCACGATGGCCACCATTGCGGAATCCACACTGTGCATCCCCTCACAAGATACTGCCCGCATACAAGAGGGACATATACTTTGTGGCCATATGTTATGCGATTGGGTGGAAGCCTCCGTATGCCAGAAGCTCCAGAATCAAATGGATGAAGCATGATAGAAGATCTGCATCGCGTAGTCGGGCTCATTGAAAATGATTGGAAGAACAAGCACGTCCTTATCGTCGGCGATGTCATGCTCGATCGCTACATCTGGGGCGATGTGAAGCGTATCTCTCCCGAAGCTCCTGTACCGGTTGTTCATGCCGGCCATCGCACTGATCAGGCGGGAGGAGCGGCAAACGTCGCCGCCAACATCGCTGGCCTGGGAGCGAGCGCTACGCTGATCAGTTTCATCGGCGCCGACGACGATGGGCAGCGCCTGCAGCAATGTTTAAGCAAGATGGGAGTGGCGGAACAGCTCGTAAAAGTTTCCAGTCACCCTACGACATCGAAGCTTAGAATTCTTGGCGGAAATCAGCAGATTCTCCGGCTCGACGAAGAGAAAACAACGCCTTTCGCCGACGAAGCTTACTTGCAATTGCTGCGGAGTGTCGAGCAGGTTATCCCGAACGTGAGTGCGGTGATTCTTTCCGACTATGCGAAAGGTGTTCTCACCGAGCACATCTGCCAATCCATCATCGCTCTGGCAAGGAAGGCGAATATCCCTGTTCTGGTTGACCCCAAGCAGCGTAGCTTCGCGCGATATCGCGGAGCGACGACCATCTGCCCGAACCTCCCGGAACTTTCGACTGCGCTCGGCATGGCAGGCGATAGCGTTGATCATGTGCTTAGAGCGGGCCAGCAGTTGGCATCTGAACTCGATCTGGACTATCTAACGGTCACTTTAAGCGAGAAGGGAATTGCCATTCTGCGTGATGGCAGCAAAGAAGTTTTCCCTGCTGTCGCCCGCCAGGTATTTGATGTTTCAGGCGCTGGCGACACGGTCATCGCCACCCTTGCGCTTGCGATTGCCAGCGATCTCGACGTGCGTACAGCAGCGCAACTGGCAAACATTGCAGCTGGCGTTGTCGTCAGTAAAGTTGGAACAGTCCCCGTAACCAGTAACGATTTGCTTTCAAGCCTGATGCCGGAGATTGAACTGAATGCAGAAGAAAAAGTCGTAGAACTGGATCAGCTGAAAAGACGCGTCTCATTCTGGAAGTCCAGAGGCAAGAAAGTCGTTTTTACCAATGGCTGTTTTGACCTTCTCCATATTGGACACATCCGCTTGCTGCAGCAGGCACGTCGTGAAGGCGATCATCTGATCGTAGCCATCAATAGCGATCGGTCTGTGAGCTGCCTGAAAGGTCCGTCCCGCCCAATCGTGAGCGAACGCGATCGCGCTTATGTTCTTGCGGCCTTGGGCGTAGTAGATGCAGTCGTGATCTTCGGAGAAGAGACCCCGTTGCAGTTGATTGAGGCATTGCGTCCCGATGTTCTGGTAAAGGGCGGCGATTACATAGAGGAAACAGTCGTGGGCGCGCAGGAGATGCGCTCATGGGGTGGCCGAGTTAAGATCGTTCCCACGGTCGAGGGCTTCAGCACAACAGCTTTGATTGAGAGAGCCACCGCCCCAGTTAAGGCCTGAATTAAAACTTATCGGCCTTCTCCTATGATCCAGCGATAGTAAGGATTCCCGCTATCCGCCGCCAGAACGCGCTGCATCGCCGCACTCCACGTAGCTCTGTCTCCGTTGTATGCCGCAATTCCTGCCGTGTAGAAATCCAGCAACCCCTGTCTCTGCCTGACAATCTCCGCCCGCAGTACGTCATCCCCCTCCGCCAGTGGCAAATCGCTCCGCAGCGCCAGCAGTTCCGGCAACGTACGCGTAATCTCTTTCGGATGCACCCACGACGCATACTCAATGCGGGGATAATCATCCGTCACCGCGCGAACATTGCCCGCGTAGCGTTCCAGGCTATCTCGTCCGGTCACCCACGTCGCTAGCGCCGCCGCAGGAGAAGAGATGCCCACAGCCTGCAACGCAGTACTCACGCCGCTCTGATTAAATCGTCTCGTCACTGTCCCCGCGTCCGGTTCAATAGGCGAGAAAGACCCGATCAGCAGCATCTCGTGCAACTCAGTGCTCCAGAGAGTCGCATAAGGAAAGACATCAAGAAAGCTGCGCACCAGCGACCGCGTATCTTCATCGTTCTGCGTCGAAATCGGCAGCCATTGCGCGAAGAGGCCATCCGTCTCCAGCCGCTTGCTCGCGAGTCGATAGAAATCCGTCGAATAAAGGTTCACGACGCCTTCCGCCGATGGTGGTGGAGGTTCCAATGTAATCAGATCGTAGCGATCTGCACTGCGCAGCAACTCCTGCCGCCCATCACCGATGCGAATCTGCAGCCGTGGATCAGACCCGACCTTGTAGTTTTCAGGAAACAGTTCGCCCGCGCGCACCACCGCGGGAAGCAACTCAACGCACACTCTGCGCTGCAGCCCCGGATAATGCAGGACTGCTCCGGCAGTGATGCCCGTGCCAAACCCAATCACCAATGCAGACTTCGGCTCACCGCGATGGATCAACAGCGGCAGCATCGCCTGCAGCCGCATGTAGCGCAACGACGGCATCGCATCGCCGGAATTCGACACGCCCTGAATGTAGAGCCGCCGAAAGACATTGTCGCCCGACTGCTGCTGCGCTACAGCCACTGTCGCGCCCCGGCCTTCCTGGTAAAAGATCAGTTCGCCTCCGCCGCGCGTCGTCAGCAGCAGTCGCGCCATACGGTCTGACGGAGTAACCACTCCGCCCGCAACGGCGATCGCTCCGAGAGCAAGTACCGCCCATCGCGTCTTTCTCCCCACACCCCATCCCAGCAGCACCGCCAGGGCGCCAACCAGAGCAGCCCCGATCGCCAGCATGCTGAGAGTGACCACAATCCCGAGCCGCGGTATCAGCAAAAACCCGGTCAGCAATGTTCCGGCAATCCCGCCAGCCGTATTCAGCGCAATCACTCTGCCAACGTCCCGGCCTGCGCGCTCTGCCCCGGCAGTCAAACGCAATGCAGCCGGAAACGCGGCCCCCAGCAGCACCGTAGGCAAAAAGACAACGCCAACCGAAGCAACCGCGAACTGCGTGCACATACGAGCAAACTCGCTGCCAGAAACCGCGAAAGCCAGACTCCCCGCATCGACCTGAATTCGTAACTGCCACAGGCTCAAAAAGGCGATCTCCAGCAGTGCAATCACGCCGGCAGCGGAGATGAGCAGTCCAAAAACGCCCCACGCATCGCGCAGTCTGGCGGCAAATCTCACATATAACGCGCTCCCCACCACCAGCCCTGCAAGATACGTCGCCAGCACCACCGAGAACGCAAACACCCGCGTGCTCAGAAACTGAGCCAACGCCTGCGACCACACCACCTCATATCCCAGCGCGATTCCACCCGCAACCGCATACAGAGCGAGTGCGGTACGCGACTTCACAGGAGACACATCGACGACTCTCTCCGCCGCGCCTTCTGTTGACGCTGATTCACTTCGCCGGCCAACCACCAGCGCAATGCACGCCGCCATCAGATTGAACAACGCCGCCACCAGAGCCGTGCCGCGCACACCCAGCCACGGGAGAAAAACAAAAGAACTCAGCAGCGCGCCGGCAATGCCGCCCGCAGTATTGACGGCGTAGACCCAGCCACCGGCTTTCGCCAAGGGGATTAGCTCGCGTACCTGCCACTGCACCGCGACAGGCAAAGTACCGCCCATCAAAAATGCCGGCGCACCAACAAGCAGAAAGGGAAGTGCCCACGCAAGCAACCCGGTATGCGCCTGGATTGCTACAAACAGCCCTGCCGCATGCGCCATCGCCACAGTAGCCAACACTCCCGCAACCGCAACGCAGCTTTCCAGAACAAAATAAAGCAGCAACGGGCGCTTCCATCGGTCCGCCAGACGTCCAAGCAGCGCGCCTCCGCCCGCGAGCCCGGCAAAGAAGGCGCTCACCGCAATCGTGATGGAATAAACTTCAACCCCAACCACCACCGAGAGCTGCCTGATCCAGAGAACCTGATAGATCAGCGCCGCCATCCCCGAGAAGAAGAGCAGGAGAGCAAAGAACGCTGTTCTTCCGTTGAAACGAACGCGGCCTGTCTCCTCGATTCCTTGCGCTGGCGTATGCGTGCCCCCGCGGCTGTTTTTCAATTTCTTCCTGGATGCAGACGCAGGTCTTAAGGCTGGCATGGGGTCACTTGGGGGAAAAAACAAACCGGGTTCATTATGAAGGATGAACCCGGTTCTTTCAGCTATGAATCCTACCCGTTCAGTCTTTTGAGTTCTGCATGTGCTGTTGTGTCTGTTGCATCTGCGCGATTCTCTTCTTTACAGCGTCTTCGACCTGATCGACAGAGAAGCTCGCCGCCGGCTG
This sequence comes from Alloacidobacterium sp., assembly GCA_035313725.1. GTDB lineage: Bacteria > Acidobacteriota > Terriglobia > Terriglobales > Acidobacteriaceae > Alloacidobacterium. The sequence continues at coordinate 11,428 of DATGAD010000468.1, read as the reverse complement.
GCTGGGGGGATACTCGATGAAGGTTTGCAGGAATTCTGCCGCCCTCCTTACGCCCTCAGCTGATACGTAGACGTTTTCGGCCCTCCAGAGATCGTAGTTGTCACCTGAGATCTGCGCATGCTCATAGGGATCCATCCGCAGATTGAACAGTCTCGGCAGGCGCAGACATGTGAATGGATTGGCCCAGATATCCAGTTGGCCCGGCTGCCGTTGTTCGCAGAAGACGACCTTCCATGCGGTCGTACTGGTTGCTCCGGGTTCGAGGACATCGAACCGCATCGCGACCAGGTCGCCATCGTCGTCAAAGTAGTAATACTCGGAGCGGTTTCCGCTCGGCTGTTGGCCCGTGAGATACGGCAACTGATTGAAACCATCCAGGTGCACCTTGAATGTTTTGCCTCCGACACTGGCGCCCTTGAGGAGATTGTCCTTGATGGTTGTGTCACCGGCGGCGGCTAGTAGCGTCGGAAACCAGTCGAGCCCGGAGAACAGCTCGTTCGAGATTTCCCCAGCCTTGATATGGCCTGGCCACCGGATCATGGCCGGCACGCGGAATGCACCCTCCCAGTTGGAGTCCTTCTCGCTGCGGAACGGAGTGGCCGCCGCATCGGGCCAGGTAAACGCATTTGGCCCATTGTCAGTCGTGAAGATCACGATGGTGTTCTCGGCAATCTTGAGGTCGTCCAGCAACTGGAGCAGCTTGCCCACGTTCTGGTCCATCTCCCACATGCCGTCGGCGTAGAAAAAGCCCTTGCCCATTCCAGCTTTGCCTTCATACTCGGGCCGGACATGGGTGAAGACATGCATGCGTGTGAAGTTCATCCAGGTAAAGAACGGAGTACCTGCCTTGGCTTGTTTGGTGATGAAGTCTTCGCACGCCTTCGTCGTTTCGTCGTCGATGGTTTGCATTCGCTTAACGTTCAGCGGACCGGTGTCTTCGATCTTGCCATCCGCGTAGGAGTGGATGACGCCGCGAGGATTGTAAAACTTGAGGAAGGCGGGACTGTTACTGAACCAGTACGGACGCTCGGGCTCCTCTTCCGCGTTAAGGTGGTACAGATTGCCGAAGAACTCGTCAAAGCCATGGTTAGTAGGCAGGAATTCGTCGCGGTCGCCCAGGTGATTTTTCCCGAACTGGCCCGTGGCGTAACCTAGCGGCTTAAGCGCCTGCGCAATGGTGATGTCCCGGGCCTGTAAGCCCTGCGCGGCGCCCGGCATTCCTACCTTGGACAGCCCGGTTCTCCAGGCGGACTGACCTGTAATAAACGTCGACCGGCCTGCCGTGCAGCTGTTCTCCGCATAGTAATCGGTGAACATCATGCCTTCTTTAGCGATGCGGTCGATGTTGGGCGTCTTGAAGCCCATTACGCCCATGCTGTACGCGCTGATGTCCGTCTGCCCCACATCATCGCCGAAGATGACAAGAATGTTTGGTTTCCCCGCTGCCGCTTGCGCAGCCTGAGGCGCGAGGAATATCCCCGCCAACAAAACCGTGATCCATGCGATGGAAATACGAAGAAGCCCACGCGAGAACCGCTGCGGGACGGATTGAGTCACTGCACCCATGATCGCTCCCTTCTTTTCTGCATGCATGTTGATGGACGTAACCGGTGGAAACGTCTTGAGGAACATGCAGTTTGAACTGCGGTTGCGTCTATCTGTGAACAGCAATACGGAAATCAGATTGGGAAGCTAAAAAACAGCAACAGCGCCGGGTGACAAACAGAAATACTGCAAAGCTGACTGTTCTTCTCTCTGACTCATGCCTCGATAGGAAGTGATAAGGAGGCACCTCTTAAATCCGAAGTGATTCTCCACTGCAACCAACAGAAAGTCAAGGAGATGGTATCGCTGAGCATGCCGCCATTCGCCGGTTGCAATGGGGATACCTTTGTCGGTAAACTGGTTATCGCCGGGGTCAATCTGCGCCCGCAAAAGCTGCGCAGCGAGAACATTCTGTAAGCAACAGAAAATAAAACAGCTTAAACCACGGAGAGGTGGCAGAGCCCGGTTGAATGCACCTGACTCGAAATCAGGCATACTCGTAAGGGTATCGGGGGTTCGAATCCCTCCCTCTCCGCCATTCCTTTAACGCTCGCTTTACACCACCCCAAAAGCCGTCTCAATAACATTCAAAAATCTGTTATAGTTGCGCTCCGCGCGCAGTTACGTAATCGCCAGTTGTCAATCGCGCATAACGGGCGCGACTGTCACTTCAGCCAGTTTGCGATTACGGCATATGGGCGTATCTTTGACTGCGTCAATCAGCTGTCTGGTAAATATGTCCTGAGTTTGTCGACTTGCTGTTGTGAAAAATAAACTCTGTGCGGGTCGCCACCTCAGAAGTGTGACTACGAGGAGTATGTCAATGCAGACCCCGCACGAGTCTCGCCTGTTTGGATCATCCGTAACAAAGTCGAAGCAACGCGAGCAAACAAATCGCCTGGCCAGCAGCGCTTTCCACAGCCTGGTCTCCGTCGGATTGTTCCTATTCGTGACGCTCATCGGCTGCGCAAAAGAACCTGAGCGTCCCAAGGCTGCTCCCCCTGAAGTTGCGGTGGCAGCTGTCACCGAGCAGAACGTACCCATTTACGGCGAGTGGGTCGCGCAGCTGAACGGCCCGGTGAACGTTGAGATCACTCCGAAAGTTCAGGGCTACCTCCTCCAGCAGAATTATCAGAATGGCTTCTTCGTCAAGAAGGGCCAGCTTCTGTTTACGCTCGATCCGCGACAGTACGAGGCCGCATTGGACCAGGCGAAGGCCCAGGTAGGCATCGCTCAGGCCGATCTCGCTAAGGCGACGAACGATGTCAATCGCGACACTCCTCTGGCAGCCCAAAAGGCGATCGCGCAAAGAGATCTCGATACCGATCTGACCAATCAGGAAGCCATGAAGTCGCAGGTGCAGTCCGCTAAGGCCAATTTGGCGAACGCCGAGTTGAATCTGGCATGGACGAAAGTCTACTCACCCATTGACGGCATCGCCGGCGCATCGAGTTCGCAGATTGGCGATCTGGTCGGGACGGCCACGAAAATGACAACCGTCTCACAGGTGAATCCGATCTGGGCATACTTCAACGTCAGCGAGAGCCTCTTTCTCAAATTTGCGCCCGAAGTGAACGCGTTCATTACTGGCAAGTCCAGGAGGTCGCCGGGAGAAAATAAGCCCGTTGAATTTATCCAGGCCAACGACCTTCCTTATCCCGCGAAGGGAAGGATCATCTACGTGAACCGGCAGGTCGGTACAGGAACGGGCACCATCCAGATGGCCGCCGAGTTTCCCAACAAAGACGCCTCTCTTCGACCGGGCGGCTTTGGTCGCGTCCGCATCAAGACGGGGGACAACGACAACGCGCTGCTCGTGCCGCAGCCGGCAGTCATCGAAGTGCAATCTCAGTACATGATCATCGTCGTCACGCCTGAGCACAGGGCAGTGTTTCGACCCGTCAAGGTGGGAGACCGTGTGGGGCCGAATTGGGTCATCACCGAGGGATTGAAGGAGGGCGAGCAGGTTGTGGTTGAAGGTGGTGAGAGGGTACAGATGTTCGCTGCCCAGGCGCCCCAACTTGCAAAGGAAGGCATTCCCGTCATTGCGAGGCCCTACGTGCCAGCGTCAGCAGCGGGCGGGAGCAACTGACCATGTCGAAATTCTTTATCAATCGTCCCATCGTCGCGATAGTCATTGCAATTTTGATGGTGCTGGCCGGCGGGGTCGCGGTGCTCGAGCTACCTACGGCACAGTTCCCCAATATCGCCGACCCGATGATCCAGGTACAAGCCACCTACCCTGGCGCGGACGCCCAGACGATTGCGGAGTCCGTTGCAACACCGATAGAACAGCAGATGTCGGGCGTCAGCGGCATGAATTACATGTACTCCTTGAGCGCAAGCTCTGGCGGAAAGATGGTGCTGTACGTTGACTTCGCGCTGGGAACCGACATTAACACCGACCAGATTCTGGCGCAGATGCGGCAGGGCCAGGCCGCCTCGCAACTGCCCTCCGAGGTAACCCAGCAAGGTGTAATCGTTCAGCCGGGGACGACGGCGCCCTTTATGCTGCTCGACCTCTACTCGCCCACCGGCGTATACGACAGCATTTTTCTGGCCAACTACGCCACCATCAATTTGCAGTACGCGCTCACCCGTATCTCGGGAGTCGGGCAGGTTCAGATATTCGGCGCCGGTCCCTATGCCATGCGGATCTGGGTGAATCCTGACAAGCTGGCGAGCCTGGGCGTGACCGTCTCCGACATCACGAATGCGGTCAAGGCTCAAAACAAGGTCAATCCTGCGGGCCAGGTTGGAGGCGAGCCCGTCCCATTCGGCCAGCAATTCACCTACAACGTGCGAGCTCCGGGGCGTCTGCCCACGCCCGCGGAGTTTGGTGAGATCGTCGTCCGCGCTCAGCCCGACGGGTCAATCCTGCGGCTGAAGGACGTGGCGCGTGTGGAACTTGGATCGCAATACTATTCCTATGTTTCGCGGTTGGGAGTGTCTGGAGAGAATAAGCCCTCTCAGCCCGCTGCCCTCCTCGCGCTATACCTCACTCCTGGCAGCAACGCGCTGCAAACGCGAGCCGCTGTCCTTAAAATGATGGACGAGGCGAAAGGCAGGTTCCCACAGGGGCTGGACTACGTTACCGCACTCGACACGACACTCGCTGTCAGTGCCGGCATCCACGAAATCTACAAGACGCTGGGAGAGGCTCTGCTTCTGGTCATCCTCGTCGTCTTCATTTTCCTGCAGGGCCTCAGAGCCACGCTGATTCCTCTGCTCGCCGTTCCTGTCTCTCTGATTGCGACCTTCATGGTCTTTCCCATGCTTGGCTTCTCCATCAACACCCTGTCGCTTTTGGGTATGGTTCTGGCAATTGGACTGGTCGTCGACGATGCCATCGTTGTCGTGGAGGCGGTCGAACACAATATCGAGCTCGGTCTGACGCCTCACGACGCGACCATCAAAGCGATGGAGGAAGTTTCGTCACCTGTCATTGCGATCGCACTCATCCTGGCTGCAGTATTCATTCCCACAGCTTTCATTCCCGGTATTACTGGCCAGCTTTATAAGCAGTTCGCAATCACCATCGCGATTTCGGTGCTCTTCTCGGCATTCAACGCGCTCACCCTCAGCCCGGCGCTTTCCGCCATGCTGCTGCGTCCCAAGAAGGAGTCTCGAGGACCCCTCGGCGCCTTCTTTCGCGGGTTCAACAATGTCTTCGGTCGCGCCACCGACGGGTACGTGAATATATGCAGGCACCTGATCCACAAAGCCGCTCTGGCATTTCTCCTGCTCGCCGGGCTGGCGGTGGGTGCGGGTTACTTCGGAAAACAGCTCCCGGGAAGTTTTCTCCCCGATGAAGATCAGGGATACCTCTATGCTGGCTTGCAACTGCCTAACGCGTCGTCTTTGCAACTCACCTCGGAGGCCGCGCGCGAAGTCGAGAAGATCATGATGGACACACCTGGCGTGCAATACGTCAGCACCGTCAACGGATACAGCTTGTTGAGCGGCGTCAGCGCCACCTACAGTGCATTCTTCTTTGTCTCACTCAAGCCCTGGGATGAACGCAAGACTCCGGAGGAGAGCTACGAAGGGATCAAAGCTCACCTTCAGCAGGCCCTGTCAAGAGTCCCAGGGGGACTTGCATTCTCGTTCCCGCCGCCTGCGATCCCCGGCGTGGGCACCTCAGGAGGCGCCACTTTCATTCTTGAAGACAGATCTGGCGGCAGCATTGACTTTCTCGCGAAACAGACCCAGGTGTATATGGCCGAGGCACGCAGACGCCCGGAACTGGCAGGACTCTTTACCACAGCCCTGTTCGGCGTTCCCCAGGTCGGGGTAAAGGTGGACAACGCCAAGGCGATGACCCAGCAGATCCAGCTGAGCGACCTGTACCAGACGGTGCAGACGTTCATGGGCGGCTCGCTGATTAACTTCTTCAACCGCTTCGGCCTGCAGTGGCAGGTATATGTTATGGCCGACGGAGACTACCGGACCAGGGCTGACAATCTCGGCAAATTTTACGTCAGGAACGCTTCCGGCGACATGGTTCCGTTGAGTACGCTGACGACTACCGATGCGCGCAGTGGCGCCGAGTTTGTCATGCGCTACAACCTCTTCAACTGCGTGCAGATTAATGCCGCGGCCGCGCCCGGCTACAGTTCCGCTCAGGTCATGGCTGCGCTGGAAGATGTCTTCCACAAGACGATGCCTGGCCAGATGGGCTTCGATTACTCCGGCATGTCGTACCAGGAGCAAAAGGCGGCGCAAGGCGTTTCGCCCGGCATTATTTTTGGCATGGCCTTGTTTGTGGTGTTCCTCATTATGGCCGCGCAATATGAGAGCTGGACGCTGCCCTTCAGCGTATTGCTGGGACTTCCCATTGCCGTTTTCGGCGCGTTCTTAACGCTCTACCTTCGCCGGTTCGACAATAATGTGTATGCCCAGATTGGACTGGTCATGCTGATCGGACTGTCGTCCAAGAATGCCATTCTCATCGTAGAATTTGCCAAGCTTGAATACGACAAGGGCAAGCCGCTCATCGAGGCGACTCTAACCGGCGCCAGGGTGAGACTGCGGCCAATCCTGATGACTGCATTTGCCTTCATTCTTGGCTGCGTGCCCTTGTGGCGGGCATTCGGAGCAGGCGCCATTTCGCGCCAGGTGCTTGGAACGACGGTCATTGGCGGCATGCTTGCCTCCACCATCATCGCCATCTTCTTCGTTCCCGTCTCGTTCGACGTAGTGGAGCGCTTCGGCAACATCTTCAAGAAAGAGAAAGAATCGCCGCCAGCTACGTTGCCAAGCGTCTCGCACACGGAGGGGGACTAGCATGATCGCCAGACAACGGCTCATTGCAACTGCCCTCCTCTTCCTGACCGGCTGCACCGTCGGGCCCAACTACAAGCGTCCAACGATCGCCGCTCCCGATGCCTACCGCGGGCTCGATCCCAATGCTCCGCCGCAAACTACTGCCTCCTTTGCAGATGAAAAGTGGTGGACCGTCTTCGAAGACCAGCAATTGCAGGCCTTGATTCGCAAGGCAATTGTTCAGAATTATGACGTGCGCATTGCCGCGACTCGTGTGCTGCAGGCGCAAGCCTCGCTCGGTATTACTCGCGCCGACCAGTTTCCATCCATTTACGGTGGAGCAAGTGCGTCCAACGTGCAAATCCCTCAGTCAAAGACCTTACCGGTCACCAATACGAGTGCAAACCAGCTGAATCTTTCGCTGTCCTGGGAAATTGATTTTTGGGGCAAATATCGCAGGGCAACGGAATCGGCGCGCGCCACTCTTCTCGCCACCGAGTGGGGTCAGAAGGCCGTGATCTGGAGCCTCGTGAGCAATGTGGCTTCCGCGTATTTCCAGTTGCTGGAACTGGATGCCGAGATGCAGATCTCTCGAGATACACTCACCTCCCGCAACGAGTCATTGCGCCTGGTGAGGATACGGGAAACCGGCGGAACGGTCTCCATGCTTGATGTTCGCCAGTCTGAACAACTGGTCTACGCAGCAGCAGCGAACATTCCCGCCCTGGAGCGGAGCATTGAGCAGCAGGAAAACCTGATCAGCATTCTATTGGGTGACAATCCGGAACCCATCACTCGCGGAAAGCCCTTAATCGAAAATCATTTCCCGCCGACCGTTCCTGCAGGCCTCCCATCGGCGCTGCTGGAGCGCCGCCCCGACCTGCAGTCTGCCGAGCAACAACTCGTGGCAGCCAACGCACAGATCGGAGTAGCGAAGGCGGCATATTTCCCGGACATTAGTCTGACCGCCATAGCTGGCTACCAAAGTTCAGCTCTTACCAGCCTGTTTACTGGGCCCGCTGGTTTATGGAGTTTCGGTGGCCAACTGGCTCAACCGATCTTTACCGCAGGAAAACTTCGCGCCAACGTAAGATTAACCGAGGCGCAGCAGCAGCAAGCACTCTTGTTCTATCAGCAGTCCATCCAGCTGGCGTTTCAAGAAGTTTCCGACTCGCTCGTCGGCTACCGGAAGGATCAGGAGTACCGGGCACAGGAGGAGTTGTTAACTGCCGCGGCAGGAGACGCGGTTCGGCTCGCGAATCTTCAATATAACGGCGGCGTTACCAGCTACCTCGAAGTCCTCGACAGCGACACGCGCTACTTCAATGCGCAGATTGCCCTCGCTCAGGCACAGCTCGCCGAGCGGCTGGCCCTTGTGGAACTGTACAACGCGCTTGGCGGCGGTTGGCAGCAGCAATAAGGCGCTATCGCGGGCATCTGAGCTAGATAACTTGGCCGTCTCAGTGTAAATTCAAGTGCCTGATGAGATCGGAGAATCGCCCGCATAGCTACGCGATGAAGATATCGAGCATCGGGACTTTCCTTGTAGTGATCGTCTGCCTGCTCCTGGGTAGCTTTCCTCTGCTTGCAGCGGCCCAACAATCGACCCCTCAAACCACGCTAGGTCAATCGCAGGACACTCCTGAAGAAGAGCTCACGCCGCCCGGCCAGGTCGAGATTGAGGGGCGTCCCGTTCTGAACGTCTACGAGCCGGTCGCCGGTCTGACTCCTGAAGAGCGTGCGCAAGCCATTGCAGGACGCATCCTCTCTTTCGCGAGAGACGCCAGCCTCTCGCCAGAATCGATTCGCCTGCAAACACGGGATGCCTGGACCGAGATCTTAGCCGGCGACACGATGATCATGGCCGTCACCGACGCCGATGCGAAAGCAGCTGGCAAGGCGCGGCAGCAACTTGCTTTCGAGGACGCGGAAAGCATCCGGCGTACGGTTCAGATTTACAGGGAAGAACACAGCTGGAGAATGATTTTTCGCGCCATCCTCAAGACAGCCCTCGCAACGCTTGTCATGGTGGCTCTGCTTTGGCTTCTCCATCGGTTGAGGTTAGTGGTTCGCACTCAAATCGAATGGCGAGTCAAGACAAGTGAGCGCACCGCAAAGAAGTCCGCATGGCACGCTGCCGTCGCTTATCTTGGGCCAATTGTACTGGCGCTCGGCACACTCCTGCGATGGGTGTTCATCCTCGCTCTGTTGGAAACCTACCTGACCGTTACTCTCGGCTTTTACTCCGCCACCCGGGAAATTTCTCTAACCGCGACCCGGTGGATATTGACCCAATTGGAGACGCTGGCCAAGTCAGCAGTGGATTACCTGCCCAACCTGCTGGTCATCGCTGTAATTGCGGTAGTTACCCGCTATATAGTGGGCCTGATACGGCTGATCTTTGCTCAGATCGGTAAGGGTGACATAAAAGTTCGAGGCTTCTATCCCGATTGGGCCGAACCAACGGAAAAGCTGATACGCGTGATGGTCATGATTCTTGCCTTGATTGTGGGCTTCCCCTATCTTCCCGGAGCAAGGAGTCCGGCATTCCGGGGCATATCGATATTCGTGGGAGTACTGCTGTCGCTGGGCTCTTCGTCCGCCGTGGCAAACGCCATCGCCGGCATAATTCTGACCTACATGCGCTCATTCCTTATCGGCGATTGGGTTCAGATCGGCGACACCATGGGCGAAGTGATCGAGAAAAATATGCTGGTAACCCGCTTGCTCACTCCGAAGGCGGAGATTATCACGATCCCCAACGCCACGGTGATGAGCGGATCAGTCAAGAACTACAGCACCGAGGCAAAGAAGGCGGGCGTCATCTTCTATACAGCGGTGACGATCGGTTACGACGCCCCTTGGAGGACTGTTCATCAGCTGCTTCTCAGCGCCGCGCTTGTCACTGACCATGTGCTGCGAGAACCCGCTCCATTTGTGCTGCAAAGAGCACTCGATGATTTCTATGTAACGTACGAACTCAACGCCTACACGGATACGCCCCGCGAGGTGCTGAACATATATTCGGATCTGCACCTCAACATTCAGGACAGGTTCAATGAAGCTGGCGTGGAAATTTGTTCGCCGCATTTCTCGTCGCTGCGTGACGGGAACACGATTGCAATCCCCGAAAACTACATCAAGCCCGACTACAAAGCGCCCGGTTTCCGGATCGACATGACAGAAACCGCGAACAACAAAAACATCCCACAAGCGACCCCAACCGCCAGGCCCGCTTCGGAGTAGTAATGGTGTGTTGGGGTATGGCAACGATTCGGTACAAAATGGGCCATTTGGTCTCATGCGGCTGATGCGGACCGTCTGAGAGTGTAACCGTACCGCTCGATACAATTGGTCGTCCACATGCCCGTCCAGAGAATGCTTAATTCCGAGGCGAAGAAATGCCAAAGATCCGAGTTGGCTACTAACCGCTCGCACGCCGAATCATCCGGAGAATTCTACGTTGCACAGGGATTTGATAGACTCTGGCCAAGACGCAAACTCGACGACAGTCGAACGTACATGAAATCATCCCTTTTGAAGTGACCGCTGCGAACGCCCTGGGGGCTCGCCAGCCCTCCTGAGGAGCCTTTGGATGAGTCCAGCAACGAAGATTTCTCCTGTTTCAACGAAGCCCGCAGCTTCCGCCAACATCAATCGGGAAGAGACTCCTTTCGAGGCGCTGGCCAGCATCTGCTCAGTTCTGGTGGTGGGCCTGTTCATTCTGACCTTCTTAGCTCAGAACTACCTCATTCCGTCAGGTTCGATGGAGAACACGTTGCTTGTAGGCGATCACCTGGTCGTCGACCAGATCACGCTGATGCCGCCCGCTTCGTGGATGCCGCTAATTAGGTATCGCGAGCCGAGGCGCGGCGATATCGTGGTCTTCCACAAGCCCGTCAATCAGCCTGGTATTGATGCCACTGACGCCGACGGAACACCACAATACACTCCCCTGGTGAAGAGATTGATTGGCGTGCCCGGCGATCATATTCATCTACGCAACGGCATTGTGTTTGTGAATGGTGTTGCACAGCCCGTGGGATTTGCGCAGCCGACAACGACGGATAACTTCAACGAGTTCCTCGACGATTTCCCCGCAGTACCTCCAGCCGAGGTGCCTGGGTCAACAGAGTCGTGGGCCGTGAACTTCTCGAGTTATATCCAGGACGGCGACCTGGTGGTTCCACCCGGCATGTATTTCATGATGGGCGACAACCGGCACAACAGCCTGGACTCGCGCTACTGGGGCTTCGTGCCGCGCGCTAACATACTTGGCCGTCCGCTTTTCAACTATTGGTCGTTCGAGGCCGCAGACGGGCAACTTGAACAAACAGGATTCGGTCACAAGCTCGCGTGGATCGGCCACGTTCTGGTGCATTTCTTCCCAGACACGCGCTGGAAACGCACTTTCCACGTCGTCCGTTGAACCGAAATTGTTAGATCCCGATTTGATCTTGGTGCGCTCCGGTAGTATGACCGCCTATGGAGAAGTTTCGGGGACGGCTCGCTCTGAAAGTGGCCCGGCTCACGCAAACCTTCTTCCCGGAATCCGATGGCCGGAACCATGGCATTCAGCAAATGGCCCATTTTGTACCGAATCGTTGCCATACCCCTG
>DATGAD010000467.1:0-11168 GCA_035313725.1 Alloacidobacterium sp. | reverse complement strand
ATGACATCAATTTTGGAAAGTGCGACTTGCATCAGAAGGACTCCAGAATATCGGAGACGAGGGCTTGCGCAAAGTCACGAGAAAGGCGCTGGACGGCGGCGGGGTCTTCCTGGATGAAGCTGACCAGGTCCTGCGTGGTCTGGTACTGCTGACGGAAGACGTAGGTCTTGTTTTCGTAGAGGACCCGGTTATCGCGATCGAGCACCTTGACGCTCGCTCCAATGGTAATGAGGTAGCTGGATGACTGGCCAGTCTGAATGTTGTATGTCAGCGGGATGACCTGAAAGCTGGTGATCGAACCTTCGAGGAGGGCGTCACCTGCGTCTGGCTTGTCGGTCGCGAGGATCTTGTAGGGCGTGCGGCTCGTAAATTCGCGGATGACTGCATTCGTAAAGGAGACTTCGGTGTGAAAGGACTGGGTGTGATTCGCGAAAGTCGGAACGGCCAGCGTGTGCACCGTCTTCGGCAGATGCGCGGCAGAGTTGACCGAGTGATATCCGCAGCCGGTAAGCGCACCGGGCAATGTAGCACCGAGCAAGGTAAAGGACGCAGCGAGAACGAAACGGGACATTCTGTGACATTTTCTCATCTCGTGGATGCTCTCCGCTCTGCGGCAATATATTGTTGCTAAGCACCTTATTTTCACGAATGTAGATCGAGCAATGTATGATGACTGCGTTCGGAGGGCCCGGAAAGTTGCAGCTGAATCGTTTTAGTTTTATTTTTTCCCTGCTTTTGCTGAGTTCCCTGAATCTTTTTGCTGACGATCAAATTCCACAAGCAGCCTGGCGCATTGCGATCGGGCAACCGCCTCCCAATCCTGGCGGCAAGAAGCCGACGCTGCAGACGGATATTGATGACGGGTTCTGGCAGGGCGCGCCAGTAGGAGGATTTGGCGCGGGCACATTTTCGCGCAGCTACCGCGGCAACTTTGAGCGCTGGCATATAAAGGCCGGCGTCCACAAATATGAAAATGTCCCCGGGAACCAGTTTGCCGTCTTTGTGCAGCCGGAAGATGGACCGGCCAAGGCTGTCGCGCTCTCTACGGGTAAGCCGCTGAACGGCGCGCTCTCTTCATGGGACTGGTCCTACCCGGCGGGAGCGGGTGAGTACGCGGCGCTCTACCCCAAGTCGTGGTTCGCTTATGATCCACAGCAACTCGGCGTCAAGCTCACGGTGGAGCAGTTCTCGCCCATCCTTCCGAATAACTACAAGGAATCGAGTTACCCGGTTGCGCTTTACAACTGGTACGCGGAAAATCCTACCGACAAACGAGTCACGGTTTCGATCCTCTTTACGTGGACGAACATGGTCGGTTGGTTCCGCGATCGAACGAGCGGCTTCTCTTCGGCGCTCAGCGACCAGGATAGCAATCGCTACATTTCAGAAGACCTGAACCGCGAGACTGGCACTTCAATGCAAGGCATTGTGCTTGACCGCCTGCGCACCGGAGCGGTGCGCGATGAGTGGGATGGGCAATTTGCCATGGCCACCAGGTCCCGTCCGGGTTTCGAAGTCACGTATCTGAATACGTTCTACCCCCAGGGAATGGGGGATGAAGTATGGAAGCCATTCTCGACCGATGGACGGCTTCCGAACGCCAGTTTAGACGTGGCCAGCAGCGGAGAGCAGATTGGCGGCGCGATTGCTGTGCGGTTCACGCTCGACCCGCATGAAAAGAAGATGGTTCCGATGGCGCTGGCCTGGGACCTGCCGTTAATTCAGTTCGGCGGAGGCCGCAAGTGGGTGCGGCACTACACGAAGTTCTTCGGTGCAGAAGGCGAGCACGCATGGCAGATTGCAAAAACCGCGCTTGAACAGGATGAAAACTGGAGCAAAGCAATCGACGCATGGCAGAAGCCGTACATCGAAGACGCATCGAAGCCGCTGTGGTTTCGCGGCGAGCTCTTCAACGAAATGTACATCCTTGCCGATGGCGGAACGGTGTGGGCGCACGAACTCGATGGAATGGCCAATCCGAAACACTTCTCCTCGAAAGACGAGGACACGTTCAGCTACCTGGAGTGCTTCGACTATTCCTATTACGGCACCTCCGATGTTCGCTTTTATGGTTCGTTCCCTCTGGTTCGGTTCTGGCCGGAGATCGAGAAGCAGGAGATGCGCGAATACGCGGACACAGTCGAGGAGAGCAATCCGCAGAAGTATCTCTGGATGTGGCAGGCGTTGCACGAGCACAAATTCGTGACCATGGAGCGAAAAGTCGCGGGCGCGGTGCCGCACGATCTGGGCGCGCCCGCGGAAGATCCGTTTGTGAATGTGAACCAGTACAACTATCAGGACGTGTCGAACTGGCGCGATCTGAACAGCAAGTATGTGCTGATGGTCTGGCGTGACTACGTCTTTACCGGCACAAAGGACGCCACCTTCCTGCACTACATGTGGAATTCGGTGAAGGCGGCGATGGAACATCTGCGCCAGTACGACACCGACAACGATGGCCTGATCGAAAACGGCGGCTTCCCCGACCAGACCTACGATGACTGGATTGCCACTGGAGAGAGTGCCTACAGCGGCGGCCTGTATCTGGCAGCTCTGCGCGCAACGACCGAAATCGCCCTGAAGGTCGGCGACCCGAATACCGCCAGCGAGTACAACGCACTCTTCCGTCGAGCGCAGATGGCCTACCTCACCAAGCTCTGGAACGGCAAATATTTCGACTACGACACACGGAGCGAGTACCGCTCCGACATTATGGCTGAGCAGCTTGCCGGGCAGTGGTATGCCAATCTGACGGGACTTGGCGACCTTGTTCCGAAGAGGATGCGCGTTTCCGCTCTTAAGACGGTTTACAGCAACAACGTGATGCTCTTCGGCAATGGGCAGATGGGCGCGGTGAATGGGATTGGGCCGAAAGGCGAGCCGCTCGATTCCAATCCGCAAGTGACCGAGGTGTGGACGGGCACAACCTTCGCCCTCGCTTCACACATGATTTCAGAAGGAATGCGCGATGAGGCCTACAAGACGGCTGAGGGCGTCTACAACGTAGTCTGGCGCGACCGCGGATACTTCTTCCGCACCCCTGAAGCGTATGACGAAGACGGGATGTACCGCGCCAGCATGTACATGCGCCCGGGCTCAATCTGGTCGATGGAGTATGCGGCAGAGCAGGTAAAGCCGGAACCGGTAAAGAAGCGCTAGGTTCGGCGCTGTGCATGTGTGCTATAAAGCTTGAGTCTCACTCGGGCTTCGCGTAAGACCAGCGTAGCGACGATCAATTCAATAAGATGAGTCGATGATGAAGTCATTTTCCTGAGATTCTGCGTTTCCGAAACATACCAGGAGGTGCAAGTGCCACAGCGAAATAGCAGCTCTTCACTGTCATTTGTTCATCAAAGAAAAGCTGCTGTCGTCCTGCTTTTTCTCCTCACCGTCAGTGCGCTCCACGCGCAGGCGCCTGCAGACCCACTGCCTTCATGGAATGATGGCCCTCTGAAGAAGAGCATCGTCGATTTCGTGACTCACACAACCACGACGGGAGACGCGCAATTCGTACCTCCCGAACAGCGCATCCTGGTATCCGATAATGATGGAACGCTGTGGACGGAGCAGCCTCTCTACACTGAATTTTTGTTCGCGCTTGAGCGCGTCAAAGTGATGGCGCCACAGCATCCGGAGTGGAAGACCGAACAGCCCTACGCTACGGTTTTGTCCGGCGATCCGAAGGCCATCGGTTCATTAACCGAAGCAGACCTGATGAAGATCATCGTCGTCACGCATGCCGGAGTGACTGTCGATCAATTTGACCAGATCGTCAGCGACTGGATCGCCCACGCCCAAAGTCCGCGCTTCCACCGTCTCTACACGGAGTGCATCTATCAGCCAATGGTGGAGCTGCTTCAGTATTTCCGCGCCAATGGTTACAAGACATATATCGTTTCCGGCGGAGAGGTTGAGTTCATGCGCCCGTGGGCGGAAAAGGCGTATGGAATACCGCCAGAACAGGTCGTCGGCACGACGTTCAAGATGAAGCTGGACGTCCAGAACGGAGCCCCTGGATTGATGCGTCTTCCGGAAATCGACCTCGTCGATGACGGGCCGGGCAAGCCGGTTGGCATCGGCAAATTTATCAGCAGAAAACCGACTGTTGCTTTCGGCAACTCCGATGGAGATCAGCAGATGCTGGAGTGGACGGCTGCAGCACCGGGTCCGCATCTCATGCTGCTCGTCCATCACACGGATGCGGCGCGCGAAGCTGCGTATGATCGCAACTCGTCGGTCGGACGGCTCGATAAGGCTCTCGACGAAGCGATTGCAAAGCACTGGCTGGTTGTGGACATGAAGAATGACTGGAAAGTAGTATTTCCACCGCAATAGAAGCCGTGCGCATCCAATTTTGATATGACCAATCTGGATCGCCGCAGATTCAATGCCCTGCTCGCCGGACTGGGCCTGGCTTCAGCTGGTTCTGGCTTCGCGAGCACGTCCAGGCCAGAAACACTGCAACTGTCGCGCAATGGCTGGATGCCGAACAACGAGCATCTTCCTGTGCTTCTGTATCGTGAAGTCATTTCTTCGGCAGGAGCCGATCCGGCGGCGGCCTTCGAAGCAGCATTTCTTCGCAACGGATGGCCGCCTCAATGGCGCGATGGCGTCTTCGATTTTCACCACTATCACTCAACCGCACATGAAGTGCTGGGCTTTGCTGGCGGGCATGCGCGCCTGATGCTGGGCGGAGAGAACGGCCACGAGATTCTTGTCCGGGCCGGAGATGTCGCGGTTCTCCCAGCCGGAACCGGGCATTGCAAGCTGGAAGCAAGCGCGGATTTTCTGGTCGTCGGCGCGTATCCTCCGAACCAGAACTGGGACATCTGCCGCAACGCACCGTCGGACGAAGCCGTGCGGCGCATGGCCTCTCTTCCCTTTCCGCAGTCAGACCCAGTCAACGGGGCGGCCGGCGAACTCCCAAAGCTCTGGAAAAATAAAGCCTGATTTCCCTTCAGTCCAATCCGATACCCGCGCCAAACTTGATACACTGGCGGTGTCGTGGTTGAACTGGCTCCATCTATCCTTTCGGCGGATTTCGCCCGTCTCGCAGACGAGGTTGCGGCTGCGGAGCGTGGCGGCGGCACGGTCATCCATGTCGACGTGATGGACGGTCATTTTGTGCCCAACATTACGCTTGGGCCACCTGTTGTGAAGTCGCTGCGCAAGGTTACCAGCCTGCCGCTCGATTGCCACCTGATGATCGAGAATCCCGGCGAGTTCATCCCCGCCTTTGCCGACGCTGGAGCGGACTGGGTGAGTGTGCACTATGAAGCATGCCGCCACCTGCACCGCACGCTGGAATTGATTGCGCAATACGGGATGCAGCCTGCGGTCGTCATCAACCCGGCAACGGAGGTCGCGGTGCTGCGGCCCATTCTCGGAATGGTGCACCATGTTCTGGTGATGAGCGTAAACCCCGGCTTCGGTGGACAAAAGTTCATCCCGTATGCGCTGACGAAGATGCGGCAGCTCAGGGAACTTCGCCAGGAACTGGGCCTGAGTTATAGGATTGAAGTAGATGGCGGCGTGGCTCACGATACGATGGCCGCCGTCGTCGAAAATGGAGGCGAGTTGCTCGTCGCCGGAAACGCAGTTTTTGGTGATGGCCATGCCGAACAGAACGCGCGTAAGCTGCTGGAAGCTGCACGCAAGGCAGCAGAAGTGGAGAGCTGGGGCCCGGTGGCGTGACAGCTCCCAGTGTTCGTATACGAATACAGAGTTGGTTCTGTATCAGGTTTGAGGTGTTATGAATCGTTTTGTGACCCAAGTCTCGGCTGTCTGTCTGTGTCTGGCAATGGTGCCTGCGGCCCACGCACTCGGTAAGAAGAAAAAGAAGCAGTCGGACCTGAGCACCAATCCGCTGAGCAACGTGAATTCGCGGCAGCCTGACAAAGAGCTCTTCGACAAAGCCATGAGGGCAATGCAGAAGGGCAAGTTTGACGTAGCCCGCCTCGATCTGCAGACCCTGCTGAATACCTATCCCGATACCGAATACGCGATGCGCGCCAAGCTCGCCGTGGGCGACACCTGGTATAAGGAAGGCGGATCGGCGGCGCTGACGCAGGCTGAGCAGGAATACAAGGACTTCATCACCTTCTTTCCTAACACGCCCGAAGCAGCCGAGGCGCAGATGAAGGTCGGCGACATCTATTTCCAGCAGATGCAGAAGCCTGACCGCGATCCACAGAACGTAATGCATGCCGAGACGGAATACCGCCAGATGATCCAGCAATTCCCGGATTCTCCGCTCATTCCGCGCGCCAAGCAGCGCCTGCGCGATGTGCAGGAAGTCCTGGCGGCGCGTCAGTTCGAAATCGGCGAATTCTATGCGTCGCACGAAAACTGGCCGGCCACGATCGCCCGCATGCAGACGGTAGCGGACAGCTATCCGCTTTTCAGTCACAGCGACCAGACGCTGATCTCGCTGGGCGATGCCTACGTGACGCAGGCACAGCTCGCAGGGAGACTTAACCTTCCTCCGAAGGTCAAGGCGACATTGATCGCTGCCTATAACGACCGCGCTGTCGATGCCTACAGCCGCGTAATCACTCGGTATGCCATGGCGCCGCACGTCGAAGACGCCAAGGACCGCCTGATTGCAATGGGTCGTCCCGTTCCCGAGCCGACGCAGGAACAGTTGGCCGAAAGCGAGGCCGAAGAAGGCAGCCGTACTACTGTCAAGTTGAAGGACCGTGCCATGCTGCTCGTAAAGCAGGGGCCGTCGACCGTACACGCCGCGCGTGTAGGCGAGCCAACGCTTACCGATACTGCTCAGACAACGGCGCCGCAGGTCCGCGACAGCACCGTTGCGATGTTCAACGCCGCGATGAAGGGTGAGCCACTGCCGCCAGCCCCGGCTTACGGCGGCGGAGCTACGACGGCTTCGGCATCCGCTGCTGCCGCTGCTACAGCGGCTCCTGGCGGCACGGGCACTGGCGCCGCTGTTGAGATGGAAGCGGTTCCGACGGGAAACAGCGGCGGCAACTCCACCAGCGTCGAGATCATTACTCCGACAGCCAACTCAGGGGCTGCTACTTCAAATGAAGCTGCTCCCTCTGCCGCAGCGGGAACCGGAAACACGGCTGCTCCTGCGAATGGCGGGGCAGGCGATGGCGCTCCTCCTCCGAATCCAGCCGCTGATAATTATGGATTGAAGCCAGTCGCCCCGGCAACCACGAATGCTGCCCTTCCTCCTGTCGACAAGCCCGCAGCGGCGGCTGATCAGGTCAACGACGTTAAGGCTGGCAGCCAGCCTGCCGCCCAGGTACAGACAGGGACCAAGAAGGGCAAAGCCAAGAATGTCCCCGTCGACAAGAGCAAGGAGTCTTCCACCAAGAAGAAGAAAACCGGCCTCGACAAGCTGAATCCGTTCTAAGACGGAAGCAGTTGCAAATCAGCAAAGGCCGCCTCTTCTGGCGGCCTTTCTACTTCTGCCGCATACAGCCGCCGGCATAGGCTTCGCATTACATCATTCCTGGAAATGCTTTATCGTGAAAGGTATAGGGCTTCTTTAAAAAATGTCTCACGATCTACCGAAAGCTTATGATCCGACAGCGATTGAAGATCGCTGGTCAGCCTATTGGGTACGCGAACGCTTGTTCGATGTGCCGACGCCCAAAGGCGCCCCCGATACGGCTGCCTTTACTGTTCTTCTGCCTCCGCCCAACGTCACCGGCAACCTGCACATGGGGCATATGTTCGAGCACACTGAGACGGATATCCTGGTGCGCTGGCAGCGTATGTGCGGCAAGAATACGCTCTGGGTACCGGGCACGGACCATGCCGGCATTGCTACGCAGATGCTCGTCGAGCGCCAATTAGCCGACGAGGGGAAAACGCGGCAGGAACTCGGTCGCGAAGCATTCGTGGAACGGGTGTGGCAGTGGCGGCAACATTACGGCGGCAACATTCTCAAGCAAATGAAGCGCATTGGCGACACGGTCGATTGGTCGCGCGAGTACTTCACCATGGACGACAACCTGTCGGTGGCCGTGCGTGAGGCCTTCGTCCGGCTGCACGAGCAGGGACTGATTTATCGCGGAGCCTACATCGTGAACTGGTGCCCACGATGTCAAACTGCCATCAGCGACCTTGAAGTGGTACATGAAGAACATCTGGGTAAATTATGGGAGATTAAGTACCCAGTAGTGGAGGAGCCGGGCCAGTTTCTCTCCATCGCTACCACTCGTCCGGAAACAATGCTGGGCGACGTGGCCGTGGCAGTGAACCCCGACGACGAACGCTATAAACACCTGCACGGCAAGCGTCTGAAGCTGCCGCTCGTGGGACGCGAGATTCCCGTAATCACCGATTCGTGGGTGAGCGCCGACTTCGGAACGGGCGCCGTGAAAGTTACGCCGGCGCACGATCCGAACGACTTTGCGCTGGGTGAGCGGCATGGGCTGCCGTCCATCAACGTGATGGACGAGACAGCGCACATCAATGCCGAGGGCGGCGCGTATGCGGGGCTTGACCGCTACGCGGCGCGCAAGCGGATTCTTGCCGACCTTGAAGCGCAAGGACTGCTCGGAGCGGTGAAGGATCACGTGAACTCGATCGGCATATGCGACCGCTGCAAGACGGTTGTAGAGCCGCGCCTCTCGACGCAGTGGTTCGTCAAGATTCAGCCTCTTGCCGACAAGGCAATCGCCGCAGTCGAGCAGGGCTATATCAAGTTCACGCCGGAGCAGTACGCGAAAACCTACTTCGAGTGGATGCGCAACATCCACGACTGGTGCATCTCGCGGCAACTATGGTGGGGGCATCGCATTCCCGCATGGCATTGCCGCACCTGCAAGCAGATCACGGTGGCGCGCGAGACTCCGGCGAAATGCTCGCATTGCGGCAGCGCCGAGCTGGAACAAGAGAAAGATGTGCTCGACACATGGTTTTCGTCCGGTCTGCTTCCCTGCTCCGTTTTCGGATGGCCGAGACATACGCACGATCTCGACGTTTTTTATCCGACGCAGCTTCTCGTCACCGGCTTCGATATTCTCTTCTTCTGGGTGGCGCGCATGATCATGCTCGGCTGCCACTTCACGCTTGAAGTGCCGATGCCTGACGGCTCCGAACGAACGCTGAAGGATGCGGTGCCCTTCCGCGAGGTCTATATCCACGCTCTGGTGCGCGATGCTGACCGCCAGAAGATGTCGAAGACCAAGGGCAACGTGATCGACCCGATCGAGATCGTCAGCAAGTACGGAACAGATGCGGTCAGATTCACGCTGGCGGCAATGGCCTCGCCCGGAACCGATATCGCCTTCGACGAAGCGCGCATCGAAGGTTATCGCGCCTTTGCGAATAAGATCTGGAATGCCGCTCGGTTCATCTTCATGAACGTGCTCCGCGCCGCTGAAGCTGGCGTTTTTGTCGATCCCCACACGCTGGTCAATTCATTTGGCCCCGAGGCCGACGCCCCAATCGAGGCCCGCTGGATCGTATCTCGCCTGAACAACACGGCTACAGAAGTGAACCAGGCGCTGGCCGATTACAGGTTCCATGAAGCCGCAAACATCGTTTACCAGTTCTTCTGGGGCGATTTCTGCGACTGGTATCTTGAGATTGTAAAGCTACGGCTTGATTTCGCACTGGGCGGGGAGCGGACTGCAGCCAGAGGGGCGCTGACGACGCTGCTCAGCACATTTGAAGCAGCCCTGAGACTGCTTTCTCCCTTCATGCCGTTCCTGACAGAAGAGCTGTGGCATGCCGTCTATGACGGCGAGCCGCCGGCAAAGTCGATTGCCCTGACGCGCTATCCTCAGCCGCTGGAAGAGGCGCTCGATCCTGCCGTAGAAGCAGAAATGGCAACGCTGCAGGAGCTGATTGGCACGATTCGCGCCCTGCGCAAAGATCTCGACGTGCCCGAACGCGAGCCGGTGGCGATCCAACTGACTGCATCCGGGAAGATTCAGGCTCTTGCTGAGACAAACCGGGCGATGATCGAAAAGCTAGCTCGCGTCTCGACCATTGAATTTCCAGCAACTTGGACCCTCGGCCCTGCGAACACAAGAACGACAGCAGCCTTCACGGTTGGCACGCCGTATGAAAAACAGATTGATGTGGCCGCCGAACGCGAGCGACTGCGCAAGAAGCTTGAACAATACGAGAAAGTTCTGGTCAATGCAGAACGGCAGCTTGGTAACGAGGCATTTCTTGCCAAGGCTCCGGAAAAGGTTGTAACCGGCCTCAAAAAACAGGCATCGGAAGCGTCGATGCTGCGCCAGGAAACACTGGATGCGATTGAGAAACTGGAGCAGCTTGCATAATCACTGAGGAACCCTAATGGACTGGAAAAGCAAGCGGATCGAGGCAATTCTGGAACAGGCGCTGGTGGAGGACAAGGCCACCAGCGACGTCACGACGGCTGTCACCATCGAACCCAGTCTGCGCGCCTCCGCCACCATCATCGCGAAAGAAGACTGCGTCGTCTCCGGGATCGGCTGTATTCCACGCTTTCTCGATATTTTCGCGCGACTCGATAAACGCAGCAGCGGCCGCTACGAAGTCATCAGCCATCCAGAAATCTTTGAAGGCGTGCGCGTGAAAAAGGGCCAGGCCATCGCCGTGATTCGTCACAACGCACGTGTGATTCTCGCCTGCGAACGCGTCACCTTGAACCTGATGCAACGGATGAGCGGCATCTCCACAATGACAAGGCAATATGTGGACGCGATTGCCGGAACCGGCGCTCGCGTGCTGGACACCCGCAAGACGGTTCCGGGGCTGCGCATTCTCGACAAGTACGCCGTGCGCTGCGGTGGCGGCGAAAACCATCGCCTCGACCTCTCAGACGGCATCCTGATCAAGAACAACCACATTTCGCTTGGCGGTGGAATCGAGGCGGTGCTGAAGCGCGCCCACGAACTGCGAAAGCCGGGGCAGACAATCGACATCGAAGTGCGCACAATCGAAGAACTTGGAAGATCGCTCGATAACGGTGCGGAATCGCTGCTGCTCGACAACATGACGCCCGCCGAGGTGAAGAAGGCGGTCGGCGCCGTGCGCGGACGCGGACTCACGATTCCCATTGAAGCCTCGGGCGGCATCGTACTCGACAACATCCGCAAGTATGCGCTGGCGGGCGTGGACTATATTTCAGTCGGAGCGCTTACGCATTCCGCCCCCGCGGTTGACCTGAGCATGAAAATTACAGCCGAGATTTA
>DATGAD010000466.1:0-3765 GCA_035313725.1 Alloacidobacterium sp. | reverse complement strand
ATCTTGGGAGCGGCTGCGCCGGGAATGAGCACCCCGCCGATCACGAGGTCGGCTTCCCGCACGGTGCGTTCGATGTTGTAGGAGTTCGACGCGAGGGTGAAGAGCCTGCCGTTGAAGATGTCGTCGAGCTCGCGGAGGCGGTTGAGGTTCAGATCGACGATCGTGACCTTCGCGCCCATGCCGACGGCGATTTTTGCCGCGTTGGTGCCGACGATGCCGCCGCCAATGATGCAGACATTTGCCGGAGGCACGCCGGGTACGCCGCCGAGCAGGAGGCCGCGGCCGCCTTTTTCTTTCTCGAGGTAGGAGGCGCCGACCTGGACGGACATCCGGCCTGCAACTTCAGACATCGGAGTGAGCAATGGCAGCGTGCCGGCTTTATCGCGAATGGTTTCGTAGGCGATGCCGGCGACTTTTTTCGTGAGGAGTTGTTCGGTGAGATCGGGGACGGGTGCCAGATGGAGATAGGTGAAGAGCACCAGGCCTTCATGAAAGAAGACGTATTCCTTTTCGATGGGCTCCTTCACCTTCACGATCATGTCGGCATTGCCCCACACGTTATGGGCCGAGCCGACGATCTCAGCGCCTGCGGACTGGTATTCGTCGTCGGTGAAGGCGGAGAGTTCGCCTGCGTGGGTTTCGACGAGCACGGTATGTCCGGCTTCGGTGAGCGCCTTTACGCCTGCGGGAGTGATGCCGACGCGGGTCTCGAGGTCTTTGACTTCCTTAGGAACTCCGATGATCATTCGTATCGCCTCAGCGGCTGATTGAAACTTCAGTCAAGCCGGTTCTTTCGTGGTTCAAACAAACAAGAATACCGCAGAGCGGTCGCCGAGGTTTGCCCGGTAGGGATGATCGTACGGTGAAAATGGGAAAACGTCGTTGAAGTTTGTACAGTAGAGGTAGCCTGATGAACTCGTCCCCCCGCATACCGTTCACCAGCACGAGCGCCTCGGTGCTGCTCGACCTTGTGCGTGCTGTCGCCGCGCTGCTTGTGTGTCTGGAGCACTGGCGCAACCTGCTTTACGTGGATTATCAGTCGATTGCGGCGCGCCGATCGCTGCTGGCGATTCCTTATGTCATGACTGACGCCGGACATCAGGCGGTAGTGATCTTTTTCGTGCTGAGCGGCTATTTGATCAGCGGCAGTATCTTTCGCACGACACAGCGGGGTGAATGGAGTTGGAAGCTCTATCTTGCGCATCGGCTGGTGCGGCTTTGGATTGTGCTTGTTCCGGCCCTCCTGCTGGGCGCGCTGCTCGATAATCTCGGCCTGCGTCTGCATCTTGCGCCTGCGTTGTATGCGGGACAGACGGGCACGCACATGCTCGGCGATATTGCGAAGTTGCTGCATCCGACGATCTTCTTCGGCAACTTGTTTTTCGTGCAGACGATTCTCGTGCCGACCTTTGGCAGCAATGGGCCGATGTGGAGCTTGGCGAATGAGTTCTGGTATTACGTACTGTTTCCCTGTGCCTTTCTTGCATTGCGTCCGGGAACGCGCGTGCCTTCGCGGATTCTGAATGCTGTGCTGTTTCTTGCGTGTGCGTTGTTTGTAGGGCGGACGATCTTGCTCCTGTTTCCGCTATGGTTGCTGGGGACGCTGCTGGCGGTGATTCCGGCTCCCCGCGGCGGCTCGCTCGTTCGTGCGCTGGCTTCGGTGGTTTATTTTCCGTTGTTGTTCTTTCTCGCGAAGACGCATGTTGTGCAGGGAGTGCCGTCGGATTACATTCTGGGCGCGGCTACATTTGTCTTCATCTGGCTGTTGCTTGGGGCGAGGAGTGCGGCTCCTGAAAATGTTGGTGTGCATGTAGCCCGCGTGGGAGCGCGGTTTTCCTACACGCTTTATCTGGTGCATGTGCCGTTTCTGGTTTTGCTGGCTGCACTGATCGCAGGCGAGGCGAGATGGCAACCGGATGCGCGGCATCTGCTTTACGGGCTGGGTTCGCTCCTGCTGGCGATTGGATATGCGTATGCGGTTGCCAGTTTGACGGAATTTCGAACAGATAGAGTACGCGGCTGGGTCGAGGAGAAAGTGTTGGGGAAGGCTGTACGTGTTAAGGAGCCTGTTCCCGCGAAGTAGCATGGAACACGGCATGAATGTTTGATCCAGGCACTGAGTCAATCTTGTGTGGACCGCCCTCCTAATGTTCTTAGGTAATGTTCAGACGATTACTTTTGGGTATTTTGTATCCTGAAGTATGGTTATCAAAAGGATATTGCAGACTTCTGAATTATCTGAGATAAACGAGACCAGCTTGCAAAGTTTATTCGCTAGATGCAGCAATTTCTTCGCGCCTAGCCCTTCAGTTCAAGTCTCCCCCTCGATCGCGGCTTAAGATTTCAAACGGTTGATCAGGTGTGCAAGATCAACACAATCAAGTCGGAACCGATTTAGAGCGAAAGTTGCCAATTTTCCACTTCCGAGGGCGAGAATTATGAAGAAAATTCTGACAAGGTTATTCTTGATCTCCAGCTTGGCGCTGGTGCTGAATGCTGCCGCCTATGCTGGTCCTACACCGCCTCCACCGCCAACTCCTACTGCACCCAAGAAAGCTCCTGAGATCGATCCCGGTCTTGCAATCAGTGGAGTCTCGCTGCTTGTAGGAAGCCTGACGGTTCTACGTTCGCGTCGCGACAAATAGCCGGTGCTGAACTGAATCATTTGCTGCAAAACGCCTTGACTGGGAGTGTGAGTGCCCAGTCAAGGACGCTCTTGCCTCGTTATTTGCTGGGTAGGCTATATTTTCTCGCAACAGTCCTGGCAATTGACTGCATTCTGCCATCCAGCATCCCGCATGACATAGCGCTTTTTGGAACTTTTGCCCGTTTTGGAATCGTCGCTTTTGGGATCTTTATCGGGTTTGGGCATTCCAGGCTGAAGTCTCAGCACGAGAGCCTTTCGTTCAACGCCGGATTTTTCGCAGTGCACATGGTCTGCGTTGGTTTCGTGTGCCTCGGTTTTCTGATCGGTCCGCACGAATTCAACGCTGCCTTCTCTCATACCGCGCCTTTTGTTTTTCGCGCTGTACTTCTGCTGGGAATTACGTTACTCACCCTGGCATGTGTTCCGTTCCGAACCTGGATCCAGACAATTCGGATGACAAATCCGTTGTGGCTTTATGCCAGCGGCGCGGGCTTGCTTGCGGCGGTCTTGCGCAACCCCTCCCAATCACTTTGGGACGGATCGATTGGTGATCGCGGGCGAATTTTGCAGGTTGCGGTATTCCATTCAGTGCATGGAGTGCTTCGTTTATTTCTGCCAGATGTCATGGCTGACCCAGCCACACTAGTGATTGGAACACCACGTTTTGCAGTGATGATTGCGAAGGCGTGTTCCGGGATGGAGGGCCTTGGGCTGACTCTCGTCTTCACGATTTTCTGGTTATGGTACTTCCGGAAGGAGATCCGCTTTCCACAAGCAGTCCTGCTTGTACCGTGCGCGCTGGGATGGGTGTGGCTTTTCAATATCGCGCGAATATGCATGATTGTTTTTATTGGCGATGGCGGCGCTCCGGACGTGGCAATGGTGGGATTCCACTCTCAGGCGGGATGGATCGCTTTCACGCTCGTTGCGCTGGCGTTTTCCATAGCCATGCAGAAACTATCCTGGGTGCGGAGAACTGCCCTTCAATCTGCAGGTTCTGTCAGTGGCGGAACGATCGTAGGGGAAATTGTGGAGGCAAGAGAGTCGTCCGCTACTGCGGCCTATCTGGTGCCGTTCCTCGCGATTCTGGCTGCGTCCTTCATTTCCAGGGGCGCCTC
>DATGAD010000465.1:0-2169 GCA_035313725.1 Alloacidobacterium sp. | reverse complement strand
GCCGGAATGCTGCGCGGAGCTCGTGAAGCCAGCGAACGCTTCGCAACAGAAGAGCGCTGCACCGTCGAGTGGTCGAAGATATGGTCCATCGAACCAATCCCCTTCCACCCCGAACTCATCAAACTATGCGAGGAAGCCATCATCGAAACGGCCGGAGTCTCCGAGCAACTTCCCTCCGGCCCTCTGCACGACGCGGCTGAAGTCGCGCGCATCGGAGTCCCCACCGTCATGATGTTCGTGGAGTCCCTCAACGGCCTCAGCCACAATCGGGCAGAAGACACGAAGCGCGAGCATCTGGAGCAGGCCGTGATCGCACTGCACCGCCTCGCGCAAAAAACAATCGACTGGATACAACAGCAGTAAAGTTGCTATACCATCGCAGAAAGCGCTCTGCGCTCGTTACGCAGACTCCCGCTTCGCAAAGAAATATTGGATAATCAGGACTCCGGAAGATTGCTTTGCCGCAGCACGCACCCCGCGGAGATCGGAACCGTGTTACTCGAAGGAGATTGCCGGTACAGTCGATGAGCGAATCTGCCAATTTTTTCAAGCAGGCACCGGACGCGCCCGAGATCGCCGCCCGCTTCCCTGACCTGCACCCCGCATTCGACAAAGTAGCGGCGCTGACGGAAGCAAACCGCTGCCTCTACTGTTTCGACGCCCCCTGCACCGCAGCCTGTCCAACGCACATCGACGTACCAAAATTCATCAAGAAGATTGCCAGCGGCAATCTCGAAGGCTCAGCAAAAACCATCCTCGACGCCAACATCCTCGGCGCAAGCTGCGCCCGCGCCTGTCCCGTTGCGGTGCTCTGCGAAGGCGCCTGCGTCATGCACCGCTACAACAAGCAGCCGATTGAGATCGCTCGCCTGCAACGCTTCGCGATGGAAGCCCTGCACGAAAGCGGCGCTTCGCTTCCCTTCACTCCGGGCGCCGACACAGATAAGTCAGTCGCACTCATCGGCGGCGGCCCGGCGTCTCTCGCCTGCGCGGCCGAACTCCGCCGTCGCGGTATCCGCGCGGAAATCTTCGATGCGCGACCACTTCCGGGTGGCTTGAACACCTACGGCATTGCCGAATACAAGCTCCCGCTCGCAGAAAGCCTGCGCGAGATCGATATGCTGTCGCAGCTCGGAGTACAGTTCCACTTCAACACCACAGTCGATGCAGGAAAACTCGCCGGGATTGAATCCTCCTACGACGCAGTCTTCCTCGGCATCGGCCTCGGCGCAATTCACAAGCTCGGCCTCGCCGACGAAGCCATGCCGGGGATAACCAACGCGCTCGACTACATCGCAGACTACAAAAGCGGAAAGATCACCTCAGGTCCCGAACGCGTCGCCGTCATCGGCGCGGGAAACACCGCGATTGACGCAGCAAATGCGGCGGCTCGCCTGGGCGCGACTGAGGTGCATATGGTCTACCGCCGCGGCCCGGAACAAATGTCGGCGTTCTCCTACGAGTACGAGCACGCAAAACTGGAGGGAGTGAAATTCCTGTGGCACGTGATGCCTGTCGGCATCACTGGTAATGGCAAGGTAGAATCGCTCCATCTTTCAAAGCTTGAAGCCACGGCGGACGGTTCTCTCGTACCCATACCTGGCAACGACTTCCATTTAAAAGTTGATCTCGTCATCCTCGCGATAGGACAAGCAACCCATTCGGAATTTCTCCTCGAAAACAAGGTCAAGCTGGAACGAGGCCGCGTCGTAATCGACCGCACCACCGGACAAACCTCGAACCCTAAATACTTCGCCGGAGGCGACTGCACCAACGGCGGCCGTGAAGTAGTCGATGCCGTTGCCGACGGCAAGCGCGCTGGCATCGCAATTGCCGCATGGCTGGAGGGACAGAATGCCAACGCTTGAAACCACCTTCGCCGGCATCCAGTGCATCAATCCCTTCTGGCTCGCGTCCGCCCCGCCAACAAACTGCGGCGAACAGGTCATGCGCGCCTTCGACTCAGGCTGGGGCGGCGCAGTCTGGAAGACCATTGGCGAACCCATCACAAACGTCAGCTCACGCTATTCCTCCATCGACTGGAACGGCCAGCGCATGATGGGCCTCAATAACATTGAACTCATCAGCGACCGTCCAATTGAAGTCAACCTGCGCGAAATTGCTGAAGTGAAGCGGCGCTATCCAAAGCACGTGGTCATCGCATCGCTG
>DATGAD010000464.1:0-4855 GCA_035313725.1 Alloacidobacterium sp. | reverse complement strand
CGCTACCGCCTGCTCCTCGCAGCATCGCTCGCAGGCCTCGCATTTACGCTCTATCTCACCAGCATCGAGGCACGCATCCTCGAAATCTGGTGCCTCTACTGCGTCATTTCGCAGGCCATTATGGCGCTCATTTTTCTACTGTCGATTGCCGCCCTCATCTGGTCGCGAAAATCTACGGCGTGACCGCCTCTTCCTGCCTGCGCGAGACGCGCAGCCGCTCGATGCGCCGGTCCGTTGAAGCCAGCACCTCAAAACGCAAACCGTCTTCTTCCACCACTTCGCCCGGCATCGGAATCCGCCCCGCCACTTCGCTCACCAATCCGGCGACCGTCGTCGCCTCATAGCCTTCAGGATTCTCCCAGCGCTCGCCGAACAGCTCTTCCAGTCGCTCTATGTCCAGATTTCCCGGTACCAGCCACGAACCGTCCGCCTCGTGCTTCGGCGATTCCAGTTCGTCCTCTTCATGCTCATCCGCGATCGAACCCACGATCTCTTCCAGCAGGTCTTCGATCGTCACCAGACCCGCTACCCCGCCGTACTCGTCAATCACAATGCGCATGTGCTGCTTCTCGCGCTGCATCTCGCGCAGCAGCTCATTTACCTTCTTCGTTTCCGGAACGAAAGCAGCTGGTCGTTGAATACTTGAAACTCTGCGGATCCGCGCAGCCTCATCGCTCACGCGCAGCAGGTCGTGCGCAAATGCGATGCCGGTGATCTGATCCAGCGTCCCTTCATATACGGGCACGCGCGACACCGGATGCTTCTCAATCAACTGCAGCAATTCTTCGAGCGTAGCCGATCCGGAAATCGCAATGATCTCAGGACGGGGCGTCATCACTTCGCGCACCACCTTGTCGCCAAACTCCACTGCCGACCGCACCAGCTCGCGGTCGCCCTCTTCGATGATGCCTTCTTCTTCGCCCGCCTCAATCAACGCCTCTACTGCTTCTGACGAAGATGTGCTCTCCTCCTCAGGCTTCGGCGCCTCGGCCAGCGCGGCAATCGACAGCAGAAATCCAAGAAAGACCGTGACCGGCAGAACCAGATAGAAAAGCGCCTGCAGCAGCCAGCGCATGCGCACCACCCACAGCCCTCGCGTGCGCGTAAAGAACACAAATGGCAGCAACCGATTGAAGAGCGCAATCACGAGAACTACGCCCAGCACCGCCTGCCCAATCTCCGCGAATGTCGGCCGGTCCGTTACCGACGTGCGGTCAAACAACAGCATCCCGAAAATCAACGTCAGGCAAGCCAGCGAAAGCTGCGAAAGGACTGCCGCGGAAAGCGTCAGGCGCTCGCGGCTCAGCCCCAGCTTCGGCTCCACAAGCTGTTCCCACGCATCAATATTTTCCTGAAATTCACGGGAAAGAAACTTTCCCATCTCCGAATACAGCCGGTCGACATACGAAGCCAGCGTCAACACAATCAGCAGCAGAAAGATCAATATGGCTGCTTCGACCGTCATCGCATGCGGCTCCGAACTTCCGCGCTACTTCGCTTTCTTGCCGGAGCACGCACACCCCGTGCCACCTTACTGCTCCGTTGAATCAAACCTACAGGCAAATCAAGTTCCTTCCGCAGCGCGTTTTCCTTCCGCGCCATCTGTCCTTTATCCGTTTCGTGGTCGAAGCCCGCCAGATGCAGCAACCCGTGCAGCATGAGGACCTTCACTTCCACCTGCAGCGTGTGGCCGTGCTCGTCAGCCTGCCTCTTCGCCGTTTCAAGCGAAATAGCCAAATCCCCCGCCTGCTTCGGAGCCTCACCCGGAAACTCATCGATCGGAAATGACAGCACGTCCGTCGCCTTGTCCTTCTTGCGAAAATTACGGTTGAGCCCGCGAATGGTCGCATCGGTTGCCAACAGCACCGACACTTCCCCGTACAGCCCGACCGCCGATTTTGCCCTGGACAAAAAGCGGCTCAGCTCACGCATCTTCAGCGCAGGCTTGTCCGCTTTCATTTCAGTCTGGCCCGATGCAGTCGCGGCAGCTGGCTCGATCAAGATCATAAGGGGAGAAAAAGGGCTGACCAAAGCCAGCCCTTCTATTGATGGTATCGCAATTGGTTTGAATCTACTGCGGTTTCGACGGCGCCCTCGTTTCGCCCGACTCCGGCAGCGTAAGCGGAAGCTCCCGCTGCGCGCGTCCGAAGCTGTCGTAGGCACGAATGATGCGCTGCACCAGGTGATGCCGCACCACGTCGCCATCCTCAAAGCGAATAAAGCGAATTCCGTCCACGCCATCGAGAATATTCATCGCTTCAATCAGCCCCGACTTACGCGGATTCGGCAAATCGATCTGCGTGATGTCGCCTGTAATCACGGCCTTGGCGTTATTGCCCAGCCGCGTCAGGAACATCTTCATCTGCTCGCTGGTCGTGTTCTGCGCTTCGTCCATAATGATAAAAGCATCGTTCAGCGTGCGCCCGCGCATGAACGCCAAGGGAGCCACCTCAATCACGTTGCGCTCGAGCATCTTGTCCACCCGCTCTTGTTCAAGCAGGTCGTATAGAGCATCATATAAAGGACGCAGATATGGATCGACCTTCTCTTGTAGACTACCCGGCAGGAAGCCCAGACGCTCCCCCGCTTCCACAGCCGGCCGCACCAGCACAATCCGATTTACCTTCTTCGCCAATAGCGCCGCCGCCGCCATGGCTACAGCAAGATACGTCTTGCCCGTGCCAGCGGGGCCTATACCGAAAACCATGTCGGCCTGCTCAATCGCCTCGACGTAATGGCGCTGGTTGAGCGAGCGCGGCTGCACCATCCGCTTAATCCCCGCCGAGCGTTGCTTGCCGCTTTCGACAAGGCTGCGCAGCGTTACCGCCGGATCTGCGACCACCAGCTTCAGCATGCCGTGGAGTTCGCCATTCTGCAGGTTCACCCCGTTGCGGCGCAGATGCTCGTAGTCGGTAAAGATGCGTTCCACACGCGCAAGGCTCTCCTGCGAGCCTTCCACTTGTACGGCATCCGATTTCAGATCGATGCGCACATGGAGAGAATCTTCCATGAGTCTCAGATTTTCGTCGCGGGTCCCAAACAGGGGCTCAAGATTCGGCGTGATTTCCAGCGCTTTTTTCATCAAGCGGAGAAATAACCTCCCAGGTCGGCTGTAGGCACAGTCACCATGTGTAAGTGAGTTGTAAGGAATCGGGGGGCGGAAGACAGCGAAGTCGGCACCACATAAATTGGATGCGGTAACCGAAGCATCGGATTGGCAGTTGGCACCAAATCTTCGCCGTTTATGGGGTCAGAGTAGCGCTGCTCCCGTCCGCCGTCAATGGAGAATTGATGAAAAGACATCAAATCCGTATCGAACTGGTTTCTTTCGCAACCGAGCTGTGAGTGCGCCGGCATCTTAAAGATTCGTTACCCCGACCGTAGTCGAACCAAGAGCAGTCTTACTCGACGCTCCAACAGGTTGTGCTTTCTCCGCCAGATACGTATCAATCACAGTCAAAAACTTCGCCATCCACGCCGAAAGTGCAGGCCACGCCGGTCCCGATACCAAGTTTCCATCCACGACCGCTTCTGTCATCGCAACCTCAATGTATTTCCCGCCCGCCAGTTCCACATCCGGCGCGGAGGCCGGATAAGCGCTCACCTTCCTGCTCGCAATTACATCAGCCGCGGCCAGCAGCTGCGCCGCATGGCAAATCGCCGCCACCGGCTTATTCTCATCGAAGAAATGCCGCACAATCTCCAGCACCTTCTTGTTCATCCGGATATATTCCGGCGAGCGCCCTCCCGGAATGATCAGGCCGTCATAGTCTTCGGGGCGAACATCGGCAAACGTCGCATTAAGCAAAAAGTTATGCCCAACCTTCTCCGTGTATGTCTGGTCGCCTTCAAAATCATGAATAGACGTACGCACAAATTGCCCGGCCTTCTTATCCGGACAGACCACATCGACCGTATGCCCCACCATCTGTAGCGCCTGAAAGGGCACCATAATTTCGTAGTCTTCAACGTAATCGCCCGCCAGCACCAACAATTTCGCAGTAGCCATCGTCACACTCCTTGACCCTGGGAAATAGTTTAATCTCGCCACAAGCGCGGTGCCCCAAGTTCGCGAAGCTAACCTGGGGTATTTAAGAACACTTTTCTCGGCACTCATCATCCAAAATTAAGAGGAGCTTTCCCCCATGAGCCAGACCCAAGCCATCTCCGCAGCAGCCGCCGGTACCTTCACCCTTGGCGGCGATCTCGCCGTCAACCGCCTCGGTTACGGAGCCATGCGCATTACTGGCAAAGGCATCTGGGGACCACCCGCCGACAAACCCGCCGCGCTCGCCACCCTCCGCCGTGCCATCGAGCTCGGCGTCAATTTCATCGACACCGCCGACTCCTACGGCCCTAACGTCTCCGAAGAGTTGATCGCCGAAGCCCTCCACCCATACCCCGCAGGCCTCATCATCGCCACCAAGGGTGGATGGGAGCGCGTAGGCCCCGGCCAGTGGGTCCACAACGCCAGCCCCAAGCACCTAAAAGAAGCGGTGGCCGGAAGCCTCCAGCGCCTGCGTCTCGACCGCATCGACGTCTACCAGCTCCACGTCCCAGACCCGGCCGTCTCCTTCGACGCGTCCATGGAAACGCTCGCCGAACTCCGCCAGCAGGGCAAAATCCGCCACGTGGCGCTCTCCAACGTCACGCAGGAACACGTCGAGCGCGCACGCAAAATCGTTCCCATCGTCTCTGTCCAGAACCGTTACAGCTTCGCCGACCGCGAATGGGACTTCGTCTTAAACCACTGCGAGCAGAACAATATCGCCTTCCTGCCATGGGCTCCGCTCGGCCAGAACCGCGCAGCGCACGAGGCTCTGGAGAAGGTAGCCGCAGAACTCAACGCGACGCC
>DATGAD010000463.1:0-2724 GCA_035313725.1 Alloacidobacterium sp. | reverse complement strand
TCGCTGGCGATGTTGAATCGATCGGTGATCGGAATTCCGTAGTTCACTTCGCCGGCGAATGCCGTCGGCGTGCTTCCCTGGTTGTCAGCCAGGTTCTTCGCCAGCGTGTAGTTGGCGTCGAAGTACAATCCATGCGACATGCGGTGCGTCGCCTCCAACTCCATCGCTTCGTAGTTGGCCGTGCCCGCATTGAAGGTGCTGTAGAGCGTAAACCAGTTGTGGTACGGCGCGCGCGGATCGACATAGGGACTGCCAGCCGTCGTCTGATACGCCGTCGCGCTAGCCGGAATCTGGTTCAAATCCTCCGTAATATTCAGCCGGTACGAATGCATCCCGACATAACTCACGCGCAAAGTATCGTTGCTGCTCAGTTGCCGCTCCACTGTAAGATTCCACTGGTTCGACTGCGGGTCCCGATAATTTGGATTCACGCCCTGGTCCAGACCTCCGCCGCCATACTGCACGCCCACAGTGGGCGGTGCCGTATTCGGAAACTGAATCAGAGGCGAGCCAGCCGCTGTTGTCGTGTTGGTGTAGGTGTGCAGATTCGACGTCGGGTTCCCGCTGTTGTTAAACGAGAGCGGTCCCAGGTTTGTCATCGTAAAGACGCCAAAGCCTGCGCGAATCACCGTCTTGGTATCGCTGAACGGACGATAAGCCAACGAGAAGCGCGGCTGAAAATTTCCGAGATACGTTTTGCGCAGCCCCTGCGGCAGATGATCCTGACTCGCCGTCACGTAGTTTGTGCATGGCAGCGAAGTGTTCCCAAGGTTGCAGGCGTTGAAAGACTGCTGAAACGCAAGATTCGATCCCTGCAGATTCTCTTTCGCCAGATAGGAAGCCAGCTGGTCTGGCACAACGATGGAATTGTTTCTCTGGTCAAAGTTCGCCAGGTTGCCGCCATCCTCATTCATGGCAGGCAAAACCTGCCAGCGCAGGCCATAATTCACCGTCAGCTTGCTGCTCAGCTGAAACTCATCCTGCGCAAACAGGCCATATTGCCAGGCCGTCCCGCCAACGTCGGGACTCGACACGGCGAAGAACAGGTTTGTTGGCGAGCCTTCGAGGAAATCTCCGAACGAGTTCCCGGTGAAGGTCGGCTGGAAGGTGAACTGTCCGAAATCATCCGACGGCAGAAACAGCTCAACATCAAAGTAGCGCACTCTGCGTGCATCGATGCCCGCTTTGAGTGTGTGCCTGCCGATCGTCCAGGTCGCGTTATCTGTAAATTGCAGTGTCTTCGACTGAGTAACTCCCGTCTTATCGCGACCGATCGGAGTAAAGCCGGTACCCGCACTGAAATTGAACGTCGGGAAGGCGTGTGTGAATGGGTGCTGGCTGATGTCCACGCCCGTCAGCTGAAGCTGCGTAAGAGCGTCCGCGCCTTCAATGGGGAAACCAACGCTGGTGATCGCATTTGTGAAACCGAAACGAAACTCGTTCACCACTTTGGGCGTGATGGTGTATGTATACGAAACCAGCAGGCTGCGGTTGTGCACGCTGTCTGCATCGTTGGGCAGAAGTGGGTTGGCATAGTCTTCGGTGATGTTCTTGCGACTGAACCGCGCATACGCTGATTGCTTCGCAGTGATCGTCTGATCCACGCGAATATCGGCTCCATCCGTGCTTGCCGGCGTCGCTTGAAAGTTTTCATAGTTGTAGTTCGACTGCCCCGAGACGTTCGGCAGCGGATAGTACGTCAGCAGCGCCTTGGCCGTAGGATTGATGCTGCTCTGCGGAATCACCGGACCGCCAAGCGCCGTCAGGTCGCCATTCCGCTCAGCCTCCGTCGGAACCAGGAACTGCTGCGCCACGGCCGTCGTACGTCGGTTCCCTTCATAATCGGCAAAGAAAAACGTCTTGTCCTTGCCGTTGTAAAGATGCGGAATACTCAGCGGCCCTCCAAGCGACCCGCCAAATGTATTGAACTTCTTCGGAGCCTTCCCGTTAAACCCATACGGGCTCGCGTCCAGAGCATCGTTCTGCAAATACTCGAACAGGCTGCCATGATATTGATTCGTGCCGCTCTTCGTCGTAAACGTCACATCGCCAACCTGTGAGAACTCGGCGCTGTTATTGAAGGCCGTCACGCGAACCGCAGAAATCCCTTCCTGCGACGGATAAGCATCCTGCAGCGCGCCGTTCTGCCGCACATTTGCCGTCGAGATGCCATCGACAGAAAAATTCACCATCGACGAACTCGCACCACTCAATGCAATATTCCCCGAACTGTCCTGCTGCACATTCGCCGACAGCGACAGAGCCGCCAGAGGACTCGTAGTCGTCGCGCGATTATTCAGCGGAAGCTGCGTAATCAGCTGATTATCTTTCGAGTCGCTGAGCGTGCCGTTCTCCGTGTTAATCGCATCCGGCGCCGCGCTCACCTGCACGACCGTCGCCTCGGTTGCGATGGCAAGCGTTATGGGAACGCGCAGTTCCTGCCGCGCTTCGAGCGCGGCCGACTCAACCACCGCATCGGCAAACCCGTCATGATGCACCGTCAGCTTGTAATGGCCGGGCTTAAGATTCTCAACAACAAAATCACCCGACCCATCGGTCGTAACGTCCCGCTCAAAATTTTCGTCCAGCGAGTGAACCGTAACCGCCGCATCAGGAACCACCGCCCCGGATACATCCTGCACAGTGCCGCGAATACTCCCGAAAGTAGACTGCGCAGACACATTCAAAGCAGCCAGAACGAAGCACGCAACGATGGCAAGCAGG
>DATGAD010000462.1:0-2546 GCA_035313725.1 Alloacidobacterium sp. | reverse complement strand
ATGAAGTTCTCGGATAAGCCCAGTTTTGAGGCTTATGGTCAGAATCCTGTGCACTTGAAATTGTTGGGCTGGTTGTTGCCTTTGATTGAGCCTTTGGAGTTGGATTTCGGGGCGTAGGTTGATTTCGCGGCGATGGACGCGAGAAGCAGGTCCTTCGCTACGCTCAGGATGACAGCACTTAGTTAAAGTTTGTGCTTTCCCACCCTTTGCTTCGCAAAGGATGGGGTACCCGTTTTCGTGCTGATGCGCGGAAACTGCAGGTCTCTCGGCTTCGCGCGGGATGACAAGTGTATTGGCATGTGTCCGATTCTGAACGATTCTGCGCGAATTCGGACATGATTGCGTCGTTAGGTTGGAGCGCTCGAGGGCGAAACTCGCTTGGATTGAGCGGCTTGGATGGCTTTGCCGGTTGGCAGAGAGCTTGCTGGATGATTGGGTGGGGGTGGGTGCGCCATGTCATCGATATTCGGCAATCTACGTTATGCTTTGCGGCAACTGAGGAAGTCTCCGGGGTTTACGGTTACGGCGGTGTTGACGCTGGCGCTCGGGATTGGCGCGAGCACGGCGATCTTTACGCTCTTCGATCAGGCGCTGCTGCGGAGTTTGCCTGTGAAGAATCCGCAGGAACTGGTGCTGCTGCGGTTTTCGGGCGATAACGTTGGGCATGTTCACGAGCAGGGCGGTGACCATGAAGGCGCACACCCTTACTTTTCCTATCCCATGTATCGCGACCTGCGCGACAAGACGTCGGTCTTCGATGGATTGATCGCAACGGCTGCAGCCAGCGCGGGTGTGAGCTGGCACAACAGCGCAGAGGCTGTTCCGACAGAAATTGTCAGCGGAAATTATTTTGAGGTACTCGGCGTGCGGCCAGCGGTGGGGCGGCTGTTTGCGAGCAGCGATGAGACGGCTCCGGGCGCGAATCCAGTTGTGGTGCTGAGCTTCGATTACTGGAAACGGCGGTTCAATGAAGACCCGACGATCGTGGGGCAGATGGTTGGGCTGAACGGGGCGCCGTTTACGGTGGTGGGCGTGGTCGCCCCCGGTTTTGACAGTGCAGTGTGGGGAGATCGTCCGCGCGTCTTTATCCCGATGACGATGGAGAAGGTCATCTCACCGAACGATGACTATACGGATCGGCGCTTAATCTGGCTCAAGATCATTGGGCGTTTGCCGGCGGGAAGAACGACGAAGCAGGCGGAGGCGGGGTTGAATCCGCTGTGGACCTCGCTGCGCGATATGGAGTTCAAGGACCTGCATGACCAGTCGGCGCGCGCGCGGGAAAAATTTGTAACGATCTCGCATTTGAGTCTTGCCGATGCGGCGAAGGGCTTCTCGCCGCTGCGCGAGGGCGTGGAGATGCCGCTGAAGATCCTGATGGGCATGGTGCTGCTGGTGGTTGCGATGGCGGCTGTGAACATGGCGAGCCTTCTGCTGGTGAGGGCGGCGGGGAGGGTGCGGGAGTTTTCGATGCGATATGCGCTGGGTGCGAGCACGCGCGATGTTGTGCTGCAACTGCTGACGGAAGGGCTGTTGCTCGGGCTGGGCGGAGCGGCGCTGGGCATTCTGATTGCGCCGCAGATGGTCCGCGGGCTGATCGCGTGGCTTTCTACAACCATGTCTGATACGCCTTTTTCGTCGCAACTCAATCCCGACGTACTGGCCTTTGCGCTGGGGACGACGCTGCTGGTCAGCGTGGTGTTCAGTCTGGCGCCGGCGCTGCAGTTCATGAAGCCGAACCTCGTCGACTCGCTCAAGCAGCAGAGTGGAACGGGCTCGACGGCGTCGCTTCAGTTCCGCAGAAGCTGTGTGGCACTGCAGATCGGCTTCAGCCTGTTGTTGCTGGTGGGAGCTGGACTCTTCATGCGCACGATTCAGAAGCTGCATGCGGTGGATGTTGGGTTTGCGACGGATCATTTGCTCACGTTCGGTCTCTCGCCGGGGATGGCCGGCTATCAGGGGGATTCTGTTGCGGCGGTGGAGGGGCGGGTGCTGGATGCTCTCTCGGCATTGCCGGGAGTGCGCGGCGTGGCTGCGACGAACGATCCCGAATTAGCGGACGATGACGTCAACGGCAGCATGGATGTTGCGGGATATACTCCGAAGCCCGATGAAGAGGTAGAAGCGGAAGTGCCGTGGGTGAGTCAGGATTATTTTGCGGCGATGGGTATTCCGCTGCTCACCGGACGAAGTTTTACCAAGGCGGATGTGGCCGGAGCGCAGAAGATCGCAGTGGTGAATGAGATGTTCGCCCGCAAGTACTTTGGCTCGCCTGCCAATGCGCTGGGGCACCATGTGCAGCGCAGCAATCGCCCGGTGACAGATACGGTGATTGTCGGCGTGGTTCGCGATGCGAAGCATACGACGGTGCGCGATGAGATTCGGCCTACTGTGTACAGGCCCTTTGTGCAGGGCGAGCAGCCGACGTCTCTGACCTTTTACGTGCGAACGTGGCAGACGCCTGAAGCGACATCGAACGAAATTCGCGCCGCTGTGCAGCACATTGATGGGAAGCTGATCGTGGATGATCTGCGCACGATGCAGAG
>DATGAD010000461.1:0-11428 GCA_035313725.1 Alloacidobacterium sp. | reverse complement strand
TACGGGAGGTTGCCGCAGTTCGAGACAGGCTGCCAAACGCTCTGCCATCTTGGCGTAGTTCATGCTCTGCGATTGGTTGCTCATAATACTCCCAGACATACTCTCAGACCTGCTCCCTATAGCTTTGGCTCTGCCGTAAAGCCCATGTCGGCAATGAATTTCTTGAGTTGATCTTCCGTGATCGTCACCGGCTGATACCGGATGACCACCGAAGCATCGGGATAGCTCGCTTTGGCCGACACGACACCCTTTTCCTGACGAAGCAGTGTTTCAAGGCCGACGGCACAAGTGATGCAGGTAAAGCCTTTCACGTTATAGGCAACTGTCCTGGCATCGCCTGCCTCCAGCGTGTTCAGCGTTGCCAATCCACCTGCGCCTGCAACCGTCATAAGTTGAATAAACCGTCTGCGTAACACTTCTCTTCTCCCGATGCGACACGGTTATCTGGCCGTCGCAATGCCAGGTTCATACTTCCATGCCGTCTGAATGCCTGCCTTGTCAGAGAAGCGCGTATCCGTATAATCCGAAAATTCAATTTTCTTGTTCAAGACGCCGGTTTCGATCATCAGATCCCGAACCATATCGAAGTCTGCCTGGCGTGGCGCAAGCTGGCTGTAGACGACCCTGTCCATGGGCTTGGTAAGGGCCCATCGCAACAGCGCGGGTTTTTGATTGTAGTAGTAGCGGCCCACGAAATCGGCAGCGTCCTCGCGATAGGGCTTGCCCTTGTCGAGCCACAATCCGGAGCGGGCAATTCCGTCGACCAGAACCTGCACAGTTTCCGGCCGCTTATCGATCAGGTCCTGTCGCACAACAAGAATGCACGACATGTAGTCCGGCCAATAATCGCGGGCCTGGAAAAGAATGCGCCCAAAGCCCCCGAGCTCCGCTTGCGACGGAAAGGGCTCGCCCATGACAAAACCATCGATGGCGCCAGCCGCCAATGCGCCGGAAACATCCGGCGGCGCCATCTCTACCATCTTGATGTCGCCCGGCTTCATACCCCACACCTTCATCGCGCGAAACAGGATGAGGCGCTCGTCGGAAAAGCGGCTGGGAATAGCGACCGTCCGGCCGCGCAAATCGGTGAAGTTCTTGACCGGGCCGTTTTTGCGAACCACCAGCGCGCTGCCGTAGCGATGCCCGAGATACACGACCTTGATCGGGACGCCCTGCGACACAAGAGCGATCGCTAACGGCGCAACGATGAACGCCGCCTGCACTTTGTTTGAAATCAGAGCTTCCTTAATCTCAGGAAAGCCCTGAAACATACGAGGCAGGAAAATCTCTCCGTTCTCAGAAAATTTAGAGATGTAGTCCGTCACCGGGCAAGTGAGCTGGCAGGTGACCGGAACGTAGGCTACAACAACCTTGCGCTTCTCCGGCGGGCGAAAATCGTTGAGAACCGCGCCCCAATTGACGTTCAGATACCCATGCAGGGCCGTGATCAACGCGAGCCAGCCAACGATGCACAGAAGGACTTTGCTCTTAGAACTCATTGCGGAACCCCCAGCGAACGGAGCGTATCTTTTCCAGCCTGCGAAAACCGAAGTCCAGGATGAGGCCAATGACTCCGATCAGCAGAATGGCGGCAACCACGAGGTCATACCTCTTGCCCGAGTTGCGCGAATCGATCACCAGATACCCGAGTCCGGAATCCACTGCGATCATTTCTGCCGCGACGACGACCAGCCATGCAATGCCGAGGGCGATGCGCAGGCCGACAAGTATCTGCGGAAGAGCCGCAGGGAACACTACCCTCGCCAGCAGTTGCGGAGGCGTCAGTCCAAAGTTGCGTCCCGAGCGCCGATAAACAGAAGGCACATTTGAGACGCCATTGATGCAGGCTACGACGATTGGGAAAAACGATCCGAAAAAAATCAGAAAGATTGAGGCCTTGTCACCAACGCCGAAGAAGATGATGGCAACGGGAATCCAGGCAATCGGGCTAATTGGTCGCAGTATCTGCATCACTGGGTTCACAACCTGATTCACCGCCGGATACCAGCCGAGTGTCAGTCCGAGAGGTATCCCCAGAAGCGCAGCAGCGCCAAAGCCGTAGACGACACGGCGCAGGGAATCACGAATATCGCCCCAAAGAACATGATGGCGCAATAACTCAGCGAGTCCCTTTTCCACTTCCGGAGGCGACGGAAAAACCTTGGTCGCCGTCCAGATAACAGAGAAATGCCACAGCGCCAGCAACAATCCTGAAGCCAGGAGTGGCCAGAAGAACCTCTCCCATTTTCGTGGCTCGGCGAGCGAGTTCATATCTTGTGTGCCAGCCCAATCTGCTTGAAGATCCCGTCGCGCAGTTCCAGGTAACGTGTAGAACTGATGTCGCGCGGGTGCGGTATGTCGATATTCACAATCTGCTGAATCGTCGCCGGACGCGCGCTCATGACCACCACCCGATCGGCAAGCTGCACCG
Source organism: Alloacidobacterium sp. (assembly GCA_035313725.1). Classification (GTDB taxonomy): domain Bacteria; phylum Acidobacteriota; class Terriglobia; order Terriglobales; family Acidobacteriaceae; genus Alloacidobacterium. The sequence continues at coordinate 8,997 of DATGAD010000461.1, read as the reverse complement.
CCTCGTCAATATCGTGCGTCACAAAGATGATTGTTTTGCGCTCGGCTTCCCAAATGCGCAGCAACTCACCCCGCATCACCAGCCGCGTGATGGAATCCAGCGCGCCGAAGGGTTCATCGAGAAAGAGCATGTCGGGGTTCACAGCCAGAGCGCGTGCGACTTCAAGTCGCTGCTTCATACCCCCTGAAAGCTCCGGCGGATATGCCTTCTCAAAGCCCTGCAGGCCAACCATCTTGATGTAGTGGTCGATCCGTTGCTGGCGCTCTGCGCGAGACAGCTTGAATAAGCCGAATCCGATATTGCCTTCGACTGTGAGCCAGGGAAAAACGCCGCGCTCCTGAAACACAAAAATACGGCGAGGATCAGGACCGTTCACGGCTTCGTTATCGACCTGGATTCTGCCGCTCGTCGGCGAAAGAAAACCAGCCATCGCGTTCAAGAGTGTCGTCTTACCGCAACCCGACGGCCCGAGCAGGCAGACGAACTCACCATCTGCGACTTCAAGGTTGATATTTTCGAGGACAGGCGTACTCTTGCCATCGCGCTTGAACGTCATTCCAACCTTCTCGACCGACAGCTTGGTTTTTGGAGCCGGAGCCACCACGCTTTCTTTCAGCAACGCCACTAATCCTCCGAATAACCCCAGCGGAACGATTTGACCCGCTCAAGCGACCGCATCCCCATATCGAGCAGCAAACCGATGACGCCGATAATGACCATGCCCGCAACCACCAGGTCATAACGGTTGCCGGCATTGCGCGCATCCACAATGAGAAAGCCAAGGCCAGAATTCACAGCAATCATCTCCGCCGCAACCACAACGAGCCACGCGACCCCGAGCGTGATGCGCAAACCAACGATGAGTTGGGGGACCACGGCAGGATAAAAGACCTGATAAACAAGCCGCGCCGGCCCTAAGCCGAAATTCCTGCCTGCGTTCACATACACCGCCGGAACGCTCCGCGCAGCGCTCATCGCCGTTAGCAACAGAGGAAGAAACGATCCGAGAAAAATGAGAAAGATCGCCGCGAGATCGCCGACGCCGAACCAGAGGATCGCAATCGGAATCCACGCAAGCGGAGAAATCGGGCGAAGAATCTGAACGATAGGATTGAAGGCCATCTCCGCTCTGCGATACCAACCAATCGTCAGCCCCAGCGGAATAGCCAGCAGCGCTGCGAGGAGAAATCCCCAGGTCACGCGAAAGAGCGAAGCAACAACATACTTCAAGAGCAACCCGTGCCGCACAAGGTCGGCGATGCCGCCGACTACGCCCCAGGGTCCGGGCAACAGATGAACGGATTGTCTACGCGCAGCAATCTCCCAGATGACGAGCAGGGCTGCAATAAAGACAAGGGGACGAAGCCGCACTCGTAGATTCATGCCTGCGCCCGCCCCAATATTTCTTTCTGTATTGTCATCTCAATATGCGTAACGTCGAAAGCTCCGAACGATCTTAGCTGTAGGAAGTGGCTTTGTGCCTCCATCAAAAGATGGATAAAAAGGCCAACCTTTAGATGTCGGCGAGTCGCCTGTGAAAATCAAGGATGCTGAGTCTTTGGCTGCGGCGTATTCCAGTGGTAAACCAGCTCGAGATACCCCATCTGCCCATTGCGGTTCGCAGGGTAAATCGCGCCCACTACGGATTTGCCCCAACTGTGTGCGTAATAGAGATTAACGTCCAGGTGCTGTGTGGCGTGCCAGTCCGAACTGATGTCGGCGAGAGAAGTGAGAGACGAATGCCCGTTGCTGGGGCGTCCCGTAAATCCAAACACCTTGTTGTCGAATGCGCCGCCCCCCTGATACCAGAGGTCCTTGCTCGATGTGAGTTGGATCCAATGCAAATCGCTTCGCAATTCCCACGGATGCAGTGGCCGATCGATGATCTGTACAAACCCGTCCTCAAGATTCATCAAATTGTAGATAGGAAATCGAGCGTAGCCTCGCGGCGTTGGCAGCAGTTCCACGAATGTGCCGTGCTTGTTGTCGCTGGGGTTATTATCGCCACTGCTTCGAAACCAGCCGCCGCGCAACCAGGGTGTGCTGGCAACGTGAAGGAGTTGGTATCCACCCTCGACGGTAGCGGCGCCGGCACGCTGGTCTTGCGGTCCCCACTGACCATTTTGCAGCAATCCCCAGCCTATAAAGTCGAATTGTCCAGGACCAGCCGGGATGGCAGTGAGAAAGTCTCCGCCATACGTGCCAATACGAATATTCTGGTGGTCCGCCTGACGAACCGGCAGCGGTCGGTTGTCGGTCTTCGTGATGCCTGTGCGGCCGTCGTGATATCCAATCGCAAACACGCGCCACACCAGGCGATCTTTCCAGTCAGATTTACTGTACGCAAGATACTGCACGTCAACGTTCAGTTCGGGATTGCCATTCATGTTGAAGACGCCCTGGTCGGAGCGCGCTGCCATGGCGGTTATGTCCCACGAGCCCTGACCGTAGTGAGCATCGACTCCGTCGAAGCTGCGCTGCGCGACGGTGAAGCTGAAGTTGCCGAGCAACCGCTGCGCCACCCGGTTGGGCTGGAGCCAGGCGAGCGTTGGATTCTTCGGTTTTGTCTCGAGTCCATCGAAGAATTCAAACCGTCCAATGCGCAGGTTTTTGTCTTTCTCATCAAAGTTGTAGCGAGCGAAGGCCTGTTTAAGAAAGGCAGCAGCAGGATAGGAGTTGTTGCCGTTTGCGGCATAATAGGTTCCGCCAAAGCCAAGCTGACCTTGTGCGGTAACGGGGCTTACAGCCTTATTTGGAGCATCGATGATCGTAGGCTGCGTTATCTCCAGCCTCCAGTCCCAGTGCTTGATGTTTTGCGAAAGTCCAAAGCGCAGCAGAGATTCACCATACCCGTAGCTGTTCTGATAAGGCGGCGCCTCATACCACTGCCACCCTTGAGCACGAGCCCGCTCATAAACGAAGAAATTTATGGGATGACGTGCAGGTGCGGGTTGCTGTTGCTGGGTTTGACCGCATAACGACGCTGCTGCAGATAGCAGGACTGAGAAACAAACGAAGGAACGCAAATCTGCCTCCAAAAATAAACTATCTGGTTCTTACCGGAATCGTTATCCCGGTTTGTAGGTCTCGATTTTTTATCGAGAGACCATTTATGAAAGTCTTTTTTTTGAACATGAACACTGCAAACATGAATGAAGGATGAGGATCCGGTCAACCATCTAAAGTTTGATATTCATCTCGAACTGCGGGTCTAACTCAATCAACATTGAGAAAAACAACCAACAGCACGATGTAGAGAAGTGCTCAACCAAAAGATTGATACCAATGCCCACTGTTCGATGGATGGCATTACAAATGAAGATTGATTAGATTGAACTTGGTACATCACAATCCCATTCCCCAATTCCGGATGAGAAAATCGATGACTTTCCGGAGGTAGTGCAATTCGATTTTCCGCCTTTTCCGGCAATAGGACGGCTCCCGATCGGGCGTCACTCGCGAAGGTTGCTGCAAGTTCCGCTATTGAGCATTTGTGCGGGAAATTTCTTCTGCTCGCTCAGGATCACTCCTGGTTCCACAAACGTGATTCGATTGCGATATGTTCAGTAGTACCTTCAAAATAAAAGATTGCATGAGAATCAGCACACTGAGTAGAAAGACCACGGACAGCCTCCCGGGGCCGTTGCCCACGTTTTCAGTCTGTATTCTGGGTGTTCTGGCTCTCCTTTACACAGGATGCCGCTCGCACGAGCGCCTCCCTGACCCATCTTCGAAGGCCTATGCCGATTACGTTTCCACGTTTTACGTCGGCCTGGCCGCGCTTCAAGTAGGGGATGACGTTCGCGCCGAAAGCAATCTCGCCAGCGCGACGCAGATGGTTCCCGGCGAGCCCACCGGATGGGCAAACTGGGGCATTCTGGCTCTGCGCCAGCGCAGCTTTGACGCTGCGGGACAAAGACTGGACCGCGCGCGCGAACTTGCGCCGAAGAATGATCGCATCTACTATCTTCTGGGATTGCTGGAAGGAGATCGTGGCAACTCTGCGAAAGCGATCGACGACCTCCGCCAGGCGATCCAACTCAATCCTGCGAACCTGCGCGCGATCTATCAGCTTGCGACGGAAACCGAGCGCCAGGGAGACGCAAACAGCGATGCAGATTTCGAGCGTCTGATGGAGCAGATTCTCGCAGCGCAGCCGAATAATCTTGCAGCGTTGCTCGAACTGAGCCGTATCGCTGCGAAGCGAGGAGACGCGGCGACACTGCACTCTACTGTGGATAAGATCGCAGCGCAATCAGTTTCCTGGCCGCCGGATGTAAAGCAGCAACTCGCAGCTTTGCAAACCGCCGCCGCCAGCCCTGAGCCAAGGTCAGCGGCCACGCGCTCGATCTTTCTGCGCAATGTTTTAATGCAGGTGCCGGAATTCCGCGCCAGCTTGTCGGAAATCAAGCCGCAACCGGGAGAAGAGGCGATACCCTTCACGCATTTTCTCCGACTCGCCACCCCTGTGTTTCAACCTGCTCCCGCGGATAGCGCGATGTCATTTACCCCTCAACCGCTGGCAAACATGCCAGCGGGAAAGTGGAACTGGGTTGGCGCGATCTCGCTGACCGGCTCCGGCACGCCCGCAGTTGCAGTAGCGAACGCACATGATGTGCGCTTGAGCAGTGGAGCAGCATTTCCGTTCCCGGGCGGCTCGGCCGGCGTTGCTCCGTCGCCGGAAGGAATTGTGCCCGTCGATTTCAACTACGATTTCAAGACCGACATCGTCCTCGCTGGCGCCGGAGGCCTGCGCTTCCTGCGGCAGGACAAACCCGAAGTGTTTACCGACGTGACCGCGCAGACGAAGCTGCCTCCGTCAATCACAAACGGATCCTACACAGGTGCATGGGCGGTTGATATTGAAGCCGATGGCGACCTCGACATTGTTGTAGGCGCAAAAGAGGGGCAGCCTCTTGTTCTAAGGAACAACGGTGATGGCACTTTCCAACCTATTCGTTCCTTCACTGGCGTTTCAGGCATCCGGCAGTTTGTCTGGGCCGATTTGAATGGTGATGGCAATCCCGATGCCGCATTCATCGACGGCTCAGGTCAGCTTCATGTTTTCATCAATGATCGCTCCGGAAAATTTCACGAGCAGGCTGTCCCTGCGGGCTTCTCGGACATCAAGGCCATTGCCGTGGGCGATGTGAACCGCAATGGCGTACTCGCCCTGCTTGCAGTGCGCGAAGACGGCGCCATCGTTTCACTGTCAGAACAAGAGGCGGATAAGGGCTGGACTACATCGGTGATTGCCAATGTGCCAGACGCCGCGCATTACCTGGCACATGAAGTCCGTTTGCGCGCCGCCGATCTCGATAACAACGGCGCGCTCGACCTGCTGCTCACATCCGTCGATTCCCCACAAGGCGCGCTTATCTGGCTTCAGGGTGAAAACGGCAAGTTCGAGGTAATGAACAAAGTCAGTACAGGTATGATTTTCGACGCTGCCGACTTGCACGGCAATGGACGACTTGCCCTGCTGGGAATTTCCGAAAGCGGTCAGTCAATCGAAGCCGTAAATCACGGAACAAAAAATTACCACTGGCAAACCATTCGCCCTCGTGCGCGGCAGGCCACCGGTGACCAGCGCATCAACTCTTTCGGCATCGGCGGCGACATAGAGATTCGTTCCGGATTGCTGGTGCAGAAGCAGCCGATCACAAGTCCCGAACTGCACTTCGGTCTCGGCGAGCAAACAAGTGTAGATGTGGCACGCATCGTCTGGCCAAACGGCTCCGTGCGCGCGGAATTCGCGCTCAAGGCCGATCAGGAGATCGTGACGGAGCAGCGGCTAAAGGGCTCGTGTCCATTCCTCTTTGCCTATAACGGCAAACAAATAGAGTTTGTGAAAGACACAGTGCCGTGGGGTTCTGCCATAGGTCTCCGTATCAATTCCCTCGGCCCGGCACGCATTCAGGCAACGCAGGAGTGGTACAAGATCGGCCGCGACCAGCTTGTTCCGCGCGATGGCTACTACGATCTGCGCGTTACCGGCGAGCTCTGGGAGACCTATTACTACGATTACCTCGCGCTAATGACGGTCGATCATCCGGCGGGAACGGAAATCTTCACCGACGAGCGCTACGCAGTGCCGCCCGTGAAGCTCGCCGTGACAGCCGTGCAAACTCCTCAGCCTATTGCGCAGGCAGTTGACGATAGAGGACAAGACGTGACGGATATCCTCAGATCGCTCGACGGCAGGTACCTCGACACATTTGGGCGCGGGCAGTATCAGGGAGTAACTCGCGACCACTATGTCGAGGTCGATCTGGGAAAAAACGCGCCGACGAGCGGCCCGTTGTGGCTCATCGCGCAAGGCTGGCTGCATCCATCCGATTCGTCCATCAACATAGCGATGAGCCAGGGCAGTCATACGCCTCCGCAACCGCTGAGCCTCGAAGTCCCCGATGGACACGGCGACTGGAAGGTAGCAAAGCCCAATCTCGGCTTTCCTGCGGGTCGTAATAAAACATGCCTCATCGATCTCACGAATGTCTTCGTCCCCGGAACTCCGCGAAAGGTGCGGCTTCGCACAAGCCTTGAGATTTACTGGGACTCGATAGAGTGGGCCAAAGGGCTGCCCAACACAAATCTCAACGTCACGCGGCTGTCTCCGGCAACCGCAGACCTGCGCTATCGCGGCTACTCCGTCATTCATCAGGCCAACGCCTCTTCTCCGGAAATTCCCGACTACAACCACCTTCTGTCAACGACGCAGATATGGCGCGACCTCGAAGGCTATTACACACGCTACGGCGATGTACGCCCACTGCTGGCAGGTATCGACGACCGCTACGTCATCATGAATGCCGGCGATGAGCTGGCGCTTCGCTTTGCCGCTCCCGCGCCTCCTCCCGCAGGCTGGGTGCGCGACTACGTCATCGCCGGCGATGGCTGGATCAAAGACGGCGACTACAACTCCACCGATTCAAAGACCGTATTGCCTTATCCTTTCCACGCCCGCACGGAGTACGACACCCCGCCGGGCAAGCTGGAAGACGATTGGGAGTATCGACATCACACCGACGATTGGCAGACGTATCACACACGCTACATTACGCCGGATATTTTTGATAAAGCCTTGAGGAGTACGTCCGGAAAATGAAGCGTGTACCCATTGCGCGAATTGTATTGAGCGTCTTTTTTGCAGCGCTGCTGCTGACTCCAATTGTGGTGAAGCGCCTGTCGTCCGAGCGCAAAGCATCTGCAGGAACAACGCTCGATATCGCGTCTGCGGTCGCGCGTCACGGCTTCTATCTCCAGGAAGTCTCCCACGCCGCGGGCATTGATTTTGTTCATCAGGCTCCAACGCTCGATCCTCAACTGGCGCACATCATGCCGGAAGTTGCATCGATGGGCGCCTCCGTTTCCATTGTTGATTTCGATCGCGACGGCTGGCCCGACATCTATGTAACAAACAGCGCTGAAGGCAGCAAAAATCATCTCTATCGCAACATGCACGACGGCACCTTCGAAGATGTAGCAGAAGAAATGGGCATCGCCGACGTCAATCAACCCGGCACTGGCGTTTCCATGGGCGCGGTATGGGGTGACTACGACAACGACGGTTACGAAGATCTCTTCCTCATCAAGTGGGGACGACCCGAACTGTTTCATAACGACCAGGGCCACGGCTTCACCCGGGTAAGCGAACAGGCAGGATTGCCTCCTTGGATCAACGCCAACACTGCCGTCTGGTTCGACTACGACGGCGACGGCCTGCTCGATCTCTTCGTCGGCGGCTACTACCCCGAAGACGTTGATCTATGGCGCCTGAAATCCACCAAAATGATGCCCGAGAGCTTCGAGTACGCCAAGAATGGCGGGCGCAAATATCTCTTCCACAACCTGGGCAACGGCAAGTTTGAAGAAGTCAGCGCGAAGGCAGGCATCGCCAGCAGGCGGTGGGCGTTAGCTGCCGCCGCTGCCGATCTGCGCGGCACCGGGCACCCCGATCTCTTCATCGCCAACGACTACGGCGTTTCCGAAATGTACCTCAACGACGGAAAGCGCTTCCATGAGGCTGGCGAGCAGACCGGCGTGGGCTTCGCGCCGAAAAGCGGCATGAACGTTGCTTTCGGTGACATCTTCAACCAGGGCCACTATTCCATCTACGTCTCGAACATTTCTGAAGACGGCGTGCTGATCCAGGGAAATAATCTCTGGGTTCCAAAAGAAGGCACATCCGGGAATGACATCAAGTTCGAGAACTTGGCACGAGATATGGGCGTCGAGCTTGGTGGATGGAGTTTCGGCGCTCAATTCGGCGATCTTAACAACGACGGCACACTCGATCTCTTCCTGACTAACGGCTACGTGTCTCTCGATCGCAAGCGAAACTATTGGTACGACTTCTCAAAAGTGGCGGGCGGCAATTCCTCCATTATTGGAGACGCGAAAGACTGGCCCGCGATGGACGGCCGCAGCCTGTCCGGCTATCAACAAAAGCATGTGTGGATGAACGATGGCGCAGGCAAATTTGTCGACGTAGCCCAGGCCGTCGGAGTTACCGATACACACGATGGCCGCGCCGTCGCGCTCGTGGATTTGTGGAATCGCGGCGTTCTCGATGTAGTGGTCGCCAACCAGCGCGGACCACTGCTGCTCTACAAAAACACCGTAGCGCCTGAAAACAACTGGATCGAGTTTGCGCTGACCGGAACAAAGAGCAATCGCAGCGCCATCGGAGCACAGGTGGCTCTGTACTGGAACGGCCAGGAACAGATGCAACAGGTTTCCGGCGGATGCGGCTTCGCCGCGCAAAACGACCGCAGGCTGCATTTCGGCCTCGGAAGAAATCCACAGATCGAGAAAGTAGTAATCCGCTGGCCTTCAGGCACGGTGCAAACGGTGGATGGCCTTACTCCGGGCAAACTCTATAAGATTGAGGAGCCCGCATGAGCCAGCCCGCTATTACGACGCCCGCTCCGCCACCGAATCAGACCGCGCGATGGAAGCAATGGTTGAGTCTCGACAACCGGTTCGTTCCACCTG
>DATGAD010000460.1:0-16683 GCA_035313725.1 Alloacidobacterium sp. | reverse complement strand
CGAGGCAAGTTCGGCGGCGGTTTCCGGAGACTTGTCGTCTCCGGCGAAGGTGAGGTCGGGGAGTCCGGCGCGCTCCTTCTCTTGAGCTTGTTCAAGGCGCTGGCGCTCGCGGTCGAGGACGAGTTCTGAGTTATCGATGAGCGTCATACCATGCTGCTCTGCGAATTCTTCCGCGCCCTGGCCGACGAAGTAGACGTGCGGGCTTTTATCCAGAACGAGCCGCGCTGCCTGGATGGGATTGCGCAGGCGCTCGACGCAGGCTACGCCTCCGGCGCGCATGGTGCCTCCGTCCATGAGCAGGGCGTCGAGTTGCACGCGGCCGTCGCGGGTGAGGAAGCTGCCGCGACCGGCGTCGAAGGTGTCGTCGTCTTCGAGAACGGCGACTGCGGCCTCGACTGCGTCTACAGCCGATGCACCTTTGTCGAGTTGGGCGTATCCCGCGGCGAGCGCGTTTGAGACGCCGCGCTGGTGGGCTTCGACCATGTCGTCAGGGATGGCCCAGGCTCCGCCGTGAACCAGAAGTACGGGTGTGTGTGGCATACGCGACTTCTGATTGTATCTTGTAGAAACAGAGACGCGCCCTTGCGGGCGCGCGCTGCACATCTTGTCGAATTGCTTTTGTTCAGCTTGCGACTGCGACTTCTTTGCCGGCCTGCGCCAGAAAGCCGCCGATTTCCTTCGCGCGGTTGTTCAGCACTTCTTCAGCGAAGCCCTGAAATTTTGCGGCGACGGCGCGGTCTTTCTGTTGCGCTGCGTGGTTGAGAATCGCGGAGACTGCCTTGAGTTCGGAAAAGACCTCAGGCGGCGGATCGGGAAGAATCCAGCGGATGTGCAGCTTGCCGTCGCTCCCGATGTAGATTTCATAAACGCCATTGTCCACGAGGACGCTGAGACGTTCAAAGTGTGCCATGTGTGTAAACCCTCCTTACGTATGGATCGTGAGAAGGGCCGGGAGATCGTTACAGGCGGCGGGAGTTATGTGACGGAAGATCAGCACAGCGAAGGCTCGTCAGGGTCGCAGCGCTTGAGGGTCAGGAGAACGGAGTGCTGCTTTGCGAAGACGCCGGTCGAGGTTTCGCTGCGGTCGAGTTCCTTGAGGTCGCCCGCGGCATAAATGGCGGAGCGGTTGCCGCAGGTTGCGGCCAGGCCCATGCGGCCGAGGTAGCCAAGGCATCCGACCATGCGCTGGGCCAGCGCTGCGCGGATGGTGCGCTCGGGCAAGTCGACTTCTCCCTGCGCGTTGGTCATGGTCTGGTCAAGGTGTTCGATGCGCTGGATGGTGGTCTGCTGCCAGAGCTCGCTGACGCCGGTGTTTGCCATGGGCGCACCGAACTGGTCGACGAGCTTGACGTGATAGGAAGGGACAACGGTCAGCTTCTTAGGGTAGAGCAGAACTACGAGTGCGAGAAATCCGAATAACCACCAGGCCCAATGCTTTCTCATCGCCGCTACTCTACCGCGATTGATGCTCGTCTGCGTAGGGTTTTTTATGGGCTCGGTAAGGTTGGTATGCCGAGCGATGACGCGGGCGGCAGCGGCGTTTTGTTGTTGTCGTGATCGTCGAAGAGGTGGCGGAGCTGCGTGCAGCGGTTGTACCAGAGCAGCTGCGCGGCCTCATAGCGGACCTGCACGTTGCCGAGCCAATAGGGGCGGTTCTCTTTCTTCCAGACGTCTTCGTAGAGTTCGCGGGTGAAGGTGTAGCCGTCGCGGAGCTGGTCGCAGCGGCCGTCGTTCATGTCGGTGATGAGGGAGAAGAGCGCGTCGACCTCGTCGTTCTTTGTCGCGTCGTTCTGTTCGGCGTAGACCTTGTTGTAGAACTGGGCCATCTCGTCGGCGAACTCGAACTTCATGCCGATGAAGTCCATGCGGCGAGCGCCGAGTTCCATGGCGTCGAGGGGGTTGCGATCGATGAGGTCCGGATTTTCATCCTTGGCCTGCTCGATGAGGGTGATGGCCTCCTCGGCGTGCAGGCGGAGGTCGCGGGAGGCGGGGCGGATTTTTTCGGCGATGGCTTGGCCGTCTTTACTCCCACCTCCATCCCAAGGGTCGAGCCAGAAAATGTTGTTGTTCGCGTCTTCGATGTGGACTTTGCTCAGCGACTGGTGCGCGGCGATGAGTTCGAGATGCGCCTGGTTGATTTTGCCTGACCAGTCATGATGGAAGACTGGGCCGAAGGCCTGCTGGTATTGCGGGATGCTGCTCTCGCCCTGCTGCCAGCTGGCGGCGGCACCGAAAATCATGCCGTACCAGACCTGATCGAAGAGGGTCTCGCCCTGGTCGTTCCACATGGTGGTGATGGCGCCTTTTGCGCCCATGCGCTGACCGTCGCGGATAAAGCCCTGAATATTGCGCAGGGCGACGTCGTTATTGGGATAAACCTTGAGCCAGCTGTCGACACCGGGCGCGACCCAGGTTTCCAGGCCGGCGTCGGTGAAGGGCTTGATGTATTTGTCGAAGCTGGGTTCGGGGTCGTACCACCAGGGGACGGCGATGAGATCTTTCGGCAGGCGCTTGACCTGTTCGGGGTCGTTCATGGCGACGTCGCCCCAGAAGAGGATTTTCTTTTGCAGCGGCGCGAGCTGATTGGCAATGGCGAGCAGGAAGTCAACGTAGACGGCGCCGAGGCCGCGTTTCTGGACTTCGTCGTGGGTTTTGCCGCGGCCAAGGCCGAAGGTTTCATCGGCGCCGATGTGGATGTAGGGTCCGGGGAAAACCTGCGCGATTTCAGTGAACCATGACTTGATGATCTGGAGCGATCCGGGCTCGCCGGGTGCAAGGACGTCGCCGTGCGGCGTTTCGCCGAGGTCGATGTACTTGTCGTAGGCGAGCACGCGGTAGAGGTGTCCGAAGGCTTCCTGCTCGGGGATGATGGTGATGTGATACTGCTGCGCGTAGCGAACGAGTGCAGCCGCGTCTTCGTGCGTTAGGGCGGCGGGGCCGGGCGCGGGAACAGGGTTGCCGTTGTAGCGCAGCGTGAATTCGAAGTAAGGCGAATAACCGTTGAGCTTGTAGGCGGCGAAGGTGCGAATCTGTTTCTTCTGGTAATCAAGCGTGGGCATGCCGCTGCGCGAGAGGTCGTCATCGGCGACGCGGTGCGCCAGCGCAGGCCAGTCGCGAATGAGTGCGGCGCGGAGGGTCCACGTGCCGCTCTGCTTCGTGACGAGCTGCTTGACGGTCTGCGCTCCGTAGAAGATGCCGGACGAGGTTTCTGCGATGACGTAGAGTGCGTCGCTTTTGGGGATGAGAACGTAGCCTTCATCGTGCATTTGCGGCTCGAAGGCTGTGTGGCCGGCGGAGAGCAGATCGAAGGCTTGTGGGTTGTCTCTGCGTAGAAGAATGATGCGAGGCGCGCTCCTGGCTTCGCTCTTCTTGATCCCCCAGGATGCTAGCGTTTCCTGCAGGTCCTGTGCTGCGAATTTGTCTTCGTCGCCGCCGCCGGGGGCTTCGATCGCGATACCTGCGCTCAGGGGAATTTCCGAGACGACGCGCACTTCTTTCGGTTGCGGGATGAGCGGCAGCGTTGCGGGTTGTTGTGCGGCACTGATCTGCGCGAGAAGCAGGATAGACGAAGCAGCGAAAAAGGCTGCGGTGGCTTTCGTTCTATGGAGCAAAGGCTTTTCTCCGGCGATGCCAGTATAGCGGTGCGGCACTCGCGTGCCGATGGTGTCAAAACGAAAGCCTGAATGTGTGAGAATGAAGCCGATGATGCGCCGCGAGTTTCTCTCCTCCTCTGCAAGCGCTCTTGCCGTTGCCGCCTTCGACTGGAAGAACGCTTTTGCTTCGCCGCCTGAAACAGGACCCGCAAGCGCCGCTGCGCTGAATCAGGTCGGGTATCTGCCTGCGTTGCCGAAGCAGGCCAGCGTGCATGTCCCCGCTGCGTCGTTTGTGGTTCGCTCGACGGCTGGAAATGAGATTGTTCATCGCGGCACGCTCAGCACCCCCAAGGCCGATGCCGCTTCGGGCGATACGCTGCAGACGGCGGATTTTTCTGCGCTTAATGCGCCGGGTTCGTATGTTCTGGAACTCGACTCCGGGAATCAGTCTCTGCCGTTTCAAATTGGCGGCGATGTCTATCGCGATGCTCTGCGGCTGACGACGCGCTCGTTCTACGGGCAGCGCTGCGGATGCAATGTCGATCTTGGTGGAGGCTACGCGCATCCCGCGTGTCATCTCTCGGCTGCGAATCATGCGTCCTCGGGAAAGAGCGGCGTGCTGCATAATCGCGGCGGCTGGCATGACGCGGGTGATTACGGCCGCTACATCGTCAACTCGGGGATCGGCACGGGCACGCTGCTGTGGGCGTGGGAGCTGTATCAGCGCACGTTGAGCAAGTTGTCGCTGCAGATTCCAGAATCGGGTGGGAAGGTTCCGGACTTTCTTGCCGAGGTGAAGTGGAATCTTGACTGGATGCTGACGCTGCAGGATGACGATGGCGGTGTGTGGCACAAGCAGACGAGCCTGCGCTTCTGCGCCTTTATCATGCCGCAGGACGACATACTGACCAGCTACGTGATCGGCACCGGAGCTCCTGCGTACAAGGGCACGTGCGCGACGGCTGATTTCGCTGCGGTGATGGCCATCGCCGCACGCTGCTATGGTGCATATGACTCCGTGTATGCCAAGCGCTGCCTTGCGGCTGCGCGCAGGGCGTGGAGCTGGTGCACGCGCAATCCGAAGATCGTGTTTCACAATCCGCCTGACGTGAGCACTGGCGAATATGGAGACACAGATTGCGGTGACGAAATGCTGTGGGCTGCCGCGGAGTTGTGGCGCACGACGGGCAATGACGAATATCAGAAGGCTTTTGCCGCCGCTGCGGGAAAGCCTGAGGCAATCGCGATCAGCGCACCTTCGTGGAGCGATCTTGCGGCGATGGCGTATTGGACCTACGCGCTCTCGGGAAGAAAAGACACGATCGGGCTACAAAGTGGGATTCAGCAGGCTACGATCAAGGCGGCGGAGTCGCTTGCAGAAGATAGTAACAGTAACGGTTACGGAAATACGCTTGGCGAGTCAGACTATGTGTGGGGATCGAACGGCGTGGCCGGAAACCACTCGATGCTGCTATTCATCGCGCATCATTTTCATGCAAATAACAGCTTCGTCGAGGCTGCACTGGACAACCTGCACTATCTCCTCGGGCGCAACTGCTTCGGCATTTCATGGGTCACGCAGCTTGGTTCGCGCCCGTTTTTGCATCCGCATCATCGGCCGAGCGGAGCCGATCACCTGCCTGACCCGTGGCCGGGACTGCTTTCCGGCGGGCCCAACGCGCATCCGGCTGATCCTGTGGCGAAGGCGCTACCTCCGGGCCCACCGATGCGCATGTACGTGGACGATCAGGGAGCCTATTCGGTAAACGAGGTTGCCATTAACTGGAATGCTCCGCTTGTCTTTCTGCTCGCAGCGGCCAACAGTCTCTAGCCGTCAAGTCACTCTCGTAATGAAAGAAAATGCTCCTGAACAGCGCAGAGTCTTGTATCGTGCTGCGTCTCATCCTAGCCTGATCTGCATGGGTCAGATACATGCGGCACTTTGGGGCCTGGCTCTCGTACTTAGCTCACCGGGCCTACTCTTCGCTGCTGCAAAGCCGCACATCGTCGCCTTGGGGGCGGTGAAAAAGGTCCCATACTCGATCGCCGGCGATCCGGCGGGTGCGGGGGATGACGAAAAAGAACTGCGGGTTCGCCCACTGGTCATCGATGCCAAGATCAAGGAATGGACGACCGGGGATGCGCATGATGTGACGGACCGCAGCTTTGCCGTGCGCCGCGCGATCCGGTTGAATGATGCCCTCCCCACAGAGAAGAACGAACATTGGGTTTGGCAACGCGGACCCTGGCTGCTGGTGGATCGCGCTACCGGACACGTTACGGCTATCAAGCTGCCTAATTACGATCCTGCGGTTTCAAGCGTAGTGTGGTTCCGCGATTATGCGGCCTATTGCGGGCTTACGGCCACCGGCCGCCAACTTTATGCCGTGGTTGCGCAGGTGGCAGCGCGCAAACCTGTGCTAGCCAAGAAGCTTGGTGCGTGGGATCCGGAAGACCATCCGAAACCTGCATGCGCGCCTTCGACATGGCAACGCGAGCCCCTGCGGATCACATTCCAGGCGACTGGAGCCGAACAGATCAGCTATGATTTGGTGGGTTTATCCGCCGTTCTGGTGGAAGATGGCGATGCGGTCGACTCTGAGAACTAGTGACACAATTTACCTCGATCAGCCGAGGTTTTTTTGCGCGGCAGCAAAACAAATGTCTTGTGTCGCTTTCCGACGCTGGATACCGATTGTATGTTCAGATAGACTTTTCACGTGCGACGCGCGCTCTCCATCTCGCTGCTGCTGCTCTTCAGCTTCTCGCTGATCTCGCCGCTGCTTGCATCGGATGTTGTGCAGGCGAACCTGCCGGCCTGCTGCCGCCGCGCGGGCAAGCACCATTGCGCCATGCCGGACTCCAATTCGCAGCAAGGCAAGAGCGTTGGCGTTATTTCCGAGAAATGCCCCTGCATTCCGCCTTCGACTGCGGCCTTGCATCTCCTGGTTTTTGCTCCGCCAGCAAAGGCTGCCGTATTTGCCGGACTGATCGCCCATCCGGCAATTCATGCGCAAACAGCCGCTCAGTACCGCATTTCTTTTGATCGCTCACGCCAGAAGCGTGGTCCTCCCAGTCGCATTCTCCTGTAGCTCTCGCATCCAGCCTCGTTTGCCATCTCCAGACAAACGAGGGTTCTGAAATTTCTTCAGCTACGTGAAGGAGGCTTCTGCTATATGCGCAGAACTGTACTGCTTTTTCTCTTCGGCTGCCTGCTTTTCAGTCAGCACGCACGCGCTACCGTCTTTGGACAGGTGGAAGGCATCGTGCACGACCCGCAGCACCGCCCGATCTCAGGTGCAAAGGTGGTCTTGCAAAGTTTCAGTTCGGCTTACTCGCTTTCTGGTGAGACTAATAGCGACGGGTTCTTCCGCTTTCAGGCTGTACCTTTCGGGGACTACACCATCACCGTATCCGAATCGGGATTTGCGTCGTTCAGCCAGCCCTTTTCGCTTGCGTCGGGGACCTCGCCCATTCTGCACTTTCAGTTGGCTATTGCGACCGTCGTTGAGTCCGTCAAGACGGTTGGACGCGTGGACGAGGCCAACGTCGATTCGGTAACGCCAACCACGACCTTGAGCAGGGAAGACATCGCCCAGACCCCCGGAGCTAACCGCAGCTACGGAATGGAGATGATCACCGACTACGTTCCCGGCGCCTACATGACCCACGACATGCTGCATATGCGCGGCGGCCATCAGGTAAGCTGGCTGATCGATGGCGTCGAAATTCCTAACACCAACATCGCCAGCAATCTTGGGCCGCAGATCAGTCCGAAAGACATCGATTATCTGGAAGTTCAGCGCGGGAGCTATGACTCCGACGTGGGCGACCGCAGTTATGGCGTCTTCAATGTCGCGCCCCGGACCGGCTTTGAGCGGAACAATGAAGGCGAACTCGTTGTCAGCCTCGGTAACTTCTGGCAAACCGACGATCAGGTAAGCTTCGGCAGCCACTCGGAGAAGTTCGCCTACTACGCCAGCCTCAACGGCACTCGCAGCGATTACGGATTGGCGCCCCCGGTCAGCCAGGTCTATCATGATGCGGCCAATGGCTATGGTGGTTTCGGGACTCTGATCTACAACCGCACGCCGGAAGACCAGTTCCGCCTGGTTAGCCAGCTACGGACCGACTACTTTCAGATTCCATACGATCCAGACCCCAATAGTTATGGGAACCAGCTTGTGCCGACCTATGGCCTGCGCGATGGACAGCACGAGACCGACGGTATGTCAGCTTTTACCTGGGTGCATACCTTCAACCCGTCCACGGTGCTCGAAGTCTCTCCCTTTTATCACTACAACAGCGCCAACTATGAACCGAGTGTCGACGATTATCCCGTTGCCACCACATCCGACCGCGCCTCAAATTACGGCGGCGCCCAGGCAAACATCAATGTAAATATCGCAAAAAACACGATCCAGGCAGGCATCTATGCCTGGGGCCAGCACGACAGCTATCTTTTTGGTTCGATCTTCAACGATGGCAGCTATCAGAATTTCAGCATCACCGATTCGGCTTCCGGCGGCCTTGTTGAGGAGTACATCTCCGACAATTACAAGCCCACATCCTGGCTGACGCTGATAGGCGGTCTGCGACAGTCGTATTTTACGTCCAGCTTTTCGGAAGACTACACCTACCCGCGAGTTGGAGTAGCGTTTCAGATTCCGAAACTGAACTGGGTCTTCCGCGCGTTCTATGGCCGCTACTATCAGCCGCCGCCGCTGCTGACGGCTTCGGGTCCTGTCGTCAATTATGCGAATGCAAACAACACCAGTTTTGAACCCCTGCACGGCGAACGGGATGAAGAGCACCAGTTTGGCGTGCAGATACCGTTCAAAGGCTGGCTGCTGGACGCCGATACTTTCCAGACCCGCGCAAATAACTTCCTCGACCACTCGAACATCGGCGAGTCCAGCATCTACTACCCTGTCACCGTTAACGGCGCGCTGATTCAGGCCTGGGAATTGACCTTGCGGAGCCCGCGTCTATGGCGTTTCGGACAGGGGCATCTCGCGTACTCCAACCAGATCGCCCAGCAGCGTGGCGACATCACGGGCGGCCTCATCTGCATTCCGATTGGATCACCGGCGTGCGACGCGGGCTTCGACTACACGCCAGTCGATCATGACCAGCGGAACACGCTGAACGTCGGTTTCAACGCGACGTTACCCTGGCATATCGATGGTTCGACCAACGTCTACTACGGCTCCGGCTTCAGCAACGGATACCCCGGTCCGCCATCACCCTACTCCGGTAATTACCTTCCCGGGCACACTACTTTCGACCTCTCACTCGGGAAGGAATTCAGCGACAACGTGACTGTGTCCGTGTCTGCGCTCAACGTTGCCAACCGGCGCGTTCTGCTGGATAACAGTCTCACCTTTGGCGGCTTCCACTATAACGATCCTCGCCAGATTTACGCAGAGATTCGCTATCGATTCCATTACTAGGCGTTTCCGATCCTTCGGCTCACGCGGCACGAAGGGTGGGAATCACTTCTTCATGTCGCGCGAATCCCACTGGACGCAGCCTGTGGGCTGAGTGTAGTCGAGCATCTTGCAACCTGAGAGGCTGCCTTGCGCTTGATTGCCGCTGCTGAAAGGCATCAGCGTCGGCGGCCCGAGGACGCCCAGGAACTGGCTGTCCCATTTCACGGGAACAAGCGAATTGTTTTTGAGAGTGAAGCTGGCGGGAGCGGGCGTCGGCTTGCCCTCAACCGGATCGAAATTCAGCACGAGCGATTTCTTGTCGAGCGTCCAGTGCACATGCCAGGTTTCCGGATCTTTATCGTGCCAGTTCTGCTGGAGTACGGCTGTGCCGTCCTTTGCCAGTTCGAGAAGAACGACACGGTGCACTTCTGCGGAATAACCGCCGCTACCCATGTAGAAATTCTTCAGCTTGTCAGCGTAGCCGGAAGCTGTAGAAAGAATCATTGCAAACAGCAGAACGCACGTTGGTGGGGATATCCGCATATCGCCTACATGGTATCGCGGACAACAGCTTTTTCCATCGGCGAATAAATGTGCTCGGGTCGTATTCCAAGACCAATGCCGCGCCCCAGTATTCGCCTGAGTCCGGGAATTTGCATAAATGCGCGCAACTGCCACGGAGCTTTTGCTTTCTCCGGCCGGCCGAGAAAATTGAGCGAGGCATTATGCGCCCTGGCCTGGAAGGACTGGATCACGCGCACGGGAAGCTCCCGCCGCTCCTGCACTTGCGCGAGCAACGCATCGGTTACGCACTTTTCGTGTAAGGCCTGTGTAAGAATGTTTGCGGTCGCGACCGCGTCCTGGATCGCAAGATTAATACCGACGCCACCTGCCGGAGACATGGCATGAGCCGCGTCACCGATGCAAAGCAGGCCGGTTCTGAACCACGTGCGAAGTCGGTTGATCTGGACGGATAGAAGTTTGACCTGATCCCAATCTTTAATCTCTTCCAGGCGCTCGTTCAGGAACGGCGCTACTCGCAGGAGGGAATTGCGAAAAGCGGGTAGTCCGGCACTTTTGACCGCATCGAATACGCCTTTTCGGATGATCAGGCCTGCCTGAAAGTAGTCGCCGCGATTGATGAGGATCAGCATCTCGCCGTAGTCGATGCGGCCGAGTGACTGATAGGGATCGTCAGCCTTGCGGCTGACGCGAAACCAGAGCACATCCACCGGCACGCCGATGTCCATCACTTCAAAGTTCCCGGACTCGCGCAGGGTTGAGTGCCGTCCGTCGCAGGCGACGACCAGATCTGCCTCGATCTCTATCTCACCCGTAGGCGTCTTCACGCGAACTCCTTTAACGACGCCATCTTCTTCGAGAAGACCAGTGACCTCGTGTTCCATGCGCAGGTCGAAGGATTTGAAACTCTTGCCATGTTCTGCAAGGAAGTTCAGGAAATCCCACTGCGGCATAAGCGCGATGAACTTGCACTTCACAGGCAGATGAGAGAAATCGGCGCCGGTGAAAGCGAAGTCCCCGAAGAGTCCGCCGATTGACCGGAGTTCCTGGTGCGGCACCTTTAGAAACTCTTCGAGCAGGCCCAGCTCATGCATTAGCTCAAGGGTCGAGGGATGAATTGTGTCGCCGCGAAAGTCGCGGAAGAAGTCCTTGTGCTTTTCGAGTACGATGACGCTCACACCGGCGCGCGCGAGCAGATAACCGAGCATCACTCCCGCCGGGCCGCCGCCAGCGATGCAGCAGGTCGTAGTTTCGCGTTTCAGCGTGGTTCTCCTTTCGGAGTGCATGGAAGACTGCTGGCAAGCGGCTAATTGCTTGTCAGGACTACCATACATCTATGGATGCTTTCGACGAGCTACTCAGGCAGGCGGAAATCGCGCATGGCCATCTTTGCGCCGGACAGATACTCGGAGTGCGCATGGCGATGCTGGGATGCGCGAGGCTTGGCATTGACGATCCTCGCGGAAAAGACCGCAAGCGACTTGTGACTTATGTCGAAATCGATCGTTGCGCCACGGATGCGATCGGTGTGGTGACCGGATGCCGTCTTGGCAAGCGCGCGCTGAAGTTTCGCGATTGGGGAAAGATGGCCGCGACGTTTGTCGATCTTGCTGCGGGTAAGGCGGTTCGCATCTCGGCGAAGGAGTCGTCGAAGGCGCTGGCGCGGGAGATGTATCCGGAGATTGAGAACAAGAACCAGCAGCAGATGCGCGCTTACCGTGAGATGCGTGACGGCGATCTCTTTGAGGAACAGTGGGTGAGCGTCGCCGTCGGGCCGAACGAGATGCCCGGCTTCAAAGGCGAGCGCATCGCTTGCCATCTCTGTGGCGAGGGCATCAACTACGATCGCTTTGTGCGCCGCGATGGGCACATCCTTTGTTTGAGTTGTGCCGCGCCAGAAGAGCGCTATTACCAGCCGCTATAGAGAATAAAAATGTTCGCCGATACGGCAGCTTGTTGCAGCTAGTTTGCAACTACATCTTCAGTGGCCTGCTCCACAGCAGATGAACTCAGCGCCAGATCATAGGCACGATAGACGCCCTCAAAGACTGAATCCCACGAAGCATGCAGGGCAGCGGCACGCGCCGCCGCTCGCATTTCACCGTACAGCTGCGGATTGCGAAGGACGTCGAGGATTGCTCCTGCGAAATCTTGATCTTCAGCAATGAAGCCTGTCTGTCCTCCTTTGACGATGTATCTGGGGCCGCCATTGGGCGTTACGATCGCTGGAACTCCCGATGACAGAGCTTCGAGCACGACATTGCCGAAGGTGTCTGTGTGGGAAGGAAAAACGAACAAGTCCATGTTTGCGTAGGCGCGGGAAAGATCCTGTCCGCGCAGCACGCCGGGAAATTCGGCGTTGGGAAGGCGTTCGCGCAGCCATTGTTCTTCGACGCCATGTCCCACGATGAGAAAGCGGAAGTTGTTGAGACCTGCCTCCAGCAACTGCTCACGGATGCGCGCCAGCAGGGCAACATTTTTCTCGATGGAAAGCCGGCCTACAAAGCCAAGGACGAAGTCAGTGTCAGTCTCGGCGCGGTCGCGATGCCGCGGTGAAAAGAGTTCTGTGTCAACGCCGCGCGGCATCAGCTTACAGGGCCGACCGGTAGCGCGCTCAAGCAGGCGGCACAAGTCGATATTGGGCGCAAAGAGCAATCGAGCGAGCGAGTAGAATTGCGCACTTGCATACAGACTGACTCCCTCAATCTGGCGTGCAGCCGGCGGTGCGGTCTTGTCCGGGAGCCGTTTTAGAAACCACTGCGACCGTTTTGCCGCGTATTCATGGACATTTGTGTGCCATGAGGCGACCAGCGGCAGGCGATAGTGATTCGCCAGGAGCGCGCCGATCATGCCGAAGTCGCTTGGGCCGGTGATGTGAATCAGGTCAGGCCGGAAGCTGCGCAGCGTCCGCGCGATGATGGGCATGTGACGAAAGAAGCCCAGATCGAAGCTGAGGTCTTTTTCCAGACCGAAGGAGAGGGGTCCGCGAGAGAGCTCCAGGGTCGTAAGATGGCCTTCGGTGAGCAGGCGGGGCGTACGGTTTCCGGCACGAATGCACAAAAAGGGCAGATTGTGTCGCCGGATAAAAGCCTCAAACTGGCGACTGGTGTGGGCCACGCCATTGATTTCGTGGAATGAGTCAGGGAAATAAGCCACGCGCGGCGCTGGGGAGGCCATACAAATGGAGTGTATATCCTGCCTGTTAATGGCTGACAGGACCTTCCGGCACCTGTCTTACTGGCCTTCTTCGATCGCGACGCGGTTGATGATGCGCTGCACGAAGACGACATGAAAGTTAACGTGACGGGCGAGGTCGGGAACAAATTCGGTGATGAAGTTGTTGATTGGGTCCGTGGCCAGGGCTGTGCCATAGCGGGCGGATGCCGCGGCCCAGCCTGTATCTCGGTAGGGAACATAGGCGTCGCCGATCGCCTCTTCGAAAATTCCGCCGACTACGTTGGCGTAGTTGAACATGCCTTTGCCGTCGTCACCCTGTGTCCATACAACCTGATAGATACAGTGCGCGATGCGCCGCTTGTAGGATGCATTGGGAAAGCGGTGGTAGTGCGGGTCCTGGTGCATGATGGAAGGGATAAGAAATGTGCCGAAGAACTCGTTAGTCATGTCCTGCGTGATGGACACGCCGGAGAGCTTAGCCCAGCCTTCCATGCCGGGCCCGTATGCGGAATGAGAATCAGTTGCGACAGAGATCGCGGAGGTGCCACCGATGGTGAGCAGGTTGAAGGGATCGATTACGTCTTTTCCGGCGAGGATGGCTTTCTGCTTTGGCGTCATCGGGTGCGGCTCGGCGTTGTTGATGAATTTCTGAAAAGGGTCGTATGTGGGCCCGCAACTCATCTGGGGCGACGTAGATGTCTTTGATTGCGTGTCTTTGCAGGAGGCCTGTACGGAAGGAAATGTACTCAAAGTGGACTTGGGGGGATCGGGTGCGGCGGGAGGAAAACTCTGGCCCGGCTCAGCTGCGGCGACAAGTTCCACCGCTGGCTCGGGTGCGTCCGGGAGTAATTCCTGCGCTCTTCCCCGTATGCAGCCGATGCCTGCGAAAAGCAAAATCAACAATGCCGCGCCGACTCCATGCTTGTGTCGATTTAGCGTTCCGTATCTCTTCTGGCGGAGTAACAGGATGCGCAGGAGCTGCATATCTGATTGGACGAACCACAGCGTATTTTTCTACTTCAACAATTCAAATCAAAGACTACTGATTGCTGTGGCGACGGAAAAACCTGTTGCGCGTATCGGGCCAGAACTCCGACCAGATGTTGCCGCCAGCTTCGCCAAGCAGAGAGAAGGCCCAGGTCGAGAAGACCACGCGGGCATTCGCGCTCTTGTCAGGATAGTAAGCCATGGTGAGCGCGGAGGCCATTCCGTGGCCTACAACCACCGAGGTGTTGAAGCCCGAAGCGCCAGAATCGCGCTGACCGACAAAAACGCGCGATGCCGCATACAGTCCGCGGTGGACGATGGAGCCGTCGGCCTTGCGATAGTAGCGTGGATCTTCATGCAGCAGGGCGGGCAAAACACCGTCTGAGAAAGTACGCATGCTGAGGTCGCGAATCGCGGCCGCGCCCAGCCGCTGACCGTAGGCGCCCGAGTCGACGCCATATCTGGGGTCGCTGTCTCTCAGTTGTTCCCATCCTGAGGAGAAGAAGGTAGAGAACCAGCTTGGTGGTCGCAATTCCTCATGTACTGGAAAGAGTAGTTTGTCTTTTGCGTAGAGTGGTGGAACCTTTTCGCCGGGCTCGACGATGTCCGACCACTTTCGCTTTTCGACGGCGGCAGGTGTGTTGTTTACCGGATCACTCGGGTTGGGAGCATCAGGCACGAAACCCTGAGCCGGGGAGGACAGGCTAGTTAGCGTGAGCATCAAAAAGCTCACACAAATAATGGAATGTCTTACAAGCTTCAAAATTGGTTCCTTGCTCATCTGCTCGTTGTACGTATCGCAGGAATCAACTTACTTAGACGGCTGTGCTCTGCGCATGGATGTATGCGAATCGCAAGTTAACGGCTTAGGCACCTGCGGCAGATGAGCCGTTGACCTTGCAATCTGACGAAACGCACACTAATGGTGTACAGGAGTGCCCACACATGCCCGGCAGCCCATTTGAAGAATTCGGACGCAAAGTCGATGAACACATCAGTAACGTGACTCCGCGTGTTGAAGAAGAGGTGCACAGGGTCATTGCCTATCTCAATGACGAAGTTGTGCCGAAGGTGAAGCAGAATTCGTCGGAGGCTTTGCGGATCGCGGCGGAGCAACTGCGAAAGCTGGCGGATCATCTGGAGAAGAAATGAGAAAGCTGATAGTGTGTGCAGGCTTCTCGGGGCTTGTTCTTGTATCTGGTTGCGGACACAAGCAACAGGCGGTGTATGCTCCGCCCCCACCGCCTCCGCCAGCGATACACACGCCGGCGCCTGCGACAGCGACAGCGCAGACTCCGTCTCCAGTTCCGTCGACTACCAACACGCCAGCAGCTACAGAAGAATCAGCAGACGAGACTTTTGTCGCGTCGCACTCGCCCATCTATTCGGAGACGGGGATGGCGAGCTGGTATGGGCCGCCTTATCACAATCGTCGCGGAGCCAATGGACAAGTCTTCGATCAAAATGCCATGTCGGCTGCTCATCGCACGTTGCCGATGGGATCGCTGGTTCGCGTGACGAATTTGCAGACCGGGCAGACAGCGGTGATGCGAATTACCGACCGTGGGCCGTTTGTGCCAGATCGTGTGCTTGATCTTTCTGTTGCTTCTGCAAAAGTGGTCGGCGTGTGGCGGCCGGGAACTGCGCAGGTGCGCATTGATGTCTACGCCGCGCCGAAGCCGATTGACGAGGGTGGACGCTGGTGCGTACAGATTGGCGCCTTCAGCAAAGAGAAAGAAGCGCTGAAGCTGGAAGAGCATCTCGAGCATAAGTACCAGACCGCCAATGTGATCGAATTTACCGGGCCTACTGGGCACTGGGTGAGGATCCGTCCACTGAATGACGACAAAGGCAAGGCTGTGGAGATTGCCAAGGAACTGAAGCCGGAAGAAGGCGAGGCTTACCTGGTGCGGCTTGATTGAAGTAGCGGCCCGGATCATTTCATCTACCTACACGCTTCCTCCCGACAAACTGGAAAAGGCGATTCATCTGAGTCATTGGCACGCGGCGCTGCATTTTGGCGGGGTGGCCTGGGCCGTTCTGATTTTGTGTGTGCTGGTGCATTGGGGTGTTGGTGAACGCATCAGTAAATGGGCTGCTTCTGTTACATCGAAGGCGTGGCTGCAGGGCTTGCTCGTCGGTCCGGTCTGGCTGATGATCCTCGCGTTGATCGATCTTCCAGCAGAGATCATCTCGCATGCAGTCTCTCTGCATTATGGGCTGTCGGTACAACGCTGGACCGGATGGTTTGGCGACTGGGGAATCTCTTCGCTGTTGTTGATTCTCTTCGGCACGCTAGCACTCACGTGCGTCTACGCGCTGATGCGCAGTTCGCCGCGACGCTGGTGGCTCTGGCTCTGGCTGCTGACTGTGCCGGTCGAGATCGCTGGCATCTTCGCCACGCCTGTATTCATCGATCCGCTGTTCAACCGCTTTTCTCCGCTGGAGAAGAGCGATCCTGCGTTGGTGACCCAGTTGGAGCGCGTGGTCGCTCGCGGCGGCATCGATATCCCTCCGTCGCGGATGTTTCTGATGGATGCAAGCGCGAAGTCAACCGGTGTGGATGCCTATGTGACAGGCTTCGGCTCGTCGAAACGCATCGTGGTCTGGGATACGACGCTGAAGCTCGCGCCTATGGATGAGATTCTTTTCATCTACGGGCATGAGCAGGGACATTATGTGTTGCACCATATCGTGAAGGGGCTGCTTTATTCTCTCAGCCTGTTCTTTATCTTCTACTGGGTTGCCTTTCGGCTTTTGCGATGGCTGGTGGAGTGTCGGGGAGATGCGTGGCGCATCCATTCGCTCGATGACTGGGCTTCCGTCGGGTTGGTGCTGCTGGTGATGACGCTTCTGAATTTCATCGCCGAGCCGATGGGGAATGCTTTCAGCCGCATGATCGAGCACCAGGCGGATGTATACGGGCAGGAGGTGATTCACGGACTCGTGGCCGACCCGCAGCAGGTGGCCGT
>DATGAD010000459.1:0-2749 GCA_035313725.1 Alloacidobacterium sp. | reverse complement strand
ACCACGTCTGCCCACATGCCCTTCTTCAGAACTCCGCGATCCGTAAATCGCATCCGCTGCGCTGGCAGCGCAGTGAACTTACGAATGGCATCCTCAAGCGTCAGAACGTGCTCCTCGCGTACATATTTGCGCAGAATACGGGGAAAGGTGCCGTAAGCACGGGGATGAGGATGCTCTTGGCCGAGAGGACCGTCCGGTGAAGTGCCCTGCGAATCGTTGTCGATAGAGACCCACGGCTGCTTGAGGGCCAGGGTGACATCAGGCTCGCTCATGCCGAAGACGGCGACCTCAGTAAATGCTTTGTCTCGGATCAGCAGATCGCACAGCGCGTCGATGGGATCTTCCTTCCACATCGCCGCAACTTCTGAGAGGCGCTTTCCCTGCAGCGGAGTGAGTTCCGGATTTTGCACGACTGCAATTTGTATCGCCTCCGGGCCGGGAATCTCCTGCCACTCGTTATCCCAGTTGCCGCCGGGGGTAAGCATCTCCTTGCGGATGCGGGCGCGGGTCGTCTTGTCCTGCAACCGTTCGATGAGTTTGGCGTCGCCGCCGTCGTGAGCCCACGGCGGAATAAATGCGGAAAATGTGTTGAACCAGGCAGTGTAGGCGTAGGTGTCGGCGCTGATGTCGACGCCGGAAGCGCGGGCTGCATCGATGCGAGCGACCAGCTCCGGCATGCGTCCCCAGTTGGCTTTTCCAGCGGCTTTCAGGTGCCAGATTTCTACGGGGATATGCGCCTCGCGGCCGATTCGCACTGCTTCATCGATTGCGTCAAGCACGGTGTCGCCTTCGCTGCGCATGTGCGTGGCGTAGATGCCGCCATATTTGGCGGCCTCGCTGGCGAGGGCGGTCAACTCTTCGGTTTTGGCGTAAGGCGCGGGCGCATACTGCAGAGCAGTAGAGAGCCCCACGGCTCCGTCCTGCATGGCCTGCCGTACGAGCGTCTGCATGTCAGCCAATTGCGTTGGAGTTGGCTGCACATCGGCGTCGCCGAGAACCATCCGGCGGACGCTGGTGGCTCCTACATAGCTTGCCAGGTTGATGCCCATGCCCTGGCGCTCCAGTCGAGCAAAATACTCGCGGAACGTGGTCCAGTCGGGATTGATCTTCAGATGATCGTACCCGGCGCGGTCGGCTGCAACGATGGTGGGATTGAGAGGCGCCGCGGAACCGCCTTCGCCGGTGATCTCAGTTGTGATTCCCTGATAAATCTTCGAAGGGAGCCGGGGGTCGACGAGTATCGTCATTTCAGACTGGCCGAGCATGTCAATAAAGCCCGGCGCTACCACTTTGCCCCTGGCATCGATAGTCTGCCGACGCGGCGATGCTTCGAGATTGCCAATGGCGGCGATATGGCCAGCGCGAATTCCAATCTGGCCGGAGTACCATGGCGAACCGGTGCCATCGATGATGTGCCCATTCACGATGACGATGTCGAAAGGCTCGCCCGAGCCCGCAGGAGCGTCACCCTGGCTCTGCGCGAAAGGCATTACAGACGAAAACATCAACAGGCATATTGCCGCAGCACGCATACATTTCCTTATTTGCGAGAAGATCAGAGCCACGCAAAGCGCAGATGGCGTTTCCGCATGCTATCACGCAAATTTCTAACGGAGAGCGCCGTGCACCGTTTCCTACTTCTCCTCAATGAGCAGCGTTCGCCGGCTCTTCTTCAAAAACAACAAGCTGCGAACTTCCGACCGCAAAAACCTGTTTCACATGTCCTTTGACCTCGACGGTTGAGCCAACCGACGGCATAGGACGATCCGTGAATACCCGAATCTCGCCGGTCTGATCCTTGAGAGTAAAGTAATTCGTCACCAGCACTGAAGTGCGGTCTGTCACCGTGCCTGAGATGGTCACAACCTTGTCATCGTATTGGCGCGGATTCTCCAGCAGGTCGTGAATCGTCACGCGAGAGCAGGCAGTCAGGCAAAGCAGAACCAGCAGTGGAAGAACATTTCTGCGCGTTGCATAGCAAGCACTGTGTTCAAGGGTTCTCTTGTTCATTTTTGTCTTTCGTTACAACAACGGCACCGGCCGCCATTCCATATAGTAGTGAGTCTGATCCTCGCGCACGATGGAGAAGCCCAGGCGCCGATGGAAGCGCAGAGAGCCGGGATTGAACCGGAATACGCAGCTGCGGATGGGCAGCCGGGCATTCGCGGCTTCCTGCTGCACCCGCTGAATCAGCACAGTTCCGATTCCCTTGCCCTGCAGCTTCGGATGGAGGGCAACGTCTACCAGTTGCAATTCGCCGTCGCCAGGCGCCACCCACAGCCGGCCTACCGGCTTCGCGTCGAGCAGCACTACGTGGTAGCAGGAGTTCGGGTACATTTCCGTGTACGCTGACATCTGAGCGCGAAACTGCATCCGGATAAGTAGTTCTTTTTGCGTCGCAGAAATCTGCGCGAGCGCGAACTCAGGCTCGCGGACCGCCGCGTAAAGGTCATACAGAAATATCTCGTCCTGCGGCAGTGCGGGGCGAACGGCGAGAGTGGACATGGCTCAATGCGCGGCGGACCGGCCTGTCTTTAACAGGTGGGGGCCGGAAAAGTTACTAACTGCGCGGCGGGAAAACACCCTGCAGGGCGATGCAGAAGTTGAGCGTGAGATAGGGCATCAGATTGTTGTGCGGCAGATTCCCGCCCACTATCCCAACCATATTCGTGGCCATGGTTTGATTCTGCGACGCGCCGGAGGTGTATGCATTCGCCGGGACGCCCCCTGTCTTTACAAGCGTTGCGTT
>DATGAD010000458.1:0-3208 GCA_035313725.1 Alloacidobacterium sp. | reverse complement strand
GTCTGAGTTCAGCAGCGAGACGACGGGCTGTGTCTGCCCGGTGGGCCACAGGGTCAGGTAGCCGAGAGACCCACCTGGCACTACCGTGACGTTGAGCGAATACGCAACCGCAGTCGTTGGGATGCTGCAGGCGCTTTGCGGAATATTAAATGCGCGGCTGGTATTCGCAGCCAGCTCCGGGCCGCCAAACGGACCGGTCGCGTTGCGCGTGTCCGCGATTCGGCACGGCGTTACTGGGATGAACTGCAGGCCCGTTGTGATATTACTTGCAGTCACCGTGCCATCGCTAGCCGCATAATTCGCGTCTATTTGCGCGGCCAGCGGCAGCACGCATATACCAACCAAGACACAAGTGACAAGGCGGAGTACCGTCAGGTTCATAGCTTTTCCGTCTGTAAAGGGGGAGAGAGGCCTAGAGCGGGGAATAGTACCACAGAAGCGGTCAGTGCAAGGTTAAGAATTCTTTCTGGAATTTGTACCGTGCGGAGGATGTCGCGCTTGATGCCCTGAACGCTTGACTGGGCACAGAATTCACACATCGATAACCAATCGGTCGTGCAGGAGATAAAGGATGGGATGGGGATCTGGTGCGCCCGGAGAGATTCGAACTCCCGACCTAATGCTCCGGAGGCATTCGCTCTATCCAGCTGAGCTACGGGCGCGTATCTCTAGGATACTATACCGTCAGTTTTGACAGGCGAGCCTCTTCACGGTTTGATGGAGAGGCCACTTCAGGCATGAAAAAGGAGAGTCCCAGATGCAGCGCAGGACATTCACCAAAACACTTTGTTGCGCTTTGTTAGCAGCAGCCGTCACTTCCTCAGCTTTTGCACAAAACGACCAGAAGCCGCCCGCGAGCCCCCCGGCACAGGCCAAGGAGACCTTTGGCAGTAAGACAGTGACCATCGACTACGGCGCGCCATCGATGCGCGGACGCAAGATTTTCGGCGGCCTCGTTCCGTTTGATCACTGGTGGCGCACAGGCGCGAATTCTGCTACGACGCTCAAGACCGACATCAATCTCAAGATCGGCAACCTCGGAGTGCCCGCCGGGACATACACCCTTTACACTATTCCCGAACAGAGCGGCTGGACGCTGATCGTGAACAAGCAGACCGGCCAGTGGGGGACGAAATACGACGAAACTCAGGACCTCGGCCGAGTCAAAATGACAGAAGGCGTTATGCCCAGCAGCCCGATCGAAACCTTCCAGATCAAATTCGAGCACACCAAGGACCTGAAGACTGAACTGCACCTGCTATGGGAGACAACCGATGTCTATGTAGGCGTGACCGCAATTCCCTAAGCGCGGCTGGCTTCGCGTTCCTGCTCCAGCTGTTGCATGACAGACTGGATCAGTTCCTTCGCCCCGTTGATCTCGCTCATCACGGTTTCAAGATCAAGCGCGGGCTTCGATGGATTGCGGTTCGAAGTGCAATAGACTCCGTGCTGACCGATGAGAATCAATGCATCGGTCAGCGCGTCGAGCGAAACCGCCAGCCGCCCGCGCGCGGGGCCCATCATAAATTCGAACTTCTCCAGCTCGTCGCGGCGGTCGTGGAAGATAGACATCCCGTCTACCACTCTTTCGCCGCGGTATCCACTTCGACAGCGTCTGCCGGCGGACCCTTCCAGCGCAGCACAGGCTTGCGTGCCGCGGTCGTCTCATCCAGGCGCGAGATGCGTGTCGAGTGCGGGGCTGAGATCACGACCTCCGGATTCTCTTCCGCCTCGCGCGCGATCTGCCGCATCGCGTCGATGAACAGGTCCAGCTCTTCACGCGACTCACTCTCCGTCGGCTCGATCATCAGAGCACCGGGCACAATCAGCGGGAACGACGTCGTATAAGGATGAAAACCGTAATCGATCAAACGCTTCGCAATGTCACCCGTCTTTATGCCGTTCTTCACCTGCCGCTTATCGCTGAAGACAACTTCATGCATCGATGGCGTGTCATAAGGCAAATCGTAGACATCCTCGAGCTTCTTGCGGATGTAGTTCGCGTTCAGCACCGCATCTTCCGTCGTTTGCCGCAGCCCATCGGGACCATTTGCCAGAATGTACGCCAGCGCACGTACGAACATTCCGAAATTGCCATAAAACATACGCACTCGTCCTATCGACTGCGGACGGTCGGTGCTCCAGTGCAGTAACCCATCATCGCCCAGCGTCACAAATGGGACAGGCAAAAACGGCTCCAGAAACTGTTTGCACGCCACCGGTCCGCATCCCGGACCACCGCCTCCATGCGGTGTCGAAAAGGTCTTATGGAGATTCAGGTGCATCACATCCACGCCGAAGTCGCCGGGCCGCGTCTTGCCTACCAGCGCATTCATGTTGGCGCCGTCCATGTAAAGCAGCGCACCCTTGTCGTGCAGCACATCGGCGATCTTGTGGATCTCGCTCTCGAAGACTCCAATCGTCGACGGATTGGTCAGCATCAATGCCGCCGTGTCTTCGTTGACCACCTTCGCCAAGGCCTCCACATCCACGCCGCCCTGCGCATTCGATTTCAGGTTCACCACCTGGTAGCCGACGCTCGCAGCCGTCGCGGGATTGGTCCCATGCGCCGAGTCGGGAATAATGACCGTCTTGCGTGGATTGCCCTTCGACTGGTGATATGCCCGCGTCATCAGCATGCCAGTAAACTCGCCGTGCGCTCCCGCCGCGGGGTGCAGCGCGACAGCGTCCATTCCGGTGATCTCGATCAGGCAATCCTTCAGGAGCTTGATGATAACCATCGCGCCCCGCGACAGGCGCTCGGGCTGATACGGATGGGCCTCTGCGATGCCTTCCAATCGCGAGACAAACTCGTTTACCCGCGGGTTGTACTTCATCGTGCAGCTGCCCAGCGGATACATCCCCAGATCAATCGCGTAGTTCCACGTCGAAAGCCGCGTAAAGTGCCGGATGATTTCGATCTCGCTCAACTCCGGCAGCCCGGGCTCATCTTCGCGCGCTGCGGCGCCCAGCAGAGCGGCCGGATCGACTTCGGGCACATCCAGCGGAGCGAGCTTGTAGCCCTTCTTGCCCGGTGAAGATTTCTCAAAGCTCAGCGGTTCGTTCTGCGTCAGGTGAGCCGTCACCTTGCGCGGTGTACCTACAAATCCATTCGTTGTCGTCGCCATTCCTGAATTCCTTTATCGTGCCGCAGAGGCTACTGAAATCTCGGCCACTATCGCGACTGCCGCATCAATCTGTTCTTTGG
>DATGAD010000457.1:0-4953 GCA_035313725.1 Alloacidobacterium sp. | reverse complement strand
TTCCTGACGGTTTGAGCGTGATTCTGGAAAAGGCGCTTGCAAAGAAGCCGGAGGATCGCTATTCGACCGCCGAAGAGATGGCATTCGATCTGCACGTCATTTCCCACACGTTAAGACATGATCGAGTGAGCGCTCTTCTTGAAACCGCGCGCAGACTTGCAGAGGAACAGCAGTTTACGGGTGCACGCACGGTGTTACCGCAGGCGCAGCAGATCGATCCGGGCAATCTGGATATAAAGGCGCTGATGAATGATGTGCAGGATCGCCTGAATCGCCTGCAGCGTGGAGAACAATTGCGCCAGATCGTTGAGCAGGCCCAGACTGCCCTCGCCGAGCGTCGCTGGGATGACGCCATTATCGGCTTCCAGCAAGCGCAGAATATAGACACGGACAATCTGTTCGGGCTCAACGAGCGATTGCAGGAGGCGCAAGAGAATAGGTTGCAACAGCAGAAGATCGCGGCCCTGTGGGAACAGGCAAGTAATGCGAGGAGCCGAGGGGACCTTACCGGCGCACAGCAGTTTCTAGGGCAGGCTCTTCGGATCGACGAGCATAGTACGGATTTGCGGAATGCGTATTCCTTGATCCTCCGTGAAATCCGGCGCAAGCAGCAGACCGTACAGGTGGAAGAGCTTCTGCGAATTGCTCAGGAGAGCTTCAGCAATCGCCACTACACAGAAGCGATTTCGCGACTACGGGAGGCTGCGGAGATCGATCCCGCTCATGCCGAAGTGCAACAGCTGTTATTTACAGCAGTGACTCGACAGAAGGAACAGCAGCGGCAACATCTGCTCGAGAAGATTGCGGCGGAGATCCAGGACTCGTTGGACCGTGATGATTTTGCCCAGGCCCAGGACCGAATAGCGCGAGGGCTGGATACACTTCCCGGCGAAGGCCTGCTCCTTCGATTGAAAGCGGAAGCTGAGTTAAGAAAGCGTGAGTTTGATACGCAACACGTTGTGCGAATCGTCGTGCTGCGGGCACAGGAACTATTCGCGGAACATCCTGAACAGGCCCTCGAAGCGATCGACCGCGGCCTTGAACAGGCTGCGGGGAATGGCACCCTTTTGCAGGCAAAGGCGCGGGTGCAGGAGCATCTGAGAACCATCGAACAGAACTCGGCTCGAGCGGAGTCGCTTCTCCAGGCGCATGTCGCAATGGAGGCGCGGAATTTCGCTGAGGCACGGCGCGTCCTCGATGATGCGATTCTTAGGCATGGCACGAACGAGGATCTCGATCAACTGCTCACCATGGCAAAACAAGAGCAGGCAAAAGAGGAACAGAAACAAGCCAAAGTCCGCGAGGCTGCCGAAGTTTGTGCTGCAGTTGACGAAGCGATTGCTGCGTTCGATCGCTCACTTGCCACGGGCGACCTGAAAAGATGCATGAACGTCCTGGATGACGTAGCGAGAGCTCACGGTGAGAGCTCAGTTGCGGCGCCGAGGCTGAAATGCGAAACGAACCGCCGGCGGAAGGCCGACCAGATCTTGCGCGACGCGATCGAATCGGCACGGCAATCGGTCGTACGCGGTTCGTTCAGGGAAGGCTCCGGAGTCCTGCGCAGGGCGGAAACAGCGGTTCCCTTTGCCAGTCCCGCCGTGCGAAGCGACCACGAGCGGCTGACTGAGGAATGTAAGGCCGGTTCGCGCAAGACACGAAGGCCCGCTCGCGCCATTACATCGAGGAAACAGGGTGCGTTTTACATCGCGGCATCTGTGTGCGCAGCAGCTCTCGCAGCGGCAGGACTGTTCCATGTTAGCCATCGGGAAACACCCGTAGTGTCGACCGCGCCGGTCAAGCCTGCCGCCGTGGTAGAGCGGACCGATATGGAGATCAACGCGTCGCCCTGGGCGAAGGTTTTGCGGGTGCAGGATGAGGCGGGCAAAGATATCGCACCGCCCGACGTGGACCAGTCTACTCCGCTGCGATTGGATGGGGTGAAACCCGGCAAATATAAGGTGATCTTTGCCGACGCTCGAGGTCAGCTGAAGACCGTTGACTGCAATTTGTCTACTATGGCTCATCTGTGCACGACCGACATGGGAATCCCGGACATACAACAGATACTTACTGGAGAGCGGCAATGAGGATCGCTTTGAGCGCCGTGTTTTTGCTATCTAGTGCGATGCTGCTGGCCCAGAATCAACCGGCCCCGAAGAGCGCTGATCAGCTTCGCGACCTTGCGAAGCAAGCAAGGAAAGCGGGCGATTTGCAGGCGGAGGCGGGGTATCTTTGCCAGGCCGCTGGCCTTGATGGCAAGAAATATGGCAAGAAATGCGAGAAAGCCAAGGAAGATGCCGCCAAGGCGCTACTGCAGTTCCAGGCAGACTTGAACGTAGGACGCACGGAACTCGAAGGGAAGGACTATTCGGGGGCATTGCGTGATCTGGGAAAGATCACCTTTGGCCCCGCAAAGGGCGAGGCACAAGAATTGATACTTCGGGCTCGGATTGAAAGTGGCACGCTGCCGCCGGAGCAGCTCAGCCAACTGGTTTTGACAGGGGCAGGCGAGGCATTTAACCGAGGTGACTTTGATCGTGCGGAGGATCTTTTGAAGCACGTGCACTCCCAGACGTTGGAGTCCGCGGCGAACAAGCTTGAATCAGATATCAACGCGTACCGCGACGCGATGAAGCAGGCTGATGAACTGGATCGAAGCGGCGATTACAACGGTGCAGCGCAGAAATATCATTCAGCGGGGACGATAAAGCCTGACGGTCCGGGCCAGCCACTGGAACGGATGCGCCAGGCGCTCGACGCTCAAGCAAAGGCGGAGCAGAAGAAAGCAGAGCAGACAGCTTCTCCATCGGCGCCTGTGCAAGAAGCGCAGGTTCCTGCGCCCAAGAGCAATGATGCGGAGAAGATCAAAAACTGGCTTGCCATTGCGCGGCGTGATGAAACTGGCGGAGATTTAAAAGGTGCATTGCAGGCCTACGACGCTGCCTTGAAACTGAACGGACGGGAGACCGAAGCACTCGCTGCCCGAACTCGTCTGCTCAACAAAATGAAAGATGATAAACAGGCGCTCGAAAAGAACCTCGTTCAGGGCGTTGCCGAGTTCTATGCATCCCAATTCGGCGCAGCGAACGATATGATCGGCAAATATCTGGAGGACGGTGGCGGGCAGCACGTTGGCGCTGCTCATTTCTATCTAGGAGCCTCATTACTTTCGCAGGTGATCCTTGCAGATTCAAAAAATGCGGCCAATTCGGATGAGCTGCGGAATCAGGCGCTAGAGCAGTTTGTTCTGGCTAAACAACTTCACTACGTGCCTTTGCGGTCGGCAGTGTCTCCAAAGATTCTCGCGCAATGGGCTCAGACGGGCGATACGCAATGACATACCAGAAGGCCGCCAACCCTTTCTTGGCCAGAACCACTTGGCCGAAAAACGGCTAACCGTCAAAGTGACGGCTGCGTGCAGCCACAGGAAGTCTTGCAAAACTCAGTTGTCGAGAAATGGTCTTCTGTTGAACTCAGGACGAGATGCATTCACAGATTCTTGAACGTCAATTCTCTTAGGCTGTAGCTTCTTAAATCGCGACCAGACCACGCGTCATGCCGATGCTGACGGCTTCCGTCCGGCTGGCTGCGCCGAGTTTCGCCAAGATCGAACTGACGTGAAACTTCGCTGTGTGTTCGGAAATATCAAGGCGCGAAGCGATCTCTTTATTTCCTAGGCCAAGTGCCATCAGGCGCAAGACCACTGTTTCTCGTGCCGTCAGATGTTCGGCAAGTCTACCTGTTAGTCCGATTCCGTTTGCTGTGTTTGAGGCGGCATATACATCTTCCGTTTGTACGAATGGCTCCAATGTAACTGCCAGGCCCGCCACCGTCGCCTGGATTGCGGCGAGCAATTGATCGGATGTCACATCCAGAGGAAGGACGGAGCGAATATGCAAGGCTGCGGCTCGCTTCCTGAGAACGGAATTGATTTGGCCGCTCAGCAGAACCGTCGGCGTTGAGGAAAGCATGTCTATCAGATCTTCACCGTTCTGCTCTGCAACGGTTCCGAAGTCTTCCGTGGCGATTACGATCGCATCCGGATCATCGTTCAGGGCACGATAGACGAGAGTCGAAGCCGGCGCAATTGCGAGCATCTCGACACGTGTCGTCGATCGAAGAAGAGCGATCAAATACGTCCGCACACTTGCGTCAACGCAGGGCAATACGCGCAAGGGTTTGGACCGGGCGATCACGCCTACCTCTGTTCTTGGTGGCTTGCCATGAGTGTTGAATCAGCCGCGATCAGCGATGCTCAAGGTCAGATCCACTTTTGCACCTCCGCGGAAGACGGTCAGGGAGATAGTGTCTCCGATGCGCGAGGCACGAAGCCGATGCAGAATTTCGCGCAAACCAGGAACAGGCCCTCCGTTGAATGAAACGATGACGTCTCCTACCATCACACCCGCCAGGGCCGCAGGCGACTTCGGCTCAACATGCGTTACCAGAAGCGTTTCGTCTGCCCCGTCAGGAAAAAGCTCCTGTGCTGGCTCGGGGATGGGGATCGGCTGCATGGCGAGGCCAAGAAACGGACGAGGCACGTGACCCAGTTCAAGGACGGCATCGACAACCCGGTTGATGGTCTGCGCCGGAATGGTAATGACGGCCTGACGGGCCAATGCCGGACTATTGATGCCCAGCACCTGTCGCTGTTCATTGATCAGTGCGCTGCCGGATTGACCCACATACAGCCGGATGTCCGGACGGATCAGGCGGTCGAGCGCTCCTCCCCGCCAGGTTTGCCAGGCACCGCCAGTACGGGCGATGATTCCGCAGCTCGCAGAGATATCTCCCAACCGGGAACGCCCGACAGACAGCACAACTTCTCCGGCGCGGATGACGAGATCGTTCGCACTTGAGACTGGCATCAACTTATCCGAGTCAATGCCAAGCACGGCGAGATCTGTGGTCGCATCGCTCCCGATCAGCCGTGCGCCGAGCGATTCTCCGGCG
>DATGAD010000456.1:0-2472 GCA_035313725.1 Alloacidobacterium sp. | reverse complement strand
TTGCATGCTCTCGACTGCCCTGATTGCCGAAAACATCCGCCGAATTGAAGAGAGGATTCACGCTGCGTGCCTGCGCTCAGGCCGTGATGCAGCCGAAGTGAAGCTGATGGCGGTTTCGAAGACTCATCCGGCAGAGGCGATCGCATCAGGATTCGCAGCCGGGCTGCGGCTGTTTGGGGAGAATAGAGTCCAGGAGTTTCAGCAAAAGCTGCTTGATTTGAGCAGCTTAGGGGTTCGCGTCGCAGGTATTGCGGAGACTCCGGGTGATGCTGCAGCGGTCCATCTCATTGGGCATTTGCAATCGAATAAGACGGGGCGGGCGGCCGAAGTCTTTTCCGGAGTCGATACGGTGGATTCGCTGAAGCTGGCCGAGCGGCTGGATGATGGGGCGAAAAGACTGGGGCGGCGGCTGCCGGTGCTGGTCGAGATCAAGCTGAGTGACGAGGAAGCAAAGACCGGGCTTGAGCCTGAGTCGCGGGAACTGGCGGATCTGTTGGAACGGCTGCCTGAACTGGGCCATATCGAGATGCGCGGAATGATGAGTGTCGCTCCGTTTGACGACAATCCCGAGACGGCGCGGGCCTGCTTCCGGCGCCTGCGGTTGCTCCGCGAGGAACTGGCGGCGCGGTATTCCCGGCTGGATTTTAGCGAGTTGTCGATGGGGATGTCCGGGGATTTTGAGATTGCCATCGAGGAGGGGTCGACGCTGGTGCGGATCGGGACGGCGATCTTTGGGGCTCGGCCCAAGCCTGTGTGATTGCTCTGCGTGAGACGGCGGCCGGGGTCAGCTTCGCCGTGCGAGTACAGCCCCGGGCGAGACGGACGGCGATCGTTGACGTGCTGGGTGATGTGTTGAAGGTTGCCGTAGCCGCTCCCCCGGTGGAGGGTAAAGCCAATGAGGTGCTGGTTCGCTTCTTTGCAGAGTTGTTTGGGGTGGGGCGGTCGGCGGTGGAGATTGCGAGTGGTGAGGCTTCACGGAATAAGGTCGTGCGGGTGGATGGGGTGAGTTTGGAGTTGGTTCGGTCGCGGTTGGAGAAGCTGCTGGATTAAGTTTTTGGCTTTCCCACCCTGAGATGTCAGGATGGGGCCACCCTTTTTCGTGCCACTGCTTGAAAAGAAGCAGATCCTTCGCTCTGCTCAGGATGACAACCTGAGTCGGCCCGTAAGCTATTTCACGTACACTGGCCATTACACTTTCTGAAGGAAGAACATGAGTCCTCTGTACGCCGTTGTTGTTGGCGCTATCGTTCTCACTCTGCTTGTGGTTTCGCTCACGCGACTGGGCAAGGTTAAGACTAAGGCCGATTATCTGGTTGCGGGGCGGTCGCTGCCTGCGTTTGTGCTGGTCTTTACGCTGCTGTCTTCGTGGATTGGCTCGGGGTCGCTGCTGGGTGGGGCGGAGAATGCCTATAACCATGGCTTTGTTGCGCTGTGGCAGGGTGGCGGCGGATGGGCAGGGTTGCTGCTGATCTACTTTATTGCGCCTCGGGCGCGGCGGTCGGCCCGGTTCACGATTCCGGACTTGCTTGAAGCTCGTTACAACCAGACGGCGCGCGTGCTGGGCGTGATTGCGGTGCTGTTTGCCTATACGGCGATCACCAGCTATCAGTTGATTGGCGGCGGGGATATTCTCAGCCTCATTTTTCCCACCGTCATTACGCCGGACCTGGGGAAATACATCATTGCGATATTTGTGATTGTGTTTACGGCGATTGCCGGAATGTCCTCGATCGCATATATGGATGTCGTGATCGGGCTACTAGCTTCGGTTACGATTTTGGCGGCGTTGCCGATGCTGATGCACTCGGTGGGTGGCTGGAGCGGGTTTCACGCAGCGCTACCGCCTTCGCATTTCACTCCGCTGGGGGATTATTCGCTGATTCAGGTGCTGGAGATTTTTCTGCCGACGTGCCTGCTGATGCTGGGCAATCAGGCGATGTATCAGAAATTTTTCTCGGCGAAGTCAGAGAAGGATGCTCGCGTGGCAGTGGTCGGGTGGATTATTGGCACGGTGATTCTGGAAACAGCGATTGTGGTGCTGGCGATGCTGGGCCATGTGCGAGCGATGGAGTCAGGTGCAACACCGTTTCCGCGCGAAATTCTGGCGTTTACGGCTCTGCATAGCTTACCTGGACTGATGGGCGCACTGCTGATGGGCGCGATCTTCGCCAAAATTATTTCGACGGCGAACAGCTTTCTCTTTTCGCCAGCGACGAATCTGGTGAACGATATTTTTGTGCGCTACATTGAGCCGGATGCTTCGAATAAACGCATCCTGATTGTTTCGCGGCTGATGGTGGTGCTGCTTGGGATTTGGGCGTTGTATCAGTCGTTGCATACCGGGTCGGTGCTGAAGAAGACCCTTTATGCCTACACCATTTATTCGGCGGCTTTGACTCCAGTGATTCTGGCGGCTTTCTATTCGAAGCGTGCGAATGCAGCTGGGGCGGTGAGTGCGATCGGCGCGGGCAC
>DATGAD010000455.1:0-4531 GCA_035313725.1 Alloacidobacterium sp. | reverse complement strand
TCAATGAAAAATGGCTTCGGCTCACGCATGAGCACCGGTTTGCCGCTATTATCCTCGTACGTCGTCATGATGCTCGATCCCACCACCTGCTCCGGCGGAATCCCATACACTCTCTCGCTGTAGACACGGACAAACTCCTGCCCACCGCCCGTGACGATATAAGTCCTGAAGCCGTTGGCGCGTAGATACTGCATCACCTCCAGCATGGGCTGATAGACGAGATCGGTGTACGGCCGGTCGAAGCGCGGGGCTTTGGCGGTCGCGATCCAGTCTTTGACGAGCCCCTGAAACACTTCCGTGCTCATCCCGGCGTGGGTCACGGCAACGATCTGCAACCAGTCCGCCTCGGTGAACTTGCTCATCGCCGCGTAGTCGCGCGCAAGCACCGTCTTGAATGGCTCCTTCTCCTTCCAGTCAGGATGGCTTGGCGCCATTTCACCCACGCGCGCAAGCGCAAATGCGGCCTGCCCGTACAAGGGATGTTCCACCCAAAGTGTGCCGTCCTGATCGAATGTGGCGATGCGGTCTGCTGGCTCAACATACTTGGGGCCGGATTTGTCGGTCGTGTCCCGCACGAAAGCAAGAATCGACGCCTTCGCGGGCCCGTCATTCCAGGATGGCAGCGGGGCGACTTCTTGGGCAGAAGCTGGCAGAGTCAGGCTTCCCATCGCCATGACCGCTGCCGATCCTTTGATCCATTCTCTGCGACTGATCTCCATAGCATCTTCCTTTTGGGGATGAACGCGCGCTGCCAGTTTCTGGTTGACAGCGCGATTGTCTAAAGTCGAGGCGATTCGGGTTGCACGGAGCCGCCTAATCTGCGGCTACTCCGGCTTTAGCCGCCTCTTTGCTCTTCTTCCGTCAACTGCATCTACCTCGCGAGCTGTTCAAAAGTAGCGAAATGCAACCCTGCCGGCGCCCCCATCATCTTCGAATTACGATTCCCAAGCAAAGATCCGCTTCCAATCGTTCTTCATGCTGATCACGATCCATCCCTGCGTCTTGGCCTCGTCGTACATGGCCTGGCTCAAGGTGCCAATTGTGGTGTCGGGCAGTCCCTGTGCCGGTCCGTATGCATACTCTCGCGTCGCGTCGTCGTGCATCACCACGACCGACAACCTCGCGCCGGCGCCTGCCTTCGTGTACTCCAGGATCTGCTGGTCGTCGGCAGAGGAATTACCGAACGCCGCATTCGGACGGCGACCGTACATCAACCAGAAATTCTCGATCTTTCCGGCGCCGAGATTGTCGAGCACTAGCTTTGGCTCCCTGGTGAGGGTCGGCTGTCCGTCCTTCCCGTTGCCGTACTCGAACGCCTGCGACGTGCCTGCCACATGTTCCGGGGGGATACCGTACACCTGATTTGAGTACTCGCGCACGAAACCTGCAGTGCCGCCCGTCGCGATGAAGGTTTTGTAGCCGTTGGCACGCAGGTATTTCAGGACTTCCTGCATGGGTAGATAAGTGAGGTCGGTGTATGGGCGCTTCCAGCGGGGGTCCCGGGCCGCGGCCAGCCACTTTTTCACGTCGACACTGTAGTCCTCCACGGTCATTCCACTCTCGGTCGCTATCACGATCTCGAAGAGTTCCCTGGTCGGGAGCTTGGCGATGGCCTCGCGGTCGCCGGACAGGACAGTCTTGTACGGTTCGACATCCTTTAGCTCCGGCTTCGCCTGCACGAGCGCGCCGACCCGGTCGAAGCAATACACAACCTGGGTGTACAGCGGATGTTCGACCCAGAGTGTGCCGTCCTGGTCGAATTCGGCAATGCGATCCTCGGGCGGCACGAATTTCGCGTTGCTTTTGTCTGTGGTGGTTTTGACAAAATCGAGAATCGCCTGCTTCGCCGGTCCGTCATTCCACGATGGCAGTGGGTTTTGCTCCCGAGCGGAGCTGGACAGAGTCAGGCCCCCTACCGCTATGGCGGCTGCCGACCCTTTGATCAAGTTTCTGCGATTGATTTCCATAGTTCCTCCTTCTTGCGGATGAATGCGTGCTGCCGGCTTCTGGCTGACAGCGCGATGGTTTCTGCCTACCGGGTCTACCCACGGTCTTCTAGTCCTTCGCTATCGCGATTGCTTTCGCAGCCCCTTCCTTCTCCTCCTAGGAGGTCGCAACCACACCCGGAGGCTGCCACGTGCCCTTCCCCGGCGGCAAAATCGACGGGGGCTTCTCTTTGGGCCAGTAAAGCCGCATCACCAGGTAGATAGTGTCGTTCGGCGCCGGCAGCCAGTTGGACTCCTTGTCCTTCCCCGGGGAGTCCTTCTGGATATAGAGCGTCAGCGAGCCATCGGGATTGGTCTTCATTCCCGGCAGCATCGGCGAGTTGATCAGGTAGCGATTGATCGGGTTTTCGATCAGGAACTGGGTCTTGCCGTCGTACATAGTCACCGACCAGAAGGCATTCACCGGCGGCAGACTGCCCTTGGCAAACGTGATCGTGTAGTTGTGTTTGCTGCCGTCGAGGGTCTCTCCGTTGGCGGTGACTCTGGTCAACGGGTACATCGCCTCAATGCCTGTGGCGCCGTAGATTCCTGCCTTTGCCGCGGCGGCGCGCTTCAACCAGTCTCCGTTGTAGAAGGCGCGATCGCCAAAGAACGAGCCAACTCCCCAGCCATTGATCACCGTCATTCCACTGGCAAGGTACTTGTCTATCGCATCGTCGCCCGCCTTCATGCCCAGCATCACGGCGGCTTTGTGCTCGGCGGAGAGGTCTTTCATATCGAATTGCTTCCCGGGACCGATGCCGATGCTCGCCAGCTTGGCGCGGATCGCGACCTCATCCGGGCCTGCCGGATTAAACTGCAAAGCAAAATCCAGGAGATCGAAGAAATTTGTCTTCGCCAGCTCCGCGTTGGCCCTGAGGTAATTGACTGCCGGCGGTGCGGGAGGCGCGGGCTGCTTGAGATACGCCGAGAGCGGCTGCACCTTGTAGCCGGCCTGGACCTTGATCACGTTCGGCATGTCCGCCGCATTGAAGAGCTGGGTGCGGAAGAGCACCAGCGTAAACTGAGTGCTCGAATGGAAGACCTGCTTAATGTGCGGAGGCGTCTCACCCTTCCAATCGGGGCCAACAAGCATGCAGTCGTCCGGTGCGGTGCCGGTGGCCCGGCTGCCGATGTACCCGTAGTTGAAGGTGTTGGCGTCGGTCAACTGCACGGCGTAGTAGCGCGGTTTCGGCACCGCCGGGACCGAGATCACCGTCGGTTCGGCGCGCAGGTCTACATCCAGGAAGGAGTACGGCGTGTCGCTGTTGGGCGTAACGACCGCCGTGTCCTTGTAGGTGAACACCCGCGCTTCGTTGAAGAGCTTTCCGATCGGCGCCTTGTACTGGGACGAAGCTGCATCCACGAACAATTCATACGTTGACACATAGTTCATCACGATCGGCAGGCCATAGATGAAGCCCTCCTGGGCAATCTGCTTCGTCTCCTCAATCCCAGGAACGGCGACGCCGTTGATCTTATCCGCCTTGTCGGCCTGGTTGACGGCGTCGTTCTGTTTGCAACCCGCGATCAGGGTTGCGGTGAGGAAAAAAAGCAACGCCGATCGAACCGCGCCGACGGTCTTAGTTTTCATCGTTGGGTGTCCTCCCGGCGCGCTGCCAATCTGTGGCTGACAGCGCGGTTCGTTTGATCAAGTCTCTGCGATTGATTTCCATAGTTCCTCCTTATTCCTCCGTATTTTTCCCTAGTGCAGCTGCGTCTGGGGCTGCAACATATCACCTATATCTTGTCCTTCACTTCTTCTGCGGTGGCGGCTGATCCATCTGCTTCAGCTTTTCCTCCATCATCATCTTTTCCTGCTCCTTGGTGAATTTGGGAAACAGGAATGCGATTTGCAGCCGCATGCTCCAGGGCGAACCACCCGCAGGGGTAACGGCGTTGCCATAGAACTGTGCGGAAAGATTGACCGGCTGGAATCCCAACTTCATGATTCGTCCGATACCGCCGCCGAAGGGCACCGTCCACACGTTGCCGCTGCTGGCCCTCCAATTGGCGGTGATGATTGGTTGCAGGGTTATGTAGTAGCCCTTCTTCATGTTGTAGTTGATGAAGTACTGCAGTAAGAACTGATTGACCGACGCACGGCCGCTTTCCCCCGCCACCGACCAGACGTTATTAACCAGGGCGCCGATCGTCCAATGTTTGGGTTGGGTGAGGAGGACAATCGACGGCCCGAGGCTGAACTGACCCTGTCCCGTAATGTCGCTGGTAGCCGTAGGAATTACAAACGTTGGACCCACGCCCCAGATCAATTTGCCCGGCTTGGCTGGCGACAGGAAGAAGGTCGGGTTCATGTCGCCCAAGCCGTATTCGCCGCCCGTGTTCTGGTTGGGATACGGCTGCCAAACGATGGGCTGAATGATGCGGGTGATCAGGTTCCAATTTTCGCTGATGCGGGCAGGTATGACCGGCTGAATATTCAGGACGTCCTGGCTGCGGCTGTACGGGCCATAGTTGAAGTTGCTGTTGTTCTGGACGGGCACACTGATGAGCGAGGCGACTGGGTTCTGCACCGCCTTCTGCAG
>DATGAD010000454.1:0-4290 GCA_035313725.1 Alloacidobacterium sp. | reverse complement strand
GCCAGCCTACTTAGGCGTGGGATTCGTTGTTGATCTCATCGTAAACCTGAGCCTGGCGACGCCCTCATGGGTAGCGGTGTACCTGGCCGGCTGCAACATGCTGGAGGCGTGGCTCGCAGCGGCGCTTCTGTATCGAACGATTGCCCCTCAACCTGATCTGACCCAACGCAGGCAACTGACGCATTTCCTGTTTTATGGCGTCATCGTGGCGCCAGCCGTGGCATCGGCGCTGGCTACGATGCTTTTCGGCCGGCAGGGAAGGCATATCATCCCGCACCTGCATTCCTTCCAGTGGTGGTTTACGGCAGATGCGCTGGGCATGGCGGTCATGATTCCGCTGTATCTTTCATTTGCACGGAACAAGCCATTTCTGGGCAGGAACTTGTGGGAAATTCTGGGCATTTTTGCATTG
The DNA here is from genome assembly GCA_035313725.1 of Alloacidobacterium sp. Lineage (GTDB taxonomy): Bacteria > Acidobacteriota > Terriglobia > Terriglobales > Acidobacteriaceae > Alloacidobacterium. Next base: position 3,878 of record DATGAD010000454.1, on the reverse strand, counting down.
CTGTGTGCCACGGGTGGCGTCGTGTTCTGGCAGACGCGCGTGCCGCTGCTCTTCGTTTTGTTGCTTGGCCTTCTGATGATCGGCGTTCGCCTGGGGCTGGCTGGATCGGCGCTTGGACTGCTGGCGGTATCGATTATTGGCGGATTCTTTACGACGGCCGGACGCGGGCCATTGGCGTTGATGCCGGGCGCGTCGCTGACGGCTCGCGATCTGACGCTGCAGATGTTCATCGCCTTCTCGATGCTGATGCTTTACATCCTTGAGGTGATTCGGGCGGAGGGCTATCGGCTGCAGGAAGGATTGCGCGTGAGCGAGGCTCGATTCCGTTTGCTCGCTGTGAGCTCACGCGATGCAATCCTGCTGGTAAACCTTGAAGCCAAGGTGTTGTACGCTTCGCCCGCGGTTACGGAAATGCTGGGATGGGACCTCGATGACGTACAGGGCATGAGCTATCGCGAAGCATTTCACCACGAAGACATGTCTGTGGCGGAGGCTATCTTTCGCGGAGCACGCGAAGGAAAGCATCCGGGGATGTTCCAGTTCCGATGTTTGAAAAAAGACGGCAGCTATCTTTGGATGGAAGCCAGCCTGCGCATGTACCGCGAACCGTCGGCAAGCGAGGCCCCGGGATTCGTGGTGGTGATGCGGGACGTTTCGCTCCGTAAAGCTGCTGAGGAGGAACTGCAACGGGCCTTCCACATGGTCGAAGCACTGGCCAGCGTGGATGGTTTGACGGGGATTGCGAACCGCCGGCGCTTCGATGAAGTTCTGGAATCCGAATGGAAGCGCGCGCAACGCGATCGCACGCCGTGCTCGCTTTTGTTCATGGATGCGGACCACTTCAAGAACTTCAACGACATCTACGGGCATATCCCCGGCGACCGATGTTTACGCCTGATCGCCGAGGTCACTGCTCAAACGCTGCAGCGTCCGGCGGATCTGGTGGCCCGGTACGGGGGCGAGGAGTTCGCCGTGATTCTGCCGGATACCAATTGCGAGGGCGCGATTGCAATCGCCGAACAGGTTCGCTTCACGGTTGAGCAACTCCGCATTCCGCATTCGGGCAATACACATGAAATCGTAACGGTAAGCATTGGCTGCGCGACGCAGGTTCCCGAGATAAACAGCGAGCTTTCCGAGTTGCTGAAAGCCGCGGACAGCGCCCTGTATGTGGCGAAATCGCTCGGACGGAATCGCGTTGAGGCGGCACTCCCGGTCCTGCTTTAGTCAACGCTCAAAAGCCCACACACCTACGACATGGCCCAGGGGTCGCGGCCCCGTTCGGCCCTTCGTGAAGATCGCCATGCCGCAGCGACCAGGTACCACGCGGGCAGGATCAATGCCCAGTTGAGAATCCACAACGCATTATTGCTCCACGCACAGATCATCAGCACAGTCATGGTGAGCGCGAGAAGCGACGCGGCGCGAAATGAGATGTGGGCGTGGCGCACTCCCCAGCGGACTCCGAAGATTCCAGGCAGAAGAAACAGGAATAGGCAGAGCCTCGGGAGCGACTGGGAGGGATACATATGCAGAGAGAGAACCGATGGGATGACTGACAATATCGCGCTTGCCCAAAGGGTCCGTCGCGAAATCGACCCAACGATATAGCCGCCACACCAGGACCAGGCGATGAGCAGAAAGATATGGCACAGCAGCAGCGGGTAGCCCTCGTGGCCGGTGGGCCAGTGCCATCCGTAAACTTTGTGATTCACCAGCCGTTGATAGGTGCAGCTTACGGAAATAGAAACAGTCGTCAGGAGATAGCTGCATGGAAGTGCGAGGACGAATCCCGCAAGCCAGGGTCGAGGGTCTTTCCACAGACCGGCCTGCCGGCGGAAGACCAGGCCGAAGACATCGATGAACCCTCGCCAGGTGTTTTCGTTCGTCTCCTGCAGATCGCCCAGTACGGCGTCGCGTTCATCCCGCTCGAGGAATTTCGAGGCAAAGCCTATCAGTTGCCAGGGGATTCCGTTCATGATGTCCTCCCTGTTCGGCTTTCCGCCCAGGAAGCGCCGCGGCTCACACGCATGACCGCGTCGTAGAACTCTTTCGCGGCATGCGTGCCTTGCGCGGTCACGCGCACCATGCGCTTGGCCCGGCCACCACGCTGCGGTGTGGCTTCGCCCATCCATGTTTTCAGCAGGCCTTTTTTTTCCAGGCGATCGATCGTCGTATAGAGCGCGCCCATGGAGCATCTTCTTTCGGTGCTCGATTCGATCTCTTCCCGAATCGCCGCACCATAGGCGTTCTCGCCGAGTCCGGCGGCGACGGTGATCAACAGGTATTCAAATTCGCCGAGCATTATTAGAAATACATTGTAGTACTAATAAGGGGCTGGTCAAGGCATTTCGATAAGTCCATCGCTGCATTCACGAAGGGCAAAAAATTAACTTCTGGTTAGTCCGGGTTTTTCGGCAAAAATATCGACTTTGTATAGTAGCTGAGATGATCAAAAGAAGAACTCTCGGGACAATTGCCGTCACTGTCATTTCATTGTGCGGGTTCTGCCAGGAAAAACAACCGCCAACCACTGAACCCGTGACATCAGCGTGGAAGGACGGCCGTTTTCAGGTGGATGTGCCGAGCGTAGTCGGTGGATCCGACATCATTCTCCAACGCCCCAATTCCGATCGAAAAGAAGCAATGCCTTTGGGAAATGGACGGCTTGGTCTCGGTGTCTGGTCGCAGGATGGCTATACGGCACAGGTGAATCGCGAAGACACATGGCCACTCCGCTTGTCGCCAGGGCAAGTGTCCATTCCTGGGCTCAAAAAGCTTGTTGAGGCGTCCGACTATTCAGGTCGGCTTAATTTGTACAACGGCGAATTTGAGCAGCACGGCGGAGGACTCACGGCCACCACCTATGTCGATGAGAGTGTGGATGTCATGGTCGTCGAAGTGAAAGGAGTGGACGCCGATCAGCCACAGACAGCCGAACTTAAGCTGTGGCCTGGACGAAATCCAACAGTAACTGCGTCGGATCAGACAGGCGTACTTGCAGAAACATGGCGAGACACCAACGAATTGGGCGCCAGCGGCCTCACTTTTGGATCATTAAGCGGAATGCGAATTGACGCGCGTGAGGCGCATGTTTCTCCCGACGGGCCGTTTGCAGTGAAGATCACATTTCGGCCAAAGAGCGACGGTACTTTTCGCGTCCTGGTTGCAGTTCCGGAATGGCGTGGAGGAGATGCCCTGGGTACTGCTTCCGCACTGCTGGACAAGGCGCTATCGCTTACTGCTGAGGATCACCGCAATTGGTGGCATTCTTTCTGGGCTTCAGCGGCGCTTCTCAAATTGTCCTCGCCAGATCACCATGCGGAATATTTCGAAAATCTTCGCATGATTGATCTATTCACCACTGCTGCTGAAAGCCGCGACCGCTTTCCGGGTTCGCAGGCGGGGATTGGAGATCTGTTTTCTTCCTTTGGCGATAGTCATCAATGGGGGCCATCAGCATACTGGCATTGGAATTTGCGCATGCAAGTCTCGGCGAATCTCGGCGCAGGGCTGGCACAGTTTAACGAGCCATATTTCAATCTCTATAACGACAACATGGATGCGATTGCACATTGGACACGCGAACACATGAACGGCCTGCCGGGAGTATGCGTTCCTGAGACAATGCGATTCAACGGCGCAGGATATGAGACTGAAACCTGGCTCAAGTTTACAGGCATCAACTGCACTGCCTATGGCCGCCCTTACTACAACGCCCGTACCATTTCGACAGGCGCAGAAGTCGCGCTCTGGGTGTGGCAGCAATATCTTTATACAGACGATCTGAGCTTTCTTGAATCGAATTTTCCGCTTATGCGGAACGCTGCGCAGTTCCTGCTGGCCTATGCACATCGAGACAGCAATGGAACGCTCTA
>DATGAD010000453.1:0-5115 GCA_035313725.1 Alloacidobacterium sp. | reverse complement strand
GAGTACGTCACCCGCGTTGATTTGACCGCCAACCCAATCGCCTCCATGCGCCACTTCTTTTGGAATATATCCCGTACCGGGAGTGGTTTCCTGAAGGCCAAATCGATGCGATGCTTCCAGAATCTGCAATGGCCAAGCTCTTCCGGACAGTCGTGCAGAGGCATCCAGGCGGTAAAGCTCTCGGGGTCACCGGCTATAGCTGTGTGATCCTGATGCGCGTGAACGATCAGGCGCTCGCAGTTGGGAAAGATGAGCCGGCCAATAGGTTTTGGATGAATCAGGAGATGCGGCCCGGTAAGCAAGGTCATCACTTGTTGCAGCGCAGGATGATGCGCGAGTGCATGGAAGGCTTCCAGGCTGAAGATCTGCTCGTAAACATCCATAAACGACGGGTCAGGATCGCCGCAGGCGGCGCCTGCATTCACCATGCGTTCGAGCAGACCATGATCCGGGAGCAGCCAGCCGGCTTCGAGGACAATCTGTGTTATTGCACGCAGAATTCGACTAAGATCGTTCGCGGGCAACAGTTCCCGGATAAGCAGATAGCCCTCTGAATCCATATCATCTTTCAGGGAACGGGACGCAAGATCCCTTGCATGGATTTCACGAAACGGCTTCATCCAGTCTCCGCTGCAACCAAGTCAACTCTCTACTCCTTCATCCCCGCAGATTTGCATTTAGGGCCTCAACGGCTTCAAAAGCGTTCTGTCTCCCGCCCTCAAGGTAGCTCTCTGCATCCAATACGCCATGCAATTGAAGCAGGCGCGCGACTAACCCTGTCCATCCGGTCTGATGACTTGCGCCAAGACCTGCTCCGTTATCTCCGTGGAAGTATTCATAGAAGAGAATGTGATCGCGCCAGTGTGGATCGGTCTGGAATTTTTCGGTGCCTCCGTAAACCGGCCTGCGGCCATCCTTATCGCGCAGGAAGAGGGAGGAAAGGCGCCGGCCCAGGGTATCTGCTACCTGGAAGAGGTTCATCTTATTTCCCGATCCGGTAGGGCACTCGACCAGGAAGTTATCACCGTAATAAAGGTAATAGTTAAGCAGGGCTCGAATGATGAGCGCGTTCACGGGCATCCAGACGGGCCCGCGCCAATTGGAATTACCGCCGAACATGCCGGTATTCGATTCTGCCGGAAGGTAGTCGACTCGATTTTCCTGACCCTGCATGTGGAAGATATAGGGATGCTGCAGGTGATACCGCGAGATAGAACGAATGCCATAGGGACTTAGAAATTCGTTCTCATCCAGCATGTAGCCCAGAATGCGGCGCAGCTTATCCGGTCCCAGCAGCGCAAGGATTCCGCGGTCAGCTACTCCGAAATAATTTGGACCGGTTGGATGAATGCTTGCAAAAGCATCCGGCATGGATTGCATGCGCCACCACATGTGCTGCGCGAGATGCGGCAACCGGTCGCGCTGATACTTTTCGACGATCGCGGTCGCGCAGAACGGCAACAGTCCAACCAGGGAGCGCACTTTCAAGCGCTCCGCCCTGCCATCCGGTAAACGCAGCATGTCATAGTAGAAGCCGTCTTCTTCATCCCACAACCCGTCCGCGCCAACTTTGTTGATCGCAGCTGCGATCCAGAGAAAGTGTTCGGCAAACTTGATTACCATGGGCTCGAATGATGGATCATAGATCGCCAATTCCGCGGCGATTTCAAGCATGTTCAGACAGTACAGCGCCATCCATGCCGTTCCGTCAGCCTGTTCAAGATAACCTCCTCCCGGCAGAGGCGCGCTGCGGTCAAAGACGCCGATGTTATCCAGGCCAAGAAATCCTCCTTCGAAGACATTCTTGCCATCGCGGTCCTTGCGATTCACCCACCAGGTGAAATTGAGGACAAGCTTGTTGAAGATCGTCTTGAGGAAAGTGATGTCGCTATGGCCGCGCATTTTGCGTTCAAGCGAGTAGACAAAATACGCAGCCCACGCATGCACGGGAGGGTTGACGTCGCTGAAATTCCACTCATATGCGGGGATCTGTCCGCTGGGGTGCAGGTAGACGGCATGGGTCATCAAATGCAATTGCTGCTTGGCGAAATCGATATCGACCATGGAAAGAGACAGTGTGTGGAATGCGAGGTCCCAGGCCGCATACCACGGATACTCCCACTTATCGGGCATGGAGATGACATTCGCATTCACCATATGCTGCCAGTCAGTGTTTCGCGGAGCCTGCTTGTGGCGCACACTTCCGTCGCTATGTTCCCTCAGCCACTGATTCAGATCGAAGTTATAGTGCTGTTTCGTCCATAACATTCCCGCCAGCGCCTGCCGCATTATGTTGGCTTCATCTTCGTTGAGGTTCTCAGGCGTAATTGCGCGGTAGAACTCGTCTGCTTCCTGCCTGCGGCGCGCGAAGATATTCTCAGGCAGCAGGCCGTGCGCAGCGGCAGCTTCTGCTTCGCAGCAGAGACGCAGGCAGATCGACCACGTATCTCCGGGAGAGACAGTGCTGGTGTAATACACAGCAGTCTTAGTGCCTTCCTGCTGCGGATTCACTGCGTCCGTTCTACCGTGAATCACATAGTCATGAAATGCGTCTTTCACATAGGGCGACGCATTGGGCCGACCGAATATTCTTTGTGTATTCGTCTCATTGTTGGTGAACAACACCTGTGGCTGGTTTTCGTAGTACAGAAAGTAGGTGCCCAGCATAGGGTGCGTGGCCTCGACGGCAGATCTTCCACCGGAAATGACACCGCGCAAAAGCGGCACCGATTCTTCGTCTTCCGGGATATTGCGAAACCACAAGGTGGGAAGCAGATGCAGGACCGCCGACTCCGGCCCACGATTCGTCGCGCTGATGCGGATGGCTAGATCCTCAGGAGACTCCTTCGCATATTCAACGACGACATCAAAGTATCGGTCTTCATCGAAGACATGCGTGTCGATCAGTTCATACTCCATCTCGTCACGGGTGCGGCGTCTGTTCGTCTCCACAAGATCGCCGTAGGGAAACGCGGCGTGAGGATACTTGTAGAGATGCTTCATGTATGAGTGAGTCGGAGTGCTGTCGAGATAGAAGTAGTACTCTTTGACGTCTTCGCCGTGGTTTCCTTCGCTGTTGGTCAAACCAAACATGCGCTCTTTGAGGATGGTATCTTTGCCATTCCACAACGCCAGCGCGAAACAGAGAATCTGCTCTTCATCGGATATGCCGGCGATTCCATCCTCGCCCCATCGATACGCCCGCGAACGCGACTGGTCATGGGAGAAATAGTTCCAGGCATCGCCGGAATCGCTGTAGTCCTCGCGCACGGTTCCCCACTGCCGTTCGCTCAGATATGGGCCCCACTTACGCCACGCTTGCTTTCCCTCATGGGCTTCCTGCAAACGAATGTCTTCATGGGTTGCCATCGAAATCTCCTCTTGTTTTCACATCAGAGTTTCTACCGCACTGGAACAGGCTTGCGTTCGAGTTTGTGTGTCGATTCATTCACACCACGCTCGAACGTGGATGTGGGCACGATGATAGCAGAATGTACGCAAAAGCTTCGGCAGGGCTTTGACGTTGTGAAGCCGCATGTAGTGCCTGACTGCATCGCGAATTGTACTGACTGAGGTCGAAAAAAATTCCCCGCGTGGACGTAAGGGACGCGTCAGGGATTGTAAATCCAAGTCTCCGCTCTGCTCAGCGTCCTATGCCAGGCACGCTCAATTCTCTCAACGCAGCAGATTCGTCTGAGCCAGATCCAGCACCTCATCGCCGCGCCCGCTCAGCACGGCTCTCATCATATACAGAGTGAACCCCTTCGCCTGTTCCAGCGTGATTGTCGGTGGCATGGAGAGTTCCTGCCGGTATACCAACACTTCAACCAGGGCCGGACCATCATGCGCGAAAGCCGCTTCGAGCGCGGGTCGCAACTCCTCCGGTTTTTCGACGCGCCGCCCCAGCAAGCCAGCGCCTTCCGCGAGCCGCGCGAAATCTGGATTTTCGAGTGAACACCCAAAGTCGACGAAGCCCGACGCCTTCATCTCAAGCTCCACAAAACCAAGCGTGCCATTCGAAAACACTACAACCTTCACCGGCAGATTCATCTGCTTCAACGTCAGCAGATCGCCCAGCATCATGGAGACGCCGCCGTCACCGGATAGGGTTACGACCTGCCTTCCGGGATAGGCGGCCTGCGCGCCGATGGCCTGTAATACTGCGCCAGCCATCGATCCGTGACTGAATGAGCCAAGCAATCGCCGCCTCCCATTCATGGTGAGGTAGCGCGCAGCCCAGACCGTGGGTGTGCCCACGTCGCAGGTAAAGACCACGTCCTGCGCCGCCAGCTCATCGATAACCCGCGCCACATATTGTGGATGAATCGGCGTCTTTCCCGGTTCGCCTACGGCAAGATCATCGAGTCCCTTGCGCGACTTGCGGTAGTGCTCCACGCTGTCTTCCAGATGCTTCTGGTTGCGCTTTGTCTTGATCAGCGGCAGCAAAGCAGGCAACGTGTCTTTGACGTTTCCGACTAATCCCAGGTCTACCTTGACGCGACGGCCAATCTGCTCCCCGCGCACATCGAGCTGAATGATCTTCGCTTCTGGCGGATAGAACTGCTGATACGGAAAATCTGTCCCCAGCATCAGCAGCGAATCGCTTTTCATCATGGCGCGATAACCCGAGGCGAAGCCGAGAAGCCCGGTCATTCCAACATCGAATGGATTGTCGTATTCGATGAATTCCTTGCCGCGCAGGGCGTGAACGATCGGAGCCTTCAATGCATCGGCAATTGCAATCAGTTCTGCGTGCGAACCCTCGCATCCCGCGCCACCGAGAATCGTTACCTTGTCCGCCTTGTTCAGAATCTCCGCCGCTTGCTCCAACTCCGCATCCGAAGGACGGATGCTCGGATTCGCACGCTTCACTGCCACCACTCGATTCGGATAAGGACAATCCTTCAGAGCCACATCTCCGGGAATGACGATAACGGCAACTCCGCGCCGCTCCACAGCGGTACGGATGGCAATCTCCAGTGACCGAGGCATCTGTTCAGGAATGCTTACCAGTTCGCAGTAATAGCTGCATTCCTGAAACAGATTCTGTGGATGGGTTTCCTGAAAGTAGTTGCTGCCAATCTCAGGGCTGGGAATATGGGCCGCGATGGCCAG
>DATGAD010000452.1:0-2232 GCA_035313725.1 Alloacidobacterium sp. | reverse complement strand
ATCGGCTCCAGCCGCAGGCGGATTCTTCGTCAGCTGGTGACGGAAACGGCGTGCCTGTCTTTGCTGGGCGGCGTGATTTCTGCGTGCCTGGCAGCGGGGCTGCTGCATGCATTTACGATGTGGCGTCCGCAGACGGATTTTCCGGTGCAACTGCTGGTTGAGCCGGATGGCTTTGTCTATCTGTTTGCCGCGCTGCTTTCTCTCGCGACGGGGCTGCTCTTCGGCGTTATCCCTGCGCGGCAAGTGTGGGATACCGATCCAAATCAGGTGCTGAAGGCGTCAGGAACCTCGGGGGCGGCGTTGCGCAGGTTTTCGCTGCGGGACATTCTGCTCGCGGTGCAGATCGCGCTCTGCTGCCTGCTGGTGACGGCATCTTTTGTCGCGTTGCGTGGGCTGCAGCGAACCCTGAATATGCCTCTAGGGATTCGTCCTGAGGGCGTGACGGTGGCTTCGATGGATACGCATCTGGCCGGGTATGAACATTCTGGTGAAATTCAGAAGCGCCTGCTCGATGCGGTGCGCCAGATTCCGGGAATTGAGGGCGCTACGCTGTCGAACTCGATGCCGCTGGGCGTGAACCAGAGTGAAACCAGCGTTTACCCACCGGGAACGACGTCGTTTACGGCATCGAATCAGGCGTTCACTGCGAACTACTACGAGGTTTCACCGGGGTATTTTGCGGTGGCGGGAACGCGCCTGCTGGCCGGGCGTGATTTCACCGACCACGATGATGAGAAATCGCCCGGTGTCGCCATCGTGAATGAGACGTTCGCGAAGCGGCTCTTTGGGACAGTGGATGTGGTTGGAAAGCCCTATCCGGACGGCCCAGATCATAAGTTCTTGATCGTTGGCGTTGTTGAATCCGGAAAATATGGGACGCTGACGGAGGACCGGGCTCCGGTGGTGTACTGGCCCATCGCGCAGCGAGGAAACAGCGACACGGTTCTGCTGGTGCGTTCGCATCGCAGCTCAGCTGAGATGATTCCGGCGGTGCGCAATGCGATTGCGAGCGTCGATCCGGCGCTTCCGATCTTCAGCCTGACGACGTGGACTGACGTGCTCAGCCTTGTGACTTTTCCGGCGCGCGCGGCGACGATTGCGCTGGGAGTTCTGGGCGCACTGGCGATGATGCTGGCGGTTACGGGCATCTTCGGCATGGCCAGCTATACGGTGTCGAAACGGATGCGCGAACTGGGTATCCGCGTGGCGCTGGGCGCGCAGAACAAGCACGTGCTGCGGGCGGCGCTGGGGCGCGTCGTATTGCTGCTGGGGATTGGGTCGGTTGCCGGGCTTGTTCTGGGCGCGGCGGCGAGCCGCGTGCTGGCGAGTATCGTCTATCAGGCTTCGGCTGCTGATCCCTGGGTGATTGTTGCAGTGGCGGTGACGATGGGCCTGATCGGGTTGGCTTCGGCTGCGATTCCGGCTGGCCGGGCGCTTTCTGCGGAGCCGGCCCGGTTGTTGCATGATGAGTGATGTGCGATTTGATGTAGATTTGTCATGCCTTGCATCAATTTAAGCGAAAGGGTATCATTTTCTCACCATGAGAACCACTCTTACTTTGTCTGACGAAGCTTATGAAATTGCTCATCAGTATGCTGAAAGCTGCGACGTTTCACTGAGCAAAGCGGTTTCTGAGTTACTGGAGCGGACCGGGCAGAAGAAGATGCGCATTCGGTATGAGGATGGGATCCCGGTCTTTGATGAGCCGGAAGATGGACCGAAGATTACCACGGAAATGGTAAAGCGGCTGGAGGCTGAAGACTATTGAGTCGCTACCTGCTCGATGTGAGTGTCCTTCTCGCGCTTCACCGACCCAGTCATGAGGCGCATCGAAAAGTAATTCATTGGTTTCGCCGTGAAGGTCAAAAGGCGTTCAGCACCTGTGCTATGACGCAAGCGGGTTTTATTCGCTTGATGATGAATCCTCAGCTCTCGGAACGAAAAGCGGCACAGAACGAGGCTCGCCAATTACTGGATGAATTGACCCGAATGAAGGGCCATATTTTATGGGATTCGGGTATTGGCTTTCTTGAAGCAACGGCACCGCTGGCGGGTGGCATTCACGGACACAGGCAGGTTACGGATGCTTATCTGCTGGGGCTCTCTATCCACGAGAAGGGTGTGCTGGCTACGCTGGATAGGGCTGTTCGTCACCTGGCGGGCGAGGAGTTTGCCCGGAATGTTCTTGTGATTGAGTGAAGTTCTGCTCCGCGCCAAGCGGCCTCGATTTGC
>DATGAD010000451.1:0-4514 GCA_035313725.1 Alloacidobacterium sp. | reverse complement strand
TCCGCGCATCCGATCCGGGTCGGAGATTCTTCGAGCGTGAGCGTGACGACGCCGGCCGCCGTGAATAGCGGCACGGCAGGCTTCGGGATTCTGATTCAGCCAGGTGGTTCTTCGGGTGGAAGCCTGGGCACGAGCGGGGTATTCAACCTCAAGCAGTGGTACATCGCGGGCACTGCAACGGATGTGATTGACTGGCAATACACGCAGGAGGAGTAGTTGCGTGAGCAGGAATAATGGTAGTCGAGCGCACTTCATCCCGCAGCGTCGAGCGCATTTCATCTGGCAGCGTCGAGTGGACGAGTTGATGTCGAGAGTTTCCTTTACGGAAGATGAGGCCTCGACATTTTTAATCTTGCACGATAAGCGATTGCGAGAGATTGACGACGCTCGGAATAAGCGAGAGGTTGAGTAGTGGGCTGGGCGATTTCTTACGATGAGACATGGAGGCGCGACATTGGCTACGGGGTATGTGCGCTGTGTGACCACCCTGATTGCAACGAAGAGATCGACCGAGGGCTTGCGAACGTTTGCTGTGGCAATGAGGTATGCGGAGGGAGTGGTTGCGGACTCTACTTTTGCGGGAAGCACCACGGGCATTTTCGCGGAAATATGTTCGGCTGCTGTGAGCGCTGCGCGAAACGACGCAAACCTTTCGTGCCAAAGCCTGACATGCTCAAGTGGGTCTATTTCAAAATGACCGATCCGAGTTGGGAAGAATGGCGCATCGAAAATGGCCTGACTTCGCAAGAGGTCTGCTGATGGCGAAGCGAGACAGGCCTGATTCTCTGGCGCGCTCGGTCGGGCCGGATGGCAAGATCGATCCCGCGAAGGCGCTCGACACCATCAATTCGATGATGCGCATCGGGCTTCTGAGGATGAACCGGATTCAGGAGCCGTTTATTCGAGCTAAGAATGCTCATGGCAGGACTCCCCGGCGCCGCATTTTAGAGTGCGGCGAAAAAACCGGGAAAACCAGAGTTGGGATCTGTGAAGACATCGCGCATGCGATGGGTTTTAGGCCGTGGCTTGACGACAATGATCCTGACCGTAACATTAAAATCCCCATCCCGAACCACGGCCTGATCGGCTGCGAAACGATGGCGCAGTCGGTTGAGGCCAAAATCAGGCCGGAACTGGAAATGTTGATTCCCGCGCACTGTGGCCCTATATGGAAGAACGACACAACCGGCGCGCTCAAGAGTGTCACGCTAAAGTACGATTATGTGGGCAGAGTGTGCGGCTCGACCATGCATATCCGATCGTACAACCAGCCCGCCGACAGCTTTCGCGGCATCGATCCGCACTGGGTTCACTGGGACGAGCCGCCACCGCGAGACATTCTGATCGCGTCCGAGCGCGGCAAGGTGGTGACGAACGCTTCCAGCTGGTTCACCATGACGCCGCTCAAGGAAGCCTACATCTATGACATGTTCTCCCTCAAGGCCTTCAACAGCGGAGGCTCGGATCAGGAGATAGCGGTATTCCACGGCAGCATGTGGGACAACTGCCAGGATTTTTGTCGGGGATGCGATGAGTATATTGCGGCCAACGACCCCGAGAACATGGCCGATCCACATGTGGACAGGCCGGTAAATCTCTGCCCGAAGTGCCGTGAAGTCATGGGCTTCATGCCGCGCGCGGGCATCGAAGAATACATCAAGCTGTTCACCGACCCGGATGAGATGGCGGCGCATATCGAGGGCAGGTACGCGCATCTTTCAGGGTTGGTATACAAAGAGTTAACACGTGAAACGCATGTCCACAAAGACTTCTCAATACCGCGGGACTGGATGCGCATCGAGGCCGTGGACCCGCATGACGCCCGTCCGACACGCTGGCTCTTTGCGGCTGTATCTCCGGAAGACATCCGAATCAACGGCAAGGCTGCGAATCGCATCTACGTCTACGACTACCTTCTGGTCTCAGGCAATATCGAAGAAATAGCGCGCAAGGTAAAGGTAAAACGTGCGGAGCACAACTATCAGTCGCCCGCCTTCGTGATCCTCGACGCGAAGTACGGCGCGCGATCAACCCGGACATTCGAGGGTGAGAGTTCGTGGGAAGAGGATTTGATAAAGGCTGGCATTGAGCGTATCCGGTTGAGCCACTCCGATCCCGGCGATGTCGCGCTGGGACACAAGCGCGTGAAGGAATATCTGGCGCCGCACTACAGCACCGTGAAGGGCAAGGCTGTGCCGGCCCTGATGTTCGCCGAAGAAGGCTGCAAGGGCGACCGCTCGCCGCTGAATGACATGTTCAACTATCAGTGGGACTCGAAGAAGCAGGAGAAGCCCGAAGAAGCGTACAAGGACTTCTGCGACTGCGTGCGATATATGTGCCTGGAGCAGCCGGTGTACGAGGCTCCAAGATCGCGGATGGATGAGATTCTGGAGTTGATGACGCGCAGGGACGAGCACGATTACAAGCCTCTCACGCATGGATTGACGACGGTATGATGCTTGAATACAACGTTGAAGAACTGACGCCGGAACTGATCGCGGAGACGATTCCGATTCAGCAGGGCTACTGGGAAGAAGTTGCGGGCCCGTTTCATCAGTTCCCACCCGATGTTGACTGGCGAACCTACATGGTGGCACAGCAGAGAGGATGCCTGAAGGTTCTCTGCGGACGGGTTGCGGGAGTGCTCAAGGCGGGGGCGTTCGTCGTGATAACGCCCCACCCGCACTATGCCTGCATCGCCGCATCTCTGCCGCTGCTCTTCGTGCATCCCGACTACCGTAAGGGCCGCGAGGGGCTGAGACTGGTCAGGCGCGCCGAGGAAGAGGCGATAAAAGCGGGCGCGCAACTGATGATGACGCACGGCGGAGTGCATAATGGGGTGTATCGTTTATTTGAAGCTATGAAATATGAGGACTTTGGACGATACTTCGTCAAGGTGATTGGTGACACGACTCCGGTATTCAAGGTGAAATAGATGGGCATCACGGCTCTGATTACTACACTGGCGGTTACAGCGGCGGCATCGGTCGGCACCGGCATCTATGAGGCTGTAAGCAAGCCCAAGCCTCCGACTGCGCCGACGCAGGCAAACACCGCGCAGGAACAGGCGCAGGCATCGCAGGCGGCAGCGCTGGCACAGGCCAACGCGCTGACCAAGAGGCGCGGCATGGCGAGCACCATTCTTACCAGCCCTACAGGCGTGACCGGCAATCCGACCACGCAGAAAGCAACCCTCGGCGCCTAGATGCCCTATCCCAACGTCTCGATCACGACGCCCTACAAGGATCTGGACGGATTCGCGCCATCGACTCTGGGCAATCGGGATGCGGATGAGCGCGCGCGCGATGCGCAGAAGTACCTGCTGATCCTTGCCGATGAGCGCCTGCCGTGGGAACCTCAAATCGATAACCTCATCATGTATGTGAACCACGGCCGCAGATCGGTGCAGAACCGGGATTTATGGCCCGGCCAGCCTACCGGAATGGAGATTTACGATGATTCGGCCATGCTGGCGCGCAACACGCTGGTCAAGGGCATGGTGGGCTATCTGTGCTCGCGCAATCAGCCGTGGTTTGCGCTGCAGATTCCCGGCAAGCTGAATTTTCCGCGCACCAGCCACATGCGTAGCTGGAACGGGAAGCGAACGGATTCCTATCCCGAGATACAGCGCTGGATTCAGGACTGCCAGGATGTGATGTATTCGGCCTTCAATCGCAGCAATTTCTACGATGTTGTGCCTGAGTTTATCTCTGACGGTTCTACCTGCGGAACAGCCCATTTCCTGATAGAAGAAGATGTGGCAACTGCAACGATTGTCTTCACTGTGCCGCATTTTCGCGAGTGCTTCATCGCCGAAAACAGATTTGGGCAGGTAGACACAAATTATCGCGTCTACAAGATGACGCTGCGCCAACTGGAACAGCAATTCGGCATGGCGACGATGAAGCGCGCCGACGTTAACTTCGAGCAGGATTACAAGCAGAACATGCATCAGGAGCGCGATATCCTGCACGCGGTCTATCCACGGCACGACTACGACCCAGGCCGCATCGACGCCAAAGGCAAGAAGTGGGAGTCGGCGTGGGTCTACCGCCAGGGCGGCAAGATTCTGGGAGATTCAGCCGAGCGGCAGAGCGACCTCGATGTTCACATGCTTCGTGAAGGCGGCTACGATTCGATGCCGATCCTGTCATGGCGCTGGCGTAAAAACTCGGATGAGAAGTATGGGAGAGGTCCGGCGCACGATGCCTGGGTGGCAATCGCAACAGCAAATCAGATGGGGAGAACCAATCTGATTACTGCCCAGAAAGCGGCAGAGCCTCCCCTGGTGGCGTATGCCGACATGCGCGGGCAGATTCAGCGCGGGCCGAACGGTATCACCTTCATGGAAGCGAACCGGGGCGACATCCGCATGCGTGCTCCCTTGCCGCTGACGACAGGCGTACAGAACCTGCCTTTCAATATCGATTTTCAGGACCGCGTTGCGCAGATCATCCGCGAGCATTTTCATGCTGATACCTTCATGCTGCTCTCGCAGATCGGCCAGCAGAAGG
>DATGAD010000450.1:0-5308 GCA_035313725.1 Alloacidobacterium sp. | reverse complement strand
AAGCGCTTCGAAACGATAGACGAGATTGCCGCCATGACTGTTTTCCTTTGCAGCGAGGCAGCTTCAGCCGTCACAGGATCGGCAGTCCGCGTTGATGGCGGCGTCGTGAGGTCCATCGTCTAAGACATCTGCCATAAATATGGTAGGATCGGTTTCATGAGGACGACGGTCGACATCCCGGATCATCTATACCGCGAGTTGAAGAGCAAGGCCGCGAAGGAAGGCCGTTCTGTAAAGGAGATCGTCCTGCGCGGTGTAGAAAGCGAACTACGCCACGCTCGCAAGCCTTCTCGTAGAGTCAAACTACCCTTGATTCCATCGAAAGAACCAGGAACCCTCAAACTGGATAATGAAACCATCTACGAAATCATCCAATTTCCCTGATGTAAATGTCTGGCTCGCTTTGAGCTATGAACGCCATGAACATCATCTCGCCGCCCGAGCATGGTTCGATAGCTTGAGTGATTCCGATAGCGTCTGTTTTTCGCGGTTTACTCAACTCGGCTTGTTGCGCCTCCTAACTACGGAAGCAATCATGGGACGCAACGTCATGAGTCAGAAACAAGCATGGGACATCTACGATGCGTGGATCAACGATGACAGGGTTCTCCTGGTAGAAGAGGCGGCAGGGTTGGAAGCAATCTTTCGGCGGTTGTCGCAGTCTCCACAGCCCTCATCGAAGTCCTGGGCGGATGCATATCTGGCTGCATTTGCCTCTGCGGCAGCGATGAATCTGGTCACATTTGATCGCGGTTTTCGCGGCAAACTTCACGATCTCGTCCTGTTGCCCACATCAAGAAACTAGCGCATTCCTAGTCGACTTGCACCTGCTCAAATCCAAGCCCAAGCAGCATAGTCGTCAACGTGGCACTGGCATTCTTCCGTGCAGTATCTAGAATCCCATCCACAATCGCTGACTGCTGTAGATCCTGCTGCGCCTTAGCGCGAACCTCGGTTTCTAGATTCGGATCCGCCGCCACAAAAAGCCCCGTTTCGCGCGAGTAGACGCGAGTCTTCGCGTTGTCAATCGTTGTGGCAAAAACCTCAGGCTCCGGCAAATGGATGCGAATCGACCGTCCTTGAATCCGTACATCGCTCGCCTGCAGATGGCTTAGGTCAATTCCGGCAATCGTCTGCCCATGAACGACGAGAAGCAGTTTGTCCCCAGCCAGAAAGTCCGGCAGATAAGCATTCTCGCGCGAGCCTTCCACCACCTTGTCCATGTTGTAGACAACTGTCTCAATCCGTTCCAGTCGCTGAATCTTGTTCACAACGGTTGGCAGCGAAGTATCGATGGAAAGGCTGCGATGGGTCAACTTTACCGCAAACTCATCCCAAATGCCCTTTGTGGCATGTCGAACAAAGAGCACGAACGCGGCAGCCCCCACAACCAGTCCCAACAACAAGGCAAGCAGAACCTTGCCCACACTCGAGGTCTTCGGCTGAGTCGGAGGCGGCATCGTTGGAGTGGTCATGGAAATTTAGATGCGGCGGGGAAAGGATCTATACCGCCGCACTCTCTTGAGATAATAAAGCCACGCTCCGCCGCAAATCAGCGGTAGCTGCCTCGCCACTGCCAATCCGGTTCGCATAGCTGGCCTTGATAAACGCCGTGAACAGCGGATGCGGCTCAAGCGGCTTCGACTTGAATTCCGGATGGAACTGGCAGCCAAGGAAATAAGGATGATCCGGAATCTCGACAATCTCGACGTATGTCGCATCCGGAGTTGTCCCCGTAATCCGCAGCCCCCCTCCCGTTAGCAGCGCCTCGTACTCGCGATTGAACTCATATCGGTGACGATGCCGTTCGCTAATCTCAGTCGCGCTGTACGCTCTTGAAGCCAGCGAATCCGGCTGCAAAACGCAGGTCCACGCGCCGAGACGCATCGTTCCGCCCATCTCCTCAACGCCGGTCAACTCACGCAGCTTGTAAATCACGCGATGCGGCGTGGCCGGATCGAATTCGCTCGAATTCGCCCCATTCAGACCGCAAACGTTCCGCGCAAATTCAATGCAGGCCGTCTGCATACCCAGGCAAATGCCAAAATAGGGAACCTTGTTCTCGCGGGCATAGCGAATTGCATTCAGCATGCCTTCAATGCCGCGCTTGCCAAAGCCGCCCGGAACGAGAATCCCGTCGAAGTCCTTCAACTGTTCCTCGTAATTCGGAACCTCAAGCCCCTCAGCCTCGATCCACGTCACCCTCAGCTTCAGGTTATGAGCCAGCGACCCATGAACCAGCGCTTCCTTCAGCGACTTGTAACTGTCCTCATACTCAACATACTTGCCCACAATCGCAATAGAGACTTCATCCTGCGGGTTGTAGCAGCGATCGACAAGATTTCTCCAGCGGCTAAGGTCAGGCTCGCGCGTCTCAAGATGCAGATACCGGAGCGCCAGCGCATCCACGCCTTCCTGCGCGAAGCACAGCGGCACCTCATAGATCGAATCCACGTCTTTTGCCGTGATCACGGCCTTTTCTTCCAGATTGCAGAAGAGCGCAATCTTGCCCTTGATCTCGCGGTTCAGAGACCGGTCGCTACGGCACAGCAGAATATCCGGCTGGATTCCAATCGAAAGCATCTCTTTGACTGAGTGCTGCGTCGGTTTGGTCTTCAATTCCTGTGCCGCGCTGATCCATGGAACAAGCGTAACGTGAACAAACACAGTGTTTTCACGCCCCAACTCCTGCCGCATCTGCCGGATCGCCTCAAGAAATGGCAGCGACTCAATATCGCCAACAGTCCCGCCAATTTCCACAATGGCCACATCGCAGTCCGCCGCAACCTTGCGCATGGCGTTCTTGATTTCGTTCGTGACGTGGGGAATCACCTGGACCGTCTTGCCGAGATAGTCGCCGCGGCGTTCTTTGGTGATGATTTGTTCGTAGATGCGGCCAGTGGTGAGGTTGTTGTCGCGGGTCAGTTTGGCGTGGGTGAAGCGTTCATAGTGGCCAAGGTCGAGATCGGTTTCCGCGCCGTCGTCGGTGACAAAGACCTCGCCGTGCTGGAAGGGCGACATCGTCCCCGGATCGACATTGAGGTATGGGTCAAACTTCATCAGGTTGACCTTCAATCCTCGCGCTTCCAGCAGGCAGCCGATCGACGCAGCGGCTAAACCCTTTCCCAAGCTGGACACAACTCCGCCGGTCACAAAGATGTACTTTGCGGACATCGCTGCTTCACCTTTTTCTTGTTGTTTTGATTGGCGTACCAGGTAGGCACAATTGATTCTATCCGGAATTCACAGAGAAATAAAGTAGGACAAAGAGAGGCGGTGCCGAGACTGAAAACACTTAGACTTAGAGCGTGCCTACCCGAACCCCCCGGTAACTTCAGGTTCAGTGTGCGATATAAAAGAGAACGCAAGTGACGCGACCCCACGCATCTTCGTCTAAAAGACGGCCCATGAAACGCCTGGCTTCCATCCTGATCGCCGTGCTGGTGCTCTGCATCCTGCCCTGCCTCGCCCAGACCGCGAATAAACGCCTCATTCTCAAGGACGGCACCTACCAGGTCGTCTCCCAGTATCAGGTCGTGGGCGATCGCGTCCGTTACAAGAGCGCCGAGCGCGGCGGCGAGTGGGAAGAAGTGCCCAGCAACCTGATCGACTGGCCGGCAACCGACAAATGGAACAAGGAGCACGAGCCCGGAGCGCTGGCCGCCGCGGAAGCTGCCCGCGAGAAAGCCCAGCAAAGCGACGCGGCCGAAGTCGACAAGGAAGAAGCAGCAGAGCGCGCATCTGAGCGTGCCCGCATGCCCGTCGTCTCACCCGGCCTCCGCCTTCCCGATGAAAGCGGCGTCTGGGTGCTCGACAACTATCATGGCACTCCGGAACTGGTCCGCATGCCACAAAGCAATGGAGACCTGAACAAGGATCTCGGCCACAACGTGCTGAAAGCGGCCATCAATCCCATGGGAGGTTCAAAGCAACTGATCCAGATCGATGGCGACCATGCGAAAGTCCAGCTGCACGTAAACCAGCCCGAACTCTATGTCGCCCTCGACGTAAACGACGACAACACCGCACCCGAAGACGCGCTTAAAGTCGACACCCACGGAGCAAGCTCAAAAGAAAAAGATAAGAATAACTACAGCTCGCCAACCAGTCACTACGTCATCGTGCGCGTACAGCAGCATCGCAATCTCCGCGTCGTAGCCGCCATGAATATCAGCATGCTCGGCAAGGTTTCGCACTCAGAAAACATCGTCGAAACCACAAGCCAGATCATGCCCGGCGGCCACTGGATGAAAGTCGTGCCCAAAGAGCCCCTCAGCTTCGGCGAATACGCCCTGATGGAGGTTCTCACGCCGCAGGAAGTAAACCTCGATGTATGGGATTTTGGCGTAGATCCGCCCTCGCCTGAGAACAAGAACGTGCTCACCCCAATCCAGCCAGTGCGATAGCCTGTAGCTGGCTTATAGGCTCGCGCATCGAATAGAGTGAGATAGTACATGGCGGTATCCGTCCCCAGCTTCGACCTGAATCAGAGCCAACCGAACGGCCACTCGCGCCTCGTCGACAAGCACGGCCGCGCCATCACCGACCTTCGCGTCTCGGTCACCGACCGCTGCAATTACAAATGCGTCTACTGCCGCACCGGAAATGATGGCGCCCAATACTCCGAGCTTCCCATCGCCGATTACCTGCGCATCGTCCGCATCTTTGTCGATCTCGGCATTGAGAAGGTAAGACTTACCGGCGGAGAACCGCTCCTGCGCAAAGGCCTGCCGGACATGGTCCGCGAGCTTGCCAAATTGAAGACGGCCGCCGACAGACATCCGCTTGACCTGGCCATGACCACGAACGGCCATCTCCTGGCCGAAATGGCGCAGCCGCTGAAAGACGCCGGCCTAACCCGCGTCACAGTCAGCATGGACGCCGTCGATCCAGACATCTTCGCCCGCATCACCCGTGTTCCCGGCAGTTTCCATAAGGTCCGCGCGGGAATCCGCGCCGCGCAACGCGCAGGCCTCGGCCCGATAAAAGTGAACTGCGTTCTCCTGCGCGGCTTCAATGAAGACCAGATCGTCCCCTTCGCGAAGTTTGCTCGCGATGAAGGCGTCATCGTCCGCTTCATCGAGTTCATGCCGCTGGAAGAAGACCGCCTCTGGACGCCGGAAACCGTCATACCCGTCCGCGAATTGCTTGACCGTCTCAGTACCTTCCGCCCTGTCGTCCCCCTGAAAGCAAATGCCCTCAGCGAAACAGCGCAGCGCTACACCTTCGACGACGGCATCGGCGAAATCGGCATCATCGCCCCCGTATCCCAGGCATTCTGCGGACACTGCAGCCGCATCCGCCTCAC
>DATGAD010000449.1:0-2324 GCA_035313725.1 Alloacidobacterium sp. | reverse complement strand
TTCCGCTGGAGACGCGCACGGCAATCGCCAACAAGGCGCAGGCGGATCTCTTCATCTCCGTTCATGCGAATTCAAGCTCTGACTCGTCGGCGCGCGGCGTTGAGACGTACTATCTGAATTTCACCACCTCTGCCGACGCGCTTGAAGTTGCGGCGCGCGAAAACGCCGTCTCCGATCAGTCGATTCATCAGCTTTCGGATCTGGTGAAAAAGATCACGCTGCAGGATAAGATCAGCGAGTCGCGCGAGTTTGCGTTTGATGTGCAGCAAAGCCTCTATACGGGGCTTGAAGACGGCAATCCGGGGATGAAAGATCGCGGCGTGAAGAAGGCGCCTTTCGTCGTGCTTATCGGTGCGAACATGCCGTCGATTCTGGCAGAGATTTCATTTCTTACCAATCCAGACGACGCGCATGAGCTTCGCGATCCGGAATACCGCGAGCGCATCGCCGAATCGCTGTATCGCGGAGTATCACGCTACGTGAGCAGCCTGAGCGGCGTGCGTATTGCGCAGAGCAACGCACACGCTGCGAGTAACTAAATCTCTGTTGCCAGTCATCAATATTAATTTTCGGTTATTATTTCTCTCTTAGTGCTTCGCTGAAGGGCGGAATACCCTTCAGCGCGAGAAATTGGTGACTGTCCCTCCTGATTCCCGGCTCCGCGATCTGCTGGAACTCATTTCAGCCTACGGTCTGATTCTGGCTGTCATCTGGACGCCAATGCCGGCGCAGCGGATTCTCTATTGGCTGGCAATTGTAGCGGTTGTCGGCATCACGGTACTGCGCCGGGAAAAGCTGCAATCTCTTGGTCTTGCACCCACTGAGACGAGGCGGTCGCTCTGGATTGTTGCGGCAGCCCTGGCCCTCGCTGTCCTCGCTGTTGTGGCGGCGAAGGAACTCGGCACGCTCCATGGACTTCCCGGAGTGGGACGCATGCCGGCGCGGACGCGCGTGATCGGATACCTGATCTGGTCATTTGTGCAGGAGTTCCTGGTGCAGGTCTTTGTGCTGACCCGACTGGTGCGATTGCTGCCGCGGCGGTCACTGGCGATTGCGGCGGCGGCGTTGCTGTTTGCGATTGCTCACATTCCCAACCCTGTGCTGATTGGGCTTACGCTGATCTGGGCTTTGATTGCCTGCCCGTTCTTTCTTCGCTATCGCAATCTGTATGCGCTGGGGCTGGCGCACGGCATCCTTGGCCTTTGTGTGGCCGTTACGGTTCCGGATGCCATGCATCATCACATGCGCGTGGGGCTTGGCTATCTGCGCTACCAGCCCAGGCATCGAGCCATTCAGCGAAGCAGCGCGCCCCATAGGGTATCCACGCACGCGTGGGTGATCGATGAGGCTGCGATTCTTCTGTCGGAGCGCCACGCGCGTCCGTAAAAGATGCCGGCGATCGCTGCCAGAAGAACGTAGCGCCAGTTGAAGTGCGCCGCGCGTTTATTGAAGTGCGAGAGCCCGAAGAGGACCGCCGTGACCGCCAGCGATGCTGTGCGCCCGATGCGGCGCTCGAAGAGGTTCTGCATCCATCCCCTGAAGAAGATTTCTTCGGGCAGTGCGATCAGGAGATAGGTGAAGAGCCAGATGCCGGGCAAGAGCCACGGGCGAGTGATGTGTCCGTGCCAGTGCAGGAAGCTGATAGCGAGACCAAGAGCGACTGCAATTGGCATGTAGAAGAGCAGTTCGCGCAAGCCGGTCTTCCAGTCCGTCAGTCTCCAGCGGAGATCAAATCCCACGCAGTCGAGTTGGCGGATGACGTGAAAGCCGTAGAGACCGGTGTCGAGCAGGAGCACCTTGTTTATTGCAACGAGGGCATGTGGCCACGCGGGTTCAAACCAACGCAGGTCGACCGCCAGCCCAAGAGAGAAGAGCACGAGAAATCGAGCGCGTGTCCCCGTTGCTGTGGGTCGAGCTTTGCCGCCATTGCGAGTAGCGCAGCGACCGCGATTGGCAAGAGCAAATAGAGTGCGAGCCACCTTAGGCGAAACAAGTGAAGCGGGCAGCAAACGAGCAGATGGGGAATGACACAAGCAGCAGGAAGCAGGAGTCTAAGGGCCAGAGGTTGCCGGCTTAGCGCAGCCACGCAACGCTCACCTGCAAAACCGAAGAGAAGCAGAGGTGTCAGAGCCAGTATCGCGGCTACGATCACTCCTGCATGCGTGTAGATCACGCTTTCATGCTAGAGCATCTGATGTTTCTGCTTCTCTCTACGACGCTGGCTCGGTGGTTGTCTCCTAGAACGTTCGAGCGTAACTGGCGATCACGGTGTAATCCGTGAATGCGGCGCCCGTGCCTGGTTGTGCCGGGATCGGTCAACCTGA
>DATGAD010000448.1:0-7999 GCA_035313725.1 Alloacidobacterium sp. | reverse complement strand
GCGACCATGACGTCGGTGGCGCGCTTGATGCCGTCCGCCAGCGACTCGCGGCAGCCGTAGAGGTTGTCGAACTTCGACTTGGTCACCGAGTCGTTGACATTGATGGCAGGGATGAGGAGTTTGCCCTGCTCCATCATCTTGTAGAGGCGATGAACGCCGGTCGTCGTCTCTTCGGAAACGCCGCGCCATTCCTTCACCACGTTGTGCCAGCGCTGCGGGTCTTCGGCGTGAATGCGCTTCAACAGATCCTTGATGACCTGTTCTTCATGGTTGGACGAGGGCGTATTCACCCAGCCATCGCCATTTTCGAGTTCGTAGCCCTTGTGAATCAGCAGGGTTACGTCGCCGCCGTCATCGACAACAAGCTGCGGGCCCGTACTGCCGGCATGCTTCAGCGCCTGGTAGGTACAGTCCCAGTACTCTTCAAGCGATTCGCCCTTCCAGGCGAAGACAGGAACGCCAGCGGCGGCGATAGCGGCAGCAGCGTGATCCTGCGTCGAGAAGATGTTGCAGCTCGCCCATCGTACTTCGGCGCCAAGATCGACCAGCGTCTCGATGAGCACGGCGGTCTGAATGGTCATGTGGAGGGAACCAGTCACGCGGACGCCGGCAAGGGGCTTTTCCGCGGCGTATTTGCGCCGGATCGACATGAGGCCGGGCATCTCATGCTCGGCGATCGAAATCTCTTTGCGTCCCCAGTCGGCCAGGGACATGTCGGCTACTTTGTACTCAGGCGCGACACGTTCGAGTGTTGCAGTTGCCATGTTCAAGAACCTCGTTTCAGGAGTAGAGGATACTTTAGTGCTTCATCCCGTTTGTTAATAATTCTATCGAAATGCTGTCTGGGGGATGCGAACGCGCGAAAGTTAAGGCTAATATGCGTCCGGTCCCACTCCTGCTTTTTGACGCCGGGACTGAGATAAGGACCCTGTCAACTAGCGTTTGGCCCGTTCGCGCTGCAACTCTCGGTATATATCGCTTTTGGACATGCCACGCTCTCGGGCAATGCGTTTGAGTGCATCTCTTTCGTCGAGGCCTTCTGTCTTCTGCAACTCTTCAACACGCGTGGAAATACTTACTGAAGCTGTATCTGTTGGCAAAGCGCGCGCTTCGACCAGTAGCGTAATCTCTCCGCGAATGCGGTCGCGCTGGGTCAGATCTGCCGCGACTTCGGCTGCGCTGCCGCGAAGAAATTCCTCATGTAGCTTGGTCAGTTCGCGGGCGACGACGACGCGGCATTGCCCGCCCCAGACTGCCTGCACGTCAGCGAGGGTTTCCAGGATGCGGTGCGGGGCTTCATAGAAGACGAGTGTCGTGCCGTCTTCGACACTTGCGGCCAGCCGTTCCAACTCGGCGCGGCGCTGGCCGGCCTTTGCGGGCAGAAAACCGGCGTAGGCGAAGCGCTCCGTGTTAAGGCCGGAGGCGACCAGCGCGCTTAACGCGGCGTTCGCGCCGGGGATGGGATGAACTGCGATGCCTACTTCGATTGCCGCGGCGGCGAGGTGCATGCCGGGATCGGAGATTCCGGGCATGCCTGCATCGGAGACAATAGCGATGCGCGCGCCTTTCTGCATGGCGGCCAGAAATTCCGGGATGCGCTCAGCCTCGTTGTGCTCGTGGCAGCTGATGGTCGGCGTGGTGATGCCGAAGTGATTCAACAGCTTTTGCGTCTGGCGCGTATCTTCGCAGGCAATTCGATCTGCTGAACGCAGCACGCGGATGGCGCGCAGCGTGATGTCTCCGAGGTTGCCGATGGGCGTGCCAACGAGATAGAGACCCGGTGCGAGAGGCTGGTTCGGTTGTTCTTCAATCAGACTGTCGCTTTCGTCGTCGGGCATTATCCGTTCTCGCGCTTGAGGCGCCTGTGTTCAGCCAGCATGCCCATGCTGTGCATCAGGTTCTGCAAGGTCACGATGCCGATCACGCGATCGTCTTCCGTTACAGGGATGAGCGACATGCGGCCACCTGCCATGCGGCGAATCATCGAGCCGAGCGAATCATTGGGCCGCGCTACCTGGAAGGTCCGCGACATGACGCCCTGCACGTAGCCATTGCCTTCGCTGCGCAGCGCTTCGAGAATTCCCTGCCGTGAGACGATGCCAACGAGGTTCGCGCCACGCACTACCGGGAATTCGTCCTGCAGGCTGTGGATGGCTTTGTAGAGTGCGTCTTCGAGCGTGTCGGATGGCGCGAGGGTGGAGAAATCAGTGAGCATGACGTCGCGCATCGTGACCGTGTCGACAACGGACTGGAACATGACGCCCTGATCTTCAAGCTGTGCGCCGACGAAGATGAAAAAGCCGCCCATGATCAGCCACGGGCTCAGGCTGCTGCCGAGGCCGGAGCTGGGAATGAGAAGCAGAGCAATGCCGCCGAGCACGGCGACTGCGCCGAGAATCTGGCCCACTCCGGAAGCAGCACGCGTGGCCTGTGCCGCGCCGCGCGTACGGCTGAAGCCGCTGCGCAGGATACGGCCCGCATCCAGCGGATACGCTGGGATGAGGTTCAGGATGCCGAGAATCACGTTGAGCCAGACGGCCGAGCGCATGAGGTGCGTGGGCGTGACCCAAGGCCGGGCAAATAGAGCCACTTGAGGCGCGGCCCCGGCAATCAGCGTTCCGATGGCGATGGCGAATCCGAAATTGGCCAGAGGTCCAACGACGGCCAGCCAGGTCTGTATACTGCCGCTGCTGGCGCGCTCTGCGCTGTCTGGATTCGCATACGAGAAAAGGCCGCCGATGGGCAGCAGAAGAATGCTGCGCAACTGCACGCCATAGTATGCGGCGACAATGACGCGCGCAACTTCCCGTACGACCACGGCCAGCAGCAGGACCAGCCACAGCATGATGGCCCGCCAGGAGTCGACGTTCACCAATGTTGTCGAAAGCAGGCAGAGGCCAAGGAGCAACAGAAAAAAGGTGTGGATGCGCAAATCCACTCCTAACCAGCGCCCCAGGGGAAATGACCAACCACGCATTTGCCGTTCGTCCTCTTTCCTTAAAAAGCCTACTTCAGCCATTGTATGCTGGCGGGGTTGTGTACGCGCTTGCACGGAAAATCGTTGACGAGAGCTGCGCTAGTATCGAAACGATGCGCGTGATTGCAGGAAAATTTCGCTCGCGTACGCTGACTGCTCCGCGCGGGCTCGATACGCGGCCTACCAGCGATCGCTTGCGCGAGACACTCTTTAATGTGCTTGCGCCGCGTATTGAAGGCGCTGTGTTTCTTGATCTGTATGCTGGGTCGGGTGCGAACGGAATCGAGGCGCTGAGCCGCGGGGCTGGACGCGTGGTGTTCGTCGAGAAGGCTGCTCCGGCGGCTGCCGCAATTCGCGCAAATCTGAGTGCTCTCGGAATTCGTGAAGGCTGGCAGCTGGAAACGCGCGGCGCGGCGTCATCAGTGAAGCGCCTTGCGGAACAGGGACTGCGTTTCGATGTCGTGTTTCTCGATCCGCCTTACAAGGCTGCGGAGGAATACGCGCTGGTGCTGGGATTGCTGGGCGGCGAGTACGATTCTCTGCTCGCCGACGATGCGGCTGTGATCGCGGAGCATCATCGCAAACAGACACTTGAGGATGAATATGGGAAGTTGCGGCGCTATCGTTTACTGGAGCAGGGTGACGCAGCTTTGAGTTTTTATTCGATTAACAAGTGACGCCGCCGGTGTGTTCTCCGGTCTTGAGGTCGATGGCGAAGGCGACGTCTTTGTCGGTGATCAGGTCCCAGCCGAGGCCGCAGAGCGTGTCGCCGACGATGTCAGTGACTTCGATGCCTTCCCATGAGACGCGCTCAGACTGCCAAGCTTGCCCATCGCGCCCCCAGGCGAGGATGGAGTGGTGTCCGATGAAGAGCAGCAACTGCTGTTCGGGCAGAGCACGTACGTTTAGCACGGGGCGATACGGGATCATGGTCCATTGCTGTGGCTGGAGTGTGTGGATGAGGTACGCATATCCGCCTGACGCGGCGCAGAGCCAGTCAGGATTGGGACAACTCCAGACGCCGGTGGGTGCAGATGGATCGGCGAAGCCAAGAGCGCACGTGGCGAGGAAGGCATCGCCCTCGATTGGCTTTAGCAAAAGCTCCAACGCGCCGCGTTCGACCTCTTCTACCTGTTGTGGATATACAAACTGCCGCGCGGGCGCAATCAGTGGGCGCTTTTCTAATATCTCGGCGGACCAACTGTGTGGGAAGGTGAGGTCGAGGGTCGGCTTCATCGTTTGGCTTGCCATATCAACTCTCTGAACATGGCGTGAACTGAAGAATCCAGCGTCGTTGCGCTTCTGTGTCCGGAACGGGGTAGCCACGAGCCTCTTCGATCACGCGCAGGGCATGTTCCGCGTTCCAGCCCAGTTCGATCAGGACAGAAGCGGTCGTCACTGTGGCCCGTCCAATAGAGCCTTGGCAATGCGCCCCGACATGTTTTCCAGCCTGGACTGCCTCAGCGAGATACGAGATCAGCTTGCAGAAATTCTCCCTGTTCGCAGGGGTCGCGCGATCGGGAATCGGAAACGAGATGAATTCCATGCCGACTTTCTGCGCAAACTCGGCCTCTCTCGACAAGCCCAGATAGCTGGCCTCGTCAGCTGGAAGCAGAGAAACGAGAATGTCGATGCCCGACGACTTCACTACCTGCAGATCAGTTTCCAGCCGCTCTGCACCACGCGGCCGCGCGACGATGGCAAGGTGTGGCCGTCGGTCATGTTGGATCCAATAGACGCTCATCATGGGACTAGGCCACAAATTGCTCGACCCGCTCGCGCGCGCTCGGCACCGGGACAGGAATCGGCAAACGCGTGCCTTCTTCAAAAATCGGAATCAGCTTATCGAATTCCGGCCCGGAATGCGCTCCGGTAAGTGCGATGCGCACGGGATGGAACAGATCTTTTCCCTTTGCTCCGGTTTCGGCCTTGATCTCGTTCATCCAGGCTTTGAACTGTTCCGGTGTTATTGCGCCCTCGTGTCGGCGTACGCGCTGCGCAAAGGCTGAAAGGACCTTTTGCGCGGTATCTGATTGCAGAACGGTCGCATTCTCCGCGTTTTCTTTTGCAGCGGATGCGTTGAAGTTGAAGACG
The DNA here is from genome assembly GCA_035313725.1 of Alloacidobacterium sp. Taxonomy (GTDB): domain Bacteria; phylum Acidobacteriota; class Terriglobia; order Terriglobales; family Acidobacteriaceae; genus Alloacidobacterium. Next base: position 2,928 of record DATGAD010000448.1, on the reverse strand, counting down.
AATTGCGCTTTCTCCGGCAACTGCTCCAGGCGATCGATGGAAGGCAGAAAGAGTGCGACAAGTTTGCCGAACCACTGCACAGTTTCCTGATCGGCAGAAGAGCGCGCGGGCAAGAGGCCTGCTTTTTCGAAGTAGGGCCACGCCAATTCGAGAACGCGCGCCGGATCGGCCGCTTTGAGGTAGTGACGATTGAGCCAGTGCAGCTTGTCGAAGTCGAAGACCGCAGGCGACGCGGTTACGCGCTCCAGTTCGAACTCCTTGATCAGCTCCTGCGGCGTGAAGGTTTCGCTGGTGCCGTCCTTCGCACCCCAGCCCAGCAGGGCAAGGTAATTCACCAGCGCCTCTGGCAGAATGCCCATTTCACGGAAGCTGGCAATGGACGTGGCTCCGTGACGTTTTGAAAGGCGCTCGCGGTCGCTGCCGAGGATCGTCGACAAGTGCGCAAACTGCGGCACAGACCATCCGAAGGCTTCGTAGATAGCAACCTGCTTCGGCGTATTCGAGATGTGGTCGTCGCCGCGGATCACGTGCGTGATCTCCATAAGCGCGTCGTCGACGGTCACTACGTAGTTGTAGACGGGCACGCCGCTGGACCGAACCAGGATCGGATCGCTGACCGTATCGCTGGCGAACTCAACCTCGCCACGCACGATATCGTGAAAACGCAGCGGGCGATCGGGAATGCGGAGACGCACTGCAAAGGGCTCTCCGGCTGCGGCTCGCGCGGCGGAATCTGCTTCGGAAATCACACGGCATTTGCCGGAATAGACCTGCGGACGATGCTCGGCGACAGCGCGCAGGCGCTCCGCTTCGAGCTCTTCGAAGGTGCAGAAGCAGCGATAGGCTTTGGCTTCTTTCAATAGTTGCTGGGTGTGCTCGTCGTAGATCGCAAGCCGCTCCGACTGCCGATAGGGAGCGTGTGGGCCGCCAATCTCCGGGCCCTCGTCCCATTCAAGACCGAGCCAGTGCAGGTCTTCGATGAGCTGTGTTTCGTGCTCTTCCTTGCTGCGCTCAACGTCCGTGTCTTCGATGCGAAGAATGTATTGTCCGCCCGCGTGGCGGGCCACCAGCCAGTTGTAAAGCGCCGTGCGGGCGTTGCCTACATGTAGCAGCCCCGTCGGCGAAGGCGCGAAGCGAACGCGCGTCTTGTTTGTGTGCATACATTCAAAATGCTAACAACAAATGCGCCCTGCGCGGGCGGCGGTGAGAAAGGGGCTTTCAGTTTGCGGGATCCTTCAGATATTCGGATGGAGTGAGAATCGCGATGCCTTGAAATGGATGGAGTGCGAGAAGATCGGCATCTCCGGTTATGACGGTTTGAGCTTGGCCATTTACTGCCAGCTCCAGGAACTTATCGTCTTTTGGGTCTCGGCAGGCATGCACCACATAGTTGATGGGAACAAGTTCTGCGATGCAGATCAACAGCTGGAAAAAGCTTCGTCGATCTTCAAGGGATATGTAGCGGTCGAACTTCGGACGTCCAAGAACCTCCATGAGTTCAAGCATGGTGGCTTCGGAAACGAGTAACTGCCCGGAATCAACCGCCCTGCGCACTGCCTGCGCCGGTGTGGAATCGGGTAGGAGGAGGCGGCTGACAAGCGTGTTCGTGTCGACAACGATGCGCTGCCTAGTCCTCATCGGAGAGCAGCCGGTTGAGGACGTCCGGATTCATGCCGCGTTCCGCAGCCTGCGCTGCAATTCGATCGCAGAAACGCTGAAATTCCGCTGTGTTCAGGTCGCGCAGACGCTCATATTCCTGCGGAGAAAGAAGGACGGCCACATCGCGCTCGTGGCGGCGAATCATGACAGGCTCACGCTGCGCCGCGTCCAGCAGCGCTGCTAATCCTTGCTTCGCATCTGTGGCGGAAACGTATCGCATTTATCTATTTTAGACAAAATAGGCAAAATGTCTAATTTGTCCTGGCCTTAGCGAAAATGCTCCCAGCCACCAGCATCGAGCGATGTGCGCTTGCCGTCTGCCCCGATCATTTCGATGAACGGCTTTCCTTTACGATGCGCCTTCATGCGCCCGACGGCGCGAATAGGCACTCCGGCAATCTTTGCCGGTACTTTTGTCAGCGGAGATGCGGTGAAGAGGAGTTCATAATCCTCGCCGCCATGCAGTGCCAGGTACAGCGCCGAGGGAATCCAGCCGTCCTTCTCCACTTTCTCTGCCAAGGCGTGGACGGGGATGGCTGCCGTGTCGATCTCGGCGGCTAATCCTGACTCTTCGCACAGGTGCGCGAGATCGGTGGAGAGGCCGTCGCTTACATCAATTGCAGCCGTTGCTGTGCGCAGCGCGAGAAGCTTTGCTCCGGCGGCAAGACGCGGTTCGGGATAGAGATGCGGATGCTTTGGGGCTGCTTTCGTGAGTTTGCGAAAGGCCTGCGGGTTGCGTCCGAGGGCGAGAAGTTCTGCCTCTGCCCCCCCTAGAGCGCCGGTGACGTAGAGAAGATCTCCCGCTTTCGCGCCGGATCGAAGAAGGGCACGGCCCTTCGGAACTGCCCCCACGAGGACAATGTCTGCTGCGACCATGCCCGTTTGCTTCGAGCCTGCTTCGTCAAAAAGAGGCGACTGTGCCGTATCGCCGCCAGCGAGCGGAACATGGTGCTGGTCGGCGAGCGCTAGCAGCCCGTTCAGAAAGCGGTCCAGCCAGCTTGGTCCCCGGTCGGCACCCGTCAGTTCTATCGGGACGGCGAGCGAAAGGAATGCCGCCATGGGCTGCGCACCCATGGCCGCGAGATCGCTCAGGCCGCGTGCCAGGCATCGGTGGCCAGCCGATTCGGGTGCGTGCCAGTCTCGCCGGAAATGAACCTGCTCCAGAGACAAGTCTGTGGTGACAACGATTTCGCTGCTCGTTGGAGGGCGCAAGACCGCGCAATCGTCTCCAATGCCTAGCCGCACAAAGGGGCTAGGGGGCACTGCGCG